>JAPLWY010000097.1 GCA_026396355.1 Microcaldota archaeon
AATGGTGCCCTGGCTACGAGCCATGCACATACTCGAATTATTCCGCGCCTGCTGTCTTCGCTTGCAGTGCAATAGGCGAGGCGTGCACAAGCGCGGCCGACTGCTGCAACAGCAAGCCTTGCAATCCTGGCGGGGTGTGCGTGACTGCACTAACGCCTCCGCCTCTTGCGCCCCAGCCTTCCCCGCATATCCAGTCCCTTCTCACCCCCTTCTATGCGAATGGAACGGCGGAATGCACGAATTGCAATTCGATTCTCCCGCGCGCAGGCGCGTTCCTGCAATACCATTGGGTTTATGGCGGGCAAAGCACCCAGTGGGGCAATTCCCCTCCTCCGCCGCTTGACTGCGGTGCTTACGGCTGCCAGGCAGGAAGCACGGTAACTTTTGAAATGCGCGCGTGCGCAATTGCCGACCCGTCAGTGTGCAGCATTTTTTCGCACTCGAACCCCCTGCCGGTGGCATACCCCCCGCTCCCGCCTGTCTAGACGATATATGTCTGCGTAACCGAGAATTTCACCTACATCATGCGCCTGTCGGCGTTCGCCGGCGTGGCAATGGCGTCCATGATTGCGCTTGCCTACATGGGAGGGGAGTTTTTCCACAGCCCCCGCGCAATCACCTGGGCAAAAACCGAGGCGGCGCAAGTGTTCGTTTCGCTCGTATTCGTGGCAGTCATCCTGTTTGCGCTCGCTGTCCTTTGCCAGGTGAAGACAGGCGAGATAAACCAGATGCTGGGCATAAACTATCCAGCCACGCTCTCGGACGGCTCGCGCACGCTTTTCGAGGGCGCGGTGATGCACCTGCAATACATGGGCAATGCCGGAATCGCGAACATGGCATCGCTGCGATACAACCTTGCGGCATACGAGATTCGCGGCACTTTCCAGAAGTACATATGCGAAGGCACCTGCCTCTACACGCTGTCAAGCCACAACGAGGGGACGTTCTCCGGCGAATCTGCGAAGCTTGCGCTCACGAACAGCCTGCTCTCCGCAGCCACCCTCTCCGAGCTTTCGGTGATTTTCCAGTACTTCACGCTCCTTTACATCACAAAAGGGCTGTTCGTGGTGCTCCTGCCCCTCGCAATAGTCCTCCGCTCCATACCCTTCATGCGGCAGTTCGGGGGCGCGCTCATGGCAATAGTCATCGCGCTTTACGTGTTCTACCCCCTGATGATCGTGGCTGACGCATACATAGTGCCCTCATTTGCGCGCGCGTTCGTCGGCTCATCAATGGCCCAAGTCCAGGTGCGCACGGCTTCCGGGCCGGCAAGCGACTGCCAATACATAACGCCCCCATTCTCAGAAATCACGAATCCGACCACGCTGGCCACGTCCACGATGCTCAACTGCATACCTGCCCCTGACGGCAAAACCGAGCAGTCCCTCGGCGGCATCACAGTGGGGCAGCAGCTTGGTCTTGAAAATTACATAACATCATTGGATCCTGGCCAGCCACTGGAGGAAAGTATAAAATTCAACACACTCATCTTTCTATCCACGGTATTCCTTCCTGCATTCAATTTCATAGTCATTGCCGCGCTCACGCGCGAGCTTTCGCGCTTCCTCGGGGAAGAGGCTGACATTTCACGGCTGGGGCAGATGATATGAGGGAAAACAGGCAATCAGCGCCAGCGCATTGCGCGCAATCGCAGCCAAAGGGCAAAGCATTGCTTTTCATCATGGCTGCGCTTCTTGTTCTCACGGCAGTCGCCTATGCCAGTCCTGCCACCTTCAATGAAGAATACGGGGGGTCGTTCCAGAGAAACCTCGAAGGCAACTGGTGGGGGTTGGCGGTTGTCGCAGTATTGATTTGCGTGCTTTTCAACGCGCTTATTTACATGGCTGGATTTGCCCTGCACTCCGAGCATCTCAAGCGCTATGCGAAATCGGAATTCCTCCAGGTTTCGGCAAGCTCCTTGATGATATTCTTCGCAGTCTCGCTCCTCTACAGCCTTTCATCAGGAAGCGGGCTGGACTTCATGGGCGAGGTGCTCGGCACCGGCTCCTCATCTGTCAGCTGCGCCGCTGCGCCAAACGGCATATTCCTCATCTGGGGCGACTCGCAATTCGGCTCGGGCCCGATAGCCGCGTTCAAGTGCAAGCTCCAGGAAAAAATATCCGCGCTTGACAAGGCTTATAGCAACATTTACGAATCCAACAAGGCGCAGGAGAGGCTGGAGTCCCTGTGCATCTCCATTCTGGGCGCTCCAGTCTACTGCTGGAGCTGGGACCTTGCGCTCCACCAAAAAGTCGAGGAGGCGCACCTGATCGCCACCAAGATAGTCGGGCTGCTCGTCTCATTGCATTCCCAGTACATACTTGCAGCGTATCTGCAGAAAAACATGCTCTCTGTCTTCCTGCCTGCCGGCCTCGTGCTGCGCATATTCCCCCTTACGCGCGGGGTGGGCGGGCTGTTCATCGCAATTGCGATCGGCTTTTTCTTTGTTTTCCCCACGTTCATAGTCCTGACCGACCCCACCTTTGTCAAGGTGGATGCTGTGCAAACCGACCAGCAGGCAGGCAAGTGCTTCACAGGCTTCAAGGGCAGCACAGTGCTGATTGCCAGCGTGGATGCCAACTCAGGGCAGCAAAGCGAGCTTGCAACCGCTGAGGGCGCGTCGCTCCTGTACCAGCTGACAATAGGGGCGCTGTTCTACCCGTTTGTTTCGCTTGTGCTGACCCTTATGTTCATACGCGCCGCAACCCCTCTCCTTGGCGGGGACACAGGCGAGATAATGAGGATGGTTTCGAGGCTGGGATGATGGTTTTGTCTCGCAGGCTTGCATTGGCTGTCCTAGTTTGCCTATCCCTAGTGCTGTTCGGCTGCTCGGGCAACAAATACGTCCCCTGCTGCGCCAAGTCCGGCATTTACAATCAAGCCACCAAGCTGCTTGAAGAATACCCTGAATGCACGCTTTCCGGGAAATACACCAATACTTTTCACAACTGCGAGAAAAACCAGACGCTTTTCGATGCCGGGGTGGTTCGCTGCAAGCTTACTGATTGCATAGGCGTGGGTATCCGAACCGAGTGTGAAAAAATCGGCTGCGTATGGGACGGCCCGAACCCGGGCGCATGCCACACTCCCCAATGCGCGGATATAAACAATAACATCGATTGCGAAATGGCATTATGCTACTGGGACAACAGCTCCCTCATAAATCATGGCGTCTGCATCGGGTCAGACGCATGGAGCATCCTTCCGATTTGCGGGGATGCCGCTCCGCAAAGCTGCGTGAACGAAAAATGCACTGCCATGATGTGCGGCTACACAAGCTTCAAGCCAGGCCCTCCGATCGCTTCGCAGGATTGGGACCCGAACGCATCCGTTGACAATGCCTCTCACGCGCCAGCCAGCGACCTGGGCATGTCGGTGAATCTCTACCAGACCACCTGCGACTTTGCGACCATGAACAGCAGGCTATATTCGAAAGTGAAAAACTCCAAGGGTGCGCTGTGGGTCAATGCCTTCAGGTTCGGGGTGGGGAAAAGCTTCTCGGACTACGACCTATCGCGCAACTTCTTCCCGGCATCAGACCGCTTTTGCAACGTGAACGAAGGCGGAACAGTGGACCGCTACATGAATTATTTCGGCAATTCGCAGATCTGCCGGCCGCCAGTCTATTCTTCATACATTTGCACCAAAAACAGCCTTGGCTTCATCAATCAATCCATGTGCTGGCTTTACTGCAACAACGATCATATGGACTGCGGCAATACTTCGGGGGTCCGGTACTCATGCCAGT
Source organism: Microcaldota archaeon (assembly GCA_026396355.1). Classification (GTDB taxonomy): domain Archaea; phylum Micrarchaeota; class Micrarchaeia; order Anstonellales; family Anstonellaceae; genus UBA10161. Next base: position 3,749 of record JAPLWY010000097.1, read on the forward strand.
CGACCGGAGTGACCTACGATACATTTGACGGTTGCAAGGCGGAATGCGACCCGGTTCCGGCGAACACATGCACCAACTCGAACGTGCAGTTCCCTTTCCTTGATGCAAGCGGGAGGTTCCATGAAAAGCTTGTGGCAGACTACTGGCTGGACACTGCGGGCATACGCGCTCCAGACGATAGCGGGCAGGTGTGCATCTACAGGTCAATAACGCCATCAGATTATATGTCTTATAATGGCTGGTACTGCAATAATGAGCATGGCTGCAGTCACTGGGCTTGCAATGATTGGTATGGCGGCTACACAAACGAAGGGTGGGGCGGGCCATGGATGGCGAATGTCCGCGATCCCGTCACTGGCGCACCGCCCAATATGGGCGATGCCCTCAGCGACGACTTGAACCTCAATGCCTATTACACCAACCACCGCACAGTGGCTGTTGATCTTGACTTCAAATATTATGATGTGGGCCTTTTCTACCAATTCGTACACGAGGCAGGCGCAAATCCCGACAATACTCTTCCCTATGAATGCATAAGCAGCGCTGACTGCATGTCCGGCTTCTGCGACCAGTCAAACTACCATCGCTCGCTTATCAACATGGTGGATGGCAGCACGCATGAATCGGGCTGCGTCACTCTTAAAGACGGCAAAACAATGCCATATCTTGACTGCAGCAGCGGTTTTACCCCTGACCAGATAAATGGCTTTGCAGCCAAATCCGAGCCAACATCGGGATACTTTGACTCCGGTGGAACCTATGCCCTGCTGACACATGGTGAGATTTTCAGCACAGACGGCGATGAGAATAATCTCGCTTATTTTGTGCCTGTCGGGCCATCTTACGGATTTTTCGACCAATGCGGGATAGATCATGGCGAAACCCAGTCCCTCTGCACCTATTCCGATGACTGCAACTATGGTTATGACGGCATTTTCCTCTACCCATCTGTCTCAGGCTCTTGCCCTGCCCACAGTTGTTTGAAAAACACGGCCGGGCCATCGCAATACAAAGTATTCGCAATTGACTTCCACACCAACTCCCCGCCGGGAAACTGGGGGAACTGCGATGTTGCCAGCCCTTCCAAACGCCCATACATGAACATGACCGAGCTTGGCTGGTGCGAAGCCTGCACCTATTCCACGCTCGCGGTCCAAAAAGTGGGCTGGGGGGCTGACGAGCCATATGGCTATGCAAAGCAGGGGCAGGGAATTTCAGCGCCGTTGGCTTGCTATGAGTTCAGAGGGACATACGACTATAATGCAACTCCGCTTTCCAGCGGGACAATCGATTATTCGACAGGAGCCAATGGGCTTTATAACAGCTACCCTGGCGCAACCATCGAGGCAGGCGTCAATCGTTCAATCCAGTCCGCCTCCGCATCGCAAGTGCAGAAAAATAAGGACGGATACTATATCGATGGCAACATAGGCCGGGGCAAATACAGCGCTAATGGGGTTTTTGAAGCAGCCAGTTCATACTATACATGCAATGATGAGTGGCAAAGCGGGACGGGCTGGTGGTCAAACTCCCAGCTTCCCAACCCCTCTGCGCCATACCTTAGGGAAAAGCTGCAGTCTTACCTGAAGTCAAACGTAATGCCTATCCTGGACGTCATACCTTCCCAGTCTTCGCTTGCGCCGGTCTTAGGGTCCCAATACAACCATGGTTCTAGCAGGGAGTGCTGTCGCTACTTCGGCGTCTGGTCAAATTCATATAGCGACTGCTGGGGCTCTTGCGATACAGAAGGGGATTGCCCGTCCACTCGCCACTACTGCGTCGAGGGGCGTTATCCCGTTTATGCCAACAGTTATTCCCCGACCGAAATCTGCACCGCATATTCGGCGGACGGCGCGATAATTTATGTGGTTGGCAACACCAGCATGCTGGCCAGCACTTCTGAAACTTACGGTTCCATACTGCAAGACGACAAGGCGATAACCCGCGCGGTAGTTGACGAACTCGGCTTGGCTTCGAGCGACAACCCGGGACTTCTTCTCGACGGCAAATCCGCCATAATCACCCGCGCGCTTCTCCTCAAATATACGTGCGCGCATCCGCCGCTTGTGGCGGTTGAAATAGACAAGGATGCGACGCTTGAAGAGCTCATTGGGACCGACCTGATGGTCCGGGACAGCGCCTTGCGCGGCAGCCTGCACAGGTTCTTCTACGACAAGCAGCAGCAATACGCTTACCATGTGTACAATGGAAAGCCGGAAACATATCCTGATAACATTGACCTGTTCATGCAAAGCTGGGAGCCGAAACACCCGCGCTCTCTCCGGCAATTTCTCCAAGCCCTCGCTCATCTGGAAATTCCACTTCCCAGCAGGCAGCGAATGCAGGGACGATTCCAGCCCGGCCAATTCGCCAACCTACAACTATTTCCTGGATTACCTGTTCAACCGCACCGGCGACATGGTAGATGCCGGGATGATTGGAATAATCTATGACAACTGGATGACGGAAAGCGGCAAAGGCTACGGTCCGACTCAGGTGCAGCTGTTATACCATGGCGGGGACCCAACCGCTTATAGGTACGCCACAGTGAATTACGGGCTCGACCCCAATATCGCGGAAGGCGCGCTCGACACAACCTCGGGCAAATCTGCCGCCTTCTGCTCGGTCCAGCGATACTCCAAGAAAGTCATCGGGCTGGTGCAATACACTTACGGGCAGAAGCTCTACGGGGGAGACAGCGCCTGCGATTGCACGCCCTGCACCCAAAACGACTATCTGACCCGGCTTTGCGACCCAAGCGCGCAGAACAATGAAACAATCCCGCAGCTTTACTGCAATGGCGGCTACCTCTGCAACATGCCATCCGGGGTGACTGACTACAGGCATTACAAGTGCCCCTCAAACTGCCTGGATGCGGCAGCATGCCAATACTGCTCCGAAAGCGCCGATACCTCATTTTGCAGGATAGAGATGACCGACGCTCTTCCATACGGCAATACCATGCCCCTGGTCAATGTCACCGATTTGGACTGGGAAATGATTGCCGGCCTGCCTGCGCGCGACAAATGCTGTCTCATGAACCAGCCAGAAGGAAGCAACATAAGCCTGATATACACGTTCTTGGCGCGCAAGGGCGCAAAGCAGCAGTCCGAATTCCTGCAATACCCGACAAGGGCGGAGGAGGGGATAGATTGCGGCAGGGTTCCGAATACAGACTCTCTTAAATATTGTGGCATCAATATTCCGATAAGCCAAAAGCAAATCGACTGCAACCTCGTGCAGGGCGCTTGTGCTCTTCGCGCTCTTTATAGCCTCTATTTTCGCCCCAGTGGCATTTGCCGAGGGCAACCAGAGCAACCTCTGTCCCGCCAACCCTGTTCCATCCTATATGGATGTGCTGATTACTCCGAGCACCAACAATGCCCCCTCGATGGCGGAAGTGCTGGTCTATGAGCTGTCGCCGTCTTTCAGGAAAACCTCGATGCCAGGGGCGCTTGTCTACATGCTAAATCTGTCCAACATGACAAACGTGAAAGTCTGCTATGGCGTAGTGAACGACCACGGGGCAGGGACCACCCCTTCTGCGAAATTCGAGTACGAGTCAGACTATGTGGGCTGCATAGACTACCGGTTCATCTTCTGCCCTTTTGCCAACTCAACCAATGATCCTGATCCGGCAACAAGGTGGATGTGCCTTAACAATACCGGGCTTGACGATTATACGATAAATCACGATATCCTGCCATGCAGCGTAACCATGCCATCAACACCCCTGGATAACTACACCAACCGTCTTCCCTCCCACAACGAGCTTTACCTTTGCAAAAAGCAAATACGCACTTTCGAAGGGCTTTGCTGGCCTTTAATGCTCATTTTCGGCCTGCTGGTGGGCGCAAGCTTCGCAGTCGGCAAGAACCCGTTTGGCTTTTTCGATTTTTCCTCCTCGCGCATGGGCAGGGGCAAGCAATACACAATGAAATCCCAGAACATGAGCTTCGACGCGCTTACCTATAGATATGCGCTTTCGTCAGCGGTCAGCTCTGCCGGCAAAGTCGTAAAAGCCGTGAAGGGGGGGATAGCCGCTAAAAAAGTTGAAAAGGCCAACAAAGGCGCCGTCGATAAGCCTCCTCTCGGCAAGGCGGACCAGCTCAAAGTGGACGGGCTCAATACCGCAGTACTGAAAACAATGGGATTTGATGATAAGAGCGCCAAAGTCCTCGCAAAGACAATGTCGCAGCCCATCACAAAAGCACAGCTCAAGGAGTTGAAGCAGAACGCGAGAAAGGAAGCCATGAAAGGCCCTGACTGGAACCTGTTCGGGGCGCTTGGCAAAGTGGCAGGCAAGGGCGTTCAGGGCGCGGTCACGCTGACAAGAAAGGGCGTTGCCGGCGCAAAAGCCGCCAGGGTTTTCAAACGCGAAAACAGGGGCAAGGTCGGAAAAGATGACGGCACAGGCACGGGCAAGATTTTCACAAAACAAGATCTCAAGAAAGGGGAAAAAGATGCGAGAACGGAAGCAATGAAACCGGTAAATATGGCGAAAGCCCCAACAATGCTCGATAACATAAAAACGAGAATTGCCGGCGCAAAAGCCGCCAGGGAGTTCAAGCGCGAAAACAAGGACAGGGTCGGAAAGAATTTCTCGGAAACGGAAAAGGCCAACGCCATGGCGCTGCAACTGATGCCTTGGATGGATTCCAAAACAGCCGCAGCCATTGAAAAAACAATGGCACAGCAGCCAATATTCACAAAACAAGATCTCAAGAAAGGGGAAAAAGCAGCGAGGACGGAAGCAATGAAGCCTGAAAATATGGCTAAACCCAAATTTGCCAGTAACGCCCCCGCCGAGCCGACACTCACGGGCAAGCTCGTGATTGGTGATTCAAAACAAACACCCCAGAAAGTTAACGCGGATGCACCAAAGCAATCTGACAGCAAACAACCCGTAGTCCCCCAAAAGCAGGCGGTTACCTCCGGCTCTGCCAATGTTACTTCACTGATGAGCGCAAGCGACCTATTCGCACTTTTCCACGTAATCAAGTATTTCAAGCTGTCCTTAACGAGTAAAGATCAATACGCGGCAGCAAACCCGAATGCTCCAACGAAAGGCTTTAGGAGAGCGTACGGTCCATGATGAGGATATACGCCATACTGTCCGCGCTTTCAACCTATACCGCCGGCTTAGGGTCGTTTTCCAACATCAAGGGATTGAAAGGTATGGAGGGATTGCGCGGTGGCATAAGCCCGATTGAAAAACTCAACAACATCAAGCTCGGAAACATAAAGGCATACGGGGTAACGACCGGCGGCGTCATAAGCTTCTTCGACAAAGATTCCAATACAGGTGCGGGGCTCCCAATCGGCCCAATCTCAAACCTCGTCTCCCCGTTATTTGAGACCGTCGGGGCGAGGGCAGACGTCCTGCTCAGGAAAAAGCCAACCGACCAGGTGGCAAACGGCTACACGGTCAACATCGGATCAGAAACGCTAAAAGTGGCGATATGGGGGAACAGCACCAGCTTCTATGACCAGGCCGGGAGATTCATGGACGCAACCGAGCTGAACAAAAAGATCGAGCAGGGCGTCAAAACCGGGAACAACAACGCGCGCATACTGGGCAAATTCATCGCCGACCAAAACAACAAATTGGAAGGGCTTGTCACGTCAGTCGCATTCTTCAAGATAGATTCTTTCGGCATTGCCGCCAATATCTCGGATAAGAAATATCTGAACGAACTGCGACTGCAGAAAGAAAACATACTGGCGGTTGCCAAGCAGCTAAGCATCAAGAACAACTATGAGCGGATGCGCTACGCCAAGGAAACTACAACCAGGGAGATCTCGGCCCGCTACAATGAATACCTAACACAATCAGACCTTGACTTGCACACCCTGATCGGCAATCTTGATGAACAAAGCTGGGCCGGTCTGACCAAGGGCCAGCGCGACCAAATGCTGTCCGCGCTTCAGGCTCTTGCCAAGAAAGAAATAATAACAGTATTCGTCAGCTCTCTTGATCTGTCCAAACCCAAGCTATCCGCGGAGCTTGGGGAAGTGAAGCGCCAGCTTCTGAAAGCCGATAAGAATATCGACCGGCTCGATATTTACAATGCGAACGAGTCAATCATACAAGGCCTCAAATACCAGACGCAGTGCCTGTCCAACATGATCGACCTTACTCGGAAGATCGGCCTCGGGCAAAGCAGCCGCACCGCGGACCTGATGTATGAGCAGGCGAAATTCAGCTCCTATGTCCAATACGAGCAGGAAGCAAGGACCGCGAAGGAGATGGTGCTTAACCTGTCATTGTCCGGCACGCTTGCGACGATTGCCAGCACTATCAAGGAAGGAATGAGCGCGGAGGACATAGACAGGGAAATAACAAAGCTGACCGGGCAGCTGTCCAGCCTCAACGAGAAGTCGTTCGATTATGCGGAGACTCAAAACAAAATTTATTCACTCGAACAGGCAAAGGCGTTCAGTTCATCGTTTGAAAAACCGCCACCAATAAAGTCGCCCGCCACAGGCATCGATGCTTCGCAAATTCTTGCAGATGCGTATAACGACTTTAGGGCAGTCTCAACAGGCAGGAAGTTTTCACGCGTTCTTTTGAATGCGAACGAGGGCATCAAGACCGATGCACTCGACCGGATGGACTATTTCAGCCAGCGCTCGCAGCTGCTCAGTTCAAGTACTGAACTGGGCGGCGTTAACGAAAAAGTGTTCAGCCTCCTGGCAACCGCCGACAGGCTGCTTGCAACAGATGTTCTTAGGCAAATCTCCAAACAGATGTCCGATGCGCTATTCATTCCTAAGAAGCTGAACCAGGAGACAAAGGACCATATGATTGCCTCAATGGATTCAGCCAACAATTATTTGGCTAAGCTCGAAGCTGCCAACGTATCCAAAATAAATCTCAAAATCGCCAACGATGAAAACAGAGACGGGTCCACGATTTCCCCCTCGCAAGAGACGGCACAACGGGCATATAACAAATCCCAATCCGAAGCAAACTACGCCCGCGACGAATTCAAAATATCCACCGTGCAGGTCATGAACGACCTTGCGCACCAGCGGAACTATTCCGGCGCGCTTTTCGGCAAGAACCTCCAGGCGAACTTCCTGTCCAAGTTTGACATGGCTCTCGAGGACATGAAAAAAGCCCAGGAAGCGCATAAGAAAGCAATTGAAGATAACGATAAGGGCGGCAATAAGACAGTCATAATTGATGACAATGTCGAATTCCGATATTCCAAATCCCCAACTGAAGTTGGGCACACTACCATTGACAAATTGAATGCTTATGTTGATGCGTTCTTGAAAACCGAGCGCATCCTCTATGCCACCTCAAACGAATGCCTGGACACGCAGCTAAAAACCAGCAAAGAGAGCTGGGCGCTGGCGGCGCCGTACCAGTCAAACCCGAAGCTTGACACCCTTAAGCAAATAGTCAACGAAAGCCCCGAGTACTCTGAAATCATTTCCTATCTCAAAACCGGCGCAGGCGTGGACATTGGCGGCTCGCTTCCGGCAGTCCGGAAGTCATCGAATATGTTATTCCAAGGCAGCATCTCCATCCCGATCTTAAATGATATCCCGGATATGCAAAGAATTGGGCCCAAGCCAAGCCCAAGACAGCTGCCTGAAAACCAGCCTGAATATGACAAGCTCAAAGGAACCGACAGCAAGCTGCGCGAAGGCGATCTCCCGGAAATGAAGCCCGAACCCATCAAAATCGACCCATTCGCAGTCCAAAAGCTCGAGCAGCGGCGCACGCTTGACAACCAGATGCAATCAATCTACTCATCGACAATAGACAACATAATATCCTGGAACAACCTTAACAAGTCAAGGAACGAATATGGCGGGCGCAACCTGTCCCGCGAGCAGGCCACGCAGGATGTGCAAGAGGCAATCAGCTATATGAAAAGCCGTGGCTGGCTTACTGACTTGGACATGGCAAGCGGCAATATTTCTGCAGACCAGGAAAAAGCACTGTATGCGATTTCCCAAACCATGTACAGGCTGCCTTACCTGAAGAACCGCCGCGTTGAGCAGGGCAAGGCGGCAGACCCATTTGCGCAGTTCAAAAGCCCTGAGGACTTCTCAAAGGCAGTCTATAATGAAAAAACAGGCGAGTCCAAACTGTCCACAATCATTGCCGAAAAGAAAGCAAACCAAGAGTGGTATGCCTCATCATACGAAAATGTTTCCAAGAAGGTTGAAGAGAGGCGAAAGCAGAGAAGCAAAGAAGAAGAGACATCCCTTTAAATTCCATTCCAACAGTAAAGCACCTGTTAGCGGGGTGTTGGGATGACTTCCAAGACAAAGCTCGTATCTAGCGGCTTCAAGGAATCAGAATCAAAGCCAAACAAGGTATTCACTGCCCACAGGCATTTCTCCGGAAAAAAACTGCTTGCCGGTTCGATAATTGTGACATCAGCACTCGCTTTCAGCGCGTTTAACAACCCCCTATTTTCGCAAAAAAACAAGGCGCCAGCCCAAACCGAGCAAGTGAAAGACACAATCATCAATTACAATGTGGATGCCCTGACTGCGCAAAAGGTGGTTGAGGCGTATCAAAAGCGCCTGCGCGGGCGGAATGCAGACTCCGTATATGTCAACGTCCTGCTTTCAATGCCTGCCTCGGCAATCAACAAGGACATTGAAGTATATGACAAGAACGACAGGCTGCTGACTGAAATCGGCCCCCGTGAGCTGGATATCATCCTCCACAATGGCGTCAAATCCTCATTCGAGCTAATCTACATCGCCTGGGACAACAACTCCCAAAAGATTGCGAGGATGGCCGGCAGGGAAGACGTGCCGAACATAACGCTTTTTGTGCTTGAAGTCGTGAACCGCCAGCAATGAGCCTGGCTTTCGCTAGCCATTTGTTTCTTTTCTGCTACTTCCGACACAATTCCCCCTGCAGCGCTTGCGCTAAGGAAAATAAAATTCAGTTGTAGAAGAGAGCGACTGAAACTCAGTGAGTTCCTACTTTAATATGTTAAAACGGCTTTAGTAGCGACAGGCTGAATGCCTCGCGTAAGCTAAGCACTTACACCCTCGCTCTATCAAAGTCATCTGCTATGACCGCCTACACCACCTAGTTTTGAGATTGACTTCGACCTTAGATGCTTTCAGGTCTTATCCAATAGCGCGTAGCTGCCCTGCGATGCTTTACACAACAGGTAGACCAGAGGCGCCGGACCCAAGTTCCTCTCGTACTCATGGGTACTTCCTCTCAAGTGGTTACACTCCTAGGAGATACTACCGAACTGTCTCGCGACGTTCTGAACCCAGCTCATGTAGGTCTTTAATGGATGAACAACCCAACCTTTGGCGGCTCCTGCACCGCCAGGATGACCTAAGCCGACAGCGATGTACCAAACCGCGGGGTCGATGTGTATTTGAGTAAATACAAATCACCAAAACGCGCAAGTCTTACGCAGTATCCCTTTACTTTTTCCAGACATCGACGACTGGAAAGAGTGTTTCTCAATGCCAAACCTCGGCCAAAGCCCATTTCCTTTTGGTGCTTAATCAAAAGAGCATGGGTGCCCCTGGCTTCAACGGTTTAGGCAGAGTACTTTAGGGAAATTATATTGAGTAAGACTCGCGCAATAGAAAATATGGATTTGTATCCAACTCTCGCCCGCGACGAGCCTGTTACCCCCAGGGTAGCTTGTCTGACAGCTTGGACCCTCACTAAGAAGGTGCCAAGGTTCGTTAAGCCCGACTTTCGTCTCTGCATTCCACGCTTTTAAGAATACAGTCAGTCCAGCATTTGTCTTTAACCCTTACCGGCGGATTTCTGACCCGCCTAAGCTGAACATTGGGCGCCCTTGTTTCCTTATCGAGGGCGTACCGCCCCAGCCAAACTATCCACCTGACCCTGTCCCTTGCGGTTAGTAATACAAGAATTGCTGAATGGTGTTACAATGTCGCCTATTTGTACCCCGGAAGGCACAACATAACGGCTCCCATTTACGCTCCGCAGCAACCCTCGTATCACAAGATCAGGCTATAGTAAAGCTCCATGGGGTCTTCGTTTCCCCCTAGAAGTCCTCTGCATACTCACAGAGTAGTAAGTTCACCAGGTTCCAGCTAGGGACAGTGGGAGGCTCGTTACGCCCTT
>JAPLWY010000115.1 GCA_026396355.1 Microcaldota archaeon
ACAACGCGTCCTTGGTGGACTCGAGAGCATCCACCATGTGCGAGGCAACGATTGAGAACCTGCCAGTGTCCGAATCGTATTTCAATTCCTCAAGTGAGGACGGGATGGGCTTGCTTTGCGGAGAGAAATTCAACGAGAACTTTTCTGACTGGGATGAAGTTAGCACGCGCTCTGCGGCTGGGATATTCTGCACTTCGACCGCGGAAAAATCGCCATTGGCTGAAAGCGTGGAGAGCAGGAATGACTCGTAAATCTGCAGGCTTGGGACCAGTATGTAGCGCGCGCCGCTGTCTGACGCCGCGGTCGATTTCTCGATAATGCCCCCCACTGCTCCAACTTTTCCGTCAGGCGAAATCGTCCCTGTGACCACCACGTCCTGCCTGAAGGGCGTCCCCAGAAGCGCGGAGCGGGTGGCGAGCGCCATTGCAGCGCCAGCCGAGGGCCCGTCCACCCTGTTGCCCCCAAAATCGCCAAACATGCTGAAAAACACGTCGCACTCGCTTTGATTGATGCCTGTGCTGTTGAATGCGTAGGAGACAGCCATCTGCTCGGATTCCTGCGTTGCAACCCCTATGAGCGGGTTTATCGAGGTGTAGATTGTGCCATTGCCAGGCTTTACATCCACTAAAAGAGTGAAGATGCCGCCTGTTTCCTCGCCAATCACTGCTGCAAGCTTCACTTGCCTGTGCGCGGTCGGGCAGGCGGCAGATGAAATGGAGGAAAGCAGCAGGCTGAATAACAGGATTGAAAGCGCAAGGTGACGAGTATCCATTTTTCCCACTGAATGAATTCGGGGAAAAAGGCTATAAATAAGCCCCCTGGCTCATCGCCTGGGAGAAGCGGAATCAAATTTGCAGCAACAGTTCCTTGTGCGCCTCGAAATATTTGCGCGAGGGCTCCAAAATGCCGCAAAGAGAGGCAGTAGTTGCGTTTTTGAGGTCCATTGGGTGCAGCTTCCCTTCCTTGTAGGCAAGCTCAAGCTCGGAATAAGTTGCAAATTCCGCGTCCCCGCCGAATTTTGCAGGGCGTGAAATGCTCAGAGGAGAGCCATTCCTCATTATGAAATGCCTGCACATCTCAAGGACAGGGTTGTTTTCCACTGTTTTCTCAGGGCAGTAGGCGGATTTCACCTTGCGCGCGATTTCAGCCTCCGAGTCATGTATGAAAATGCATGAATCTGGCTTGCTTTTGCTCATTTTCGAGGAAATCGCAGTGTCGTCAGCCGCATTCTCCTCGAATCCCATTTTCTGCGGGCCCAGAAGCCCCATCAGAAGCGAGTGGTGGAGAGCGACGAATTTCTTCTTGTTGTGCTTTTCGCCTATTTCGCGCGCCAGCATGTGAACTTTCCGCTGGTCTGTGCCTGCATGCGCAATGTCTGGCCCAAGCATGAAAATGTCAGCTGCCTGCATGGCAGGGTAAAGGACTGTGGCGCAGTCGAGGGCATCTTTTTGAGTCCTTCCCATTATCGTTGTGCATCGGAGCATTCTCTGCATCGTGGTGTCCTTGCTGATGCGCAATACCTCGCGCCAGTAGTCCTTGTCGTACATTTCTGATGCCAGCACGTATTTCACCTTGTCTTCAGTCAGCCCAAGCGAGATGAACGCTGACTTGAAGTAGCCGCGCGCAACTGATTGTATTTTTTCCAAATCCCCGCCAAGCTTCCCATTTATCCAGGCGTGGTAATCTGCAAGGAATATTGTCGGCTTCACCCCCGCAGAGATGAAATCCTTCAGGAGAAGAGAAGTCAGGAGCCCCGAGCCGAGATGGACTTTTCCTGAGATTTCAAACCCTATGTAATGTGTGGGGTGCGAATTGGTTTCGAAAAGCGACTTTAGCTCCTCGCGAGTCACCACTTCGGCAACCGGCGGGCGCGAAACAAGCTCCAGCTTTTTCTCAATGTCCATGCTGGAAAGAAGGGAGATAAAGAAATAAAACGGTTTGCAGCCGATGAGGGGAGAAAAAGCAGGCGCCATGCGCGCCATTCTGGCATTGCCTTGGCGCAGGCATGGTATTGCCAATGCGCCATCCCGGAATTACTGGGATTCTGTTGCGGAGATGTCGCAATTTATATTGCCAGTGACATTTTTCCCGATTGAGATTTCCATGTGGCGCTTGTAAAATGCATATCCGCTTTCCCCTGGCTTTATCAAAACATATGGCATCGCGGTCATTTCCTTCCCAGCCTGCTCAAAAGTCATCCTGTTGCTGCCGTTCGTGCTGGTTGACATTGATTCGCAGCCTGTCGAGTCGCATGCCACGATGAGGAGGGATTTGCCGGCAAACCTTCCCTTGCTTATCATTTCCACCCCGCACTGGTAGATTGACTGCGCCTGCCCGCTTGTCACTTCCCGTGCGTCATAGAGCATGCCCACAGTGGGGGAGTCCCTCAGGAGGAAATAGAATTCGCTCCCGTCTTCCGATCGCGGATCTGAGGCAGGCATCAGGAAAACGGCATAGGCTGCAAGCAAAAGCGCGATTGCCACAAGCGCCGCGAAAAGCGCCTGCTTGCCGCCTTCCGAGAGCCTGAAGCTTCCTGAGCCGTTCTTCTTTTCACCTTTGACAATGCCAGCCATATCCACACCCTTTAATCAAGCACGTTTGCTATGTCGCACATCGGCTTCTTGCTGTAATAGTCCCCGTTGCCGCTAATCAGCGCCTGTTTGGTCACCACGGTCGTGAATGTGGGAATCTTGTTCTCGCTTGAGAACTGCAGGTCGAATATCGGCACGTCTGGAATCGAGTCAAGGCAGGCGCTTGGCAAAAGGCCGGTCTTTGTGTCGAATTGCAGCTTGGCCGTGCCGTTTCCGATCACATTGCCTGTCCCGTTGCCAGCGCCCTTCTGCAGGATGGAGGTGCATGCCGTGCTGCCTATGTAATATTTCATCGTTGTCTTGCCCTGCAATCGCATCTTTGCTTCTATCTGCTCGGCGCACGCGCGCATGCCGGCTATCCCTTCGGTTGAGGCGCCTTTCTCATCCACAATAAGCGCGACTGATTTCGCCCCCTGCACAGTGTCCATGAATTCGGTGAATGAGGTGAAGCGCTCGGTTGAAATCACTATTGAATAAAATCCGACCGAGCCGATTATCAGGATGAACATGAAGCCCAGAAGGGTCAGCACCCATCCCGAAACCGCAATCTTGCTGTGGAAGAAGCGCCTGAAGTGGAGGAACACATAGGCGAATATTGCAATCGCGGCAAAGAGGATTATGAGGTCGATTGCGCCAACCAGGAGCGGCGGGACGAACTGCGCAAAGCTCTGGCGCGTCTTGAACGAGACAGGCACCATGCTGCTGACCAGCCCCATTGCAGCGTCGACCGAGGCGCGCGAGAACGCGTTGCCGGCGCCGAAGACAGACTCCTGCGCGCCTTTTGAGGCTGCCACGAATGTTTTCGCCCCGAGCGTGACGTTTTGGTATTTGGCTGAAAGCGCCGAGTATTCCGTTGAAGTTTTTGGCGGAGCGAATTCCGCGTCCAGCTTATTCTTCTTTTCAGCAAGCAGGTTGTAGGAGTCCACTGATTGCTTTGAGAGGCGGCTCACCCTCCACTGCGCCTGCAAGATTGCGTCGCCTGCGTCGTCCTGCGCGTCCACTGCCTTGTAATACGAGACAGTTGAATTGTTTATCATCGACTGCAGTTTTGCGCCGGATGATTCGTAGCCTGAAAGAGCGGCGTCAAAGCCGTCGAATTGCCTTGACAATACCTTCTGCTCGAGCACGTCGCCCTTGTTGATGAAGTCGCCCGCTGCCGAAACGAATTGCGAATCAGCCACCAGCGCCTTTGCTTCGACGGCCTGCGCCTTCAGTCCGGCGAATTTTGCGGTCGCCGAGGTGAAGCGGGGCTGGAAAATTTTCGCCTTCTCCTCGCCCTCGCGGTATTTGAGGCGGTCCTGCGTGGAAATCGCCACTTTCTCAATCACCATGTCAAGAGAGGCGATAGGCTGCGTTTTGGCGCGAAGGGCGGCGATTTTCTCCTTGCCCGAGGTTATTGCCGCAGTGTCAAAGCGCGCCTCGGGGCAAACGCCCAGGCAGCAGTTTTCCGGGTGAGCCGGGGTGCAGCCTGAATTGCAGGGTATCCTGTTAGGCTGGCGGAGCTTGGATGCCGAGACGTTGTTTGCGGCGGCTTTCATGTCGTCGAACGCCGCATCCATTGAATCAAGCGAGCTTGCGATATTGCTTGCTGAGAACGAACCATAGGCTGAACTGAATTTCGCATACGCCGCGTTGAGCTGGTTTATCCCTTTCGAGTATGCGAGAATGTGGATTGCCAGGAGGTCTACGGTGCAGCCGTCTGCGCCGGAAATTGTGCAGACCAAAGAGGCGGTCTGGGTGCAGGAAAGCAAGTCATTGCATGGCTTGTAAGCGAGATAGGTGCCTTGGCCCATGCAGGTCTTCTCAGCCGGATATTGCATGACCCCTATCGTGACCAGGGCGTTCCTGCTGTCGTTGAATGCCTTTGCCTGCGACGCGATTTCCGACAGTTCGGCCTGGGATGGGTAGAACTGGCTTGAGTAGTAATTGGTGAGCATTGCGCTCATCTGCGGCTTGTCGGTAACCAGGGCGCCGTCAAGCGAAATCATCGCTTCCTCGCCGTTTATCTTGTAGATTTTGGCGAGGGCGCCGTTGTACTGGAAACTGGTGGCGTTCACTGAGAGATTGGCTTCGCCTGAATAAAGATAGGGCGCGACTTGGAATTCCGCGGCGTATGCCATGCAAGCCAAAACCGAAAATACAAATAATATTGACAATCTCATCCTAAAACCCCCGAAACCTGTCGCCTGGATTACTGCGAGTCTGTTATGTGCTTAAGAGTATTTAAATAGGTTACAGATTTTTCCGGGCTTGCGCGGCCGCCCCTCTGAGAAAATGAATCCGGCTCGCGCGTTTGCAATCGCGCAGACTGCCGATTAGGGGTTGATAAAAAAAATACCAAAACGCGGCCCTTGCGGGCCGCGTCGGATAAAAAGAAAAAAGGGGAGGAAGATGCTTTCGCACCTTCCCGTAGGGTTTGCCTTTACTGCCTCTTTATGCCGGCAATGAACTGCTCGGCCGCTGCAGTCGTGTCTGCGGCAGACTTGCCCGCGACTACGACCTTGTTGCCGATTTCCTTGACCACAACTGTCTCTGTGTTGAAGTCAATGGATGCGTCCTTGATGGCGTCCGCGGTCATGGTGTTGACCACTGGTCCTCCTACAAGGATTGCAATGCTTGCAGTTCCGCTGTCAGCGTCAGTCATCACGAGGTTGGACGAGAGCTTGTACGGCTCGGTCACTTCCACTGATGCTGCGTTGTTGGGCATGATAATCCCAGATACGCCGCCAGTCACTGTGCATGCCGGGGTCTGTCCTGATCCCACAACGTTGCAGCTGCCGGTTGTTGCGTCAATTTTCGACACCTTGACAGTCACGCCGTTGAACACCTTGCTCTCCCCCACGCCGAGTATGTACTCGTTTGCGGTGGATGCCTGTGTGGTGTCTGCGTATGCGAACTGGAAAGTCGGCATTCCGACTCTCTTGGCAACGCGGATGGACGCGCTTGTGGTGGAGATTGACGTTGCTTTGCTGCCACGCTCAGTCACATAAGGAATGTCCTTAGATGCGAAGGTGACGTCAAAGACGCCGCGGTAGTGCACGTATTGGGTGGACGAGGTGTCCGCCTTGAACCTGACGTTGTCGTTGGACGCAGTCAGGTTGTAAGGCACGCCAATGTTCACTGCAGTGTTGCTGGTGGTGTTCTTCCTGCCAGCGTCCTCTTGGAGCACGATCATTCCGTCAAAGCCGGATGGGACGTATCCAAAGGAAGCGTTGGTAAAGTAGATACCGCCGGGTGCTGCACTGTTGTCACCAGCTGTGTCGTACCTCACGAGGCTGGTAATTGCAAGACCAGTGGATGTGTTGGTGAGTCCCAGTGTAGTTGGGGTGTACACATTCCACTTGTAGCAGTCTTCGCTCGGAACCTTCCAGAACAGCATTTGGGTGTTGTTGATGTAAGTGGCACCCCATTGCTGAACTCCGCTTGGCACTGATGCGTTGGAAGCGTTGACCACGTGCGGGTCGAACAGGATTTCCTGGACAAGGCTGTCTCCGAGAAGGTTGTTGGTGCCTCCGAAGAGGTTGTCCGCTGCCTTCACGCGAATAAGCTTGGAGGTCCAGTAGAAGTCCGATGCGCCACATGTGGCACTGCTGCCTGCCGTGCTGGCTACCCTGAACTTGGTGCTCGAGGAAGGAGCATCTATGCTCAGCGTTGAGTAGTCATCGTCAGTGAGGTCGACTCCGCTGTAGGTGACCTTGAAGGTCGGGGTGCTCTTCAGGAAGTTCTGCACATCCCCAGCTTGGACCTTGGTGCCTGTGAAGCCGTCAACATTGTAGATAATCATCTCGCGGAGAGTGTCTGGCTTGTCGTTGTTTGCGCCAGAGCCGCCGGTGACATAGTCCCTGTTCTTCCACAGGAGGCCTACCTTGAAGTTCTTGTCCACGTTGGTCGAGGACACCAGGTTGTACCTGCTGCCGTCCGTGCTGTCCTTGAGGATTATCTCGTCGGTGAAGATTGCCATTTCGGCCCACTTTGCATTGAGGGTGAAACCAGGCGCAGTCTTGTACACGTGAATCTTCACGCTGTTGCTAGTTCCACTCTGAGTGAAAGTGAAGGTCGTGCCAGGAGATACCTGGATCTGGCCCACAACTCCCTCATTTGCATCGAGGACGTCTATGATTGCAGGGTGTTCATTGCCTGAACCCGTTGCAACCGAAATGTCCGATAGGCGCACCTTGAAGGCGCCAGCGTCGAGCTGTCCTCCGACGTTGACAATTCCGTATTTTGCCTCCTTGGCAAGCTTGACCTCGCCGCCTTTCATTACTGCGGTGGCGCTTTGCAAGTTTGTAGACGGGGCAGTCATGGCGCTGATTACCCATTCGCTACCCATGAACTTTATCAGTACACGGTGGTTTTGGGTTTTATCATTGTCACCTGCGCAGCTTCGCCAGAGATTGCTGTCGTTTGAGTCGAGGTTGCCTGTGCAGAGCGGGATGCCGAACTCATTGCCAGTGAACTTAACGCTGTATGCCATTGCGTTGTACTGGTTGAGTGCGATGTCCTTGAACTCCGAGTCATATGCAACGCTCTTGTCTCCGCTGCCAATCCAGAAGCTTTGCTCCTCAACGTATGTCGTTGAAGCTGCCTGGTTGTCAGTCACAGCATAGTCAACAAAGCCAGTGAACTGAGTTGCGCCTATCCTGTAAAGGAGCTGCGAGTTCGCCGGGTTGGCAAGTCTCAAAGGAGACGTGTAGCTGCTGACATCGTTGGACGTGTTGGTGCTGTCCCAAATGTCGTCAGCTGATGTTGAAATCCTGTTTGCAAGCGATCTGTCAATCGAGTCGGTGATGAGCGTCTTGAAGGTATATGTTCCTGCAATTGTGCCTGGAACGTCCACCATCAAAGTCACCTTCTTGCTCGTCTCTACTATGGAGCAAGATCCTGCGCCGGATACTCCGGTGCCGACTTCGCATGTTGCAGTGCCTGCGGTCGAGGCGGTAAGAGTCGAGCTCTTGTAGGCCTCGTTTGCAATCTTTGCTGCGATGTTGGCTGCTGCCACACCGTCAGAGACTGCCGCCTTGCTGCCGACGTATATCTTCACCGGCGGCTGTCCATTCTGGTCAACGAGCTGCGTGTTGCCGTACATTACCTCGGCAGTCACAGCTGCTGCGCCAAAGAGGACAGCTGCGCCTGCAAAGGCCGCTATCTTCTTAACGTTTATTCCTTTCATGTTTCCACCTCAAATGTCGTCTTTCAGGGCATGTTACAAAATCACTCCGTTCCTTTCGGACAGAGAATTGCCAAGCTTGCTTGGCAACATTCGACGACATTGAATTTTTTTGCCCTGTACTTTTCCTTGTCCCTCGGACGCTAGGATAGCGCCCCTCATAGGGAGACGGTACATCTGTCTTGCGCTACGCTTATAAATTCTACCCATTTATTTAAAAAAATATTTATAAAAAAAATATTAGATTTCGTCAATACAATGATAAACCATCACTAGACTGACGAATTTTGGTTGTTAAACGTGTGAATATGAGTTCAAACCTCAGATGGCTTGGAATATGCGGCGTTGTTTTGAGCCCAGGCAGCCATCTACTTCCTCTCCCCGTATTCCTGCATGAAGCTGAAGAATTCGCGCAAATCTTTCTGAGTCACGGACGGGCGGCGCGAACCTATGACTTCCATCACTGCCGCTGTTGTAATCGGCTCCTTCTTCCCGCGAAGCTCGCTTCGGACCAGCCTCATCTTCACTTCCTGGCAAATCGAGGCCAAGTCTGCGCCGGAAAACCCGTCAGTTGCCGAGGCAAGCGCGCTCACATTCACGCCTTTTAGGAATTTGGCCAGGTTGGCAGTGATTATTTGCGTGCGCGCAGGAGCATCGGGCGGAGGTATGTATAATATCTTGTCAAACCTGCCAGGCCGCAGTATTGCAGGGTCAAGCGCGGAAGGCTTGTTGGTGGCGCCCACAATCATCACGTTCTTCAGCTCGCGCACTCCGTCCAGCTCCTGCAAAAGCTCAGTCAGTATCCCGCCGCGGTATTCGTCTCGGCTGGGAGCAAGCGCTTCCACTTCATCCACAAAAACAAGCGCTGGCGCGGATTCGCGGGCGCGGTTGAACACCTCGCGCACAAATGTCGCCGGGCTCTTGTCCTTGCTTTGCATGAGTTCTGAGCCTGAAATCGTCAGGAAATTCGCATTCAATTCATTTGCCGCAGCGCGCACTATCATGGTTTTGCCGCACCCGGGCGGACCGAACAGCAATAACCCCTTGCTTGGCTTGATGTCATATTCCTTCATCTTGTCCTCGTGAAGGAGCGGAAGCTCGATTGCCTCCAAAAGAACCTGGCGTACGCCTTCCAATCCTGCGACATCGTCCCAGCGCACGCCCTTTTGGTCAGGCGCCTTTTCAGGGGCGTCGCTCCTGCGCTCGAAGTCCATGCGGAACTTGCTATAATTCTCAACAGCGTCAAGCGTGACTGATGGTTTGATTCTTTTGAGAAGGGAAAGAATGTGCTTTTCAGTGATTTGCACCACCACCCCGCTGGTCATTGCCTCGCGCGCCGCAATCCTGGAGGATTCGGTGCAGATGTTCTTTATGTCCGCGCCTGAATAGCGCTCGGTGATTGAGGCAAGCTTGCCATAATCTATAGTTTCATCGTGAGGAAGCTTGCTTAAGTGCACCTTGAATATCGCTTTCCGCGCATCCAAATCCGGAAGATGCATATATATTATCTTGTCAAACCTGCCCGGGCGCATGAGCGCAGGGTCGAGCTGGTCGGGCAAATTGGTCGCGCCCACGAATATTACCGGTTTTTTGGGGTTTGAGGCAAACCCGTCCAGCTCCTGCAGAAGCACGCTCATCACGCGCGGGGCGACATCATCGGATGTGTAGGAGTCGCGCTTCTTGCCAATTGAGTCTATTTCATCGAAGAATAATAGGAAGGGCGCTTTTTTCCGCGCGATTGAGAATACTTCGGACAGATTCTTTTCAGACTCGCCATACCATTCTGAGAGAAGCTCGGAGCATTTCACATACCTAAAGCCGATGTCAAGCTCGTTGGCAAGCGCGCGCATTATCATTGTCTTGCCTGTGCCGGGCGGGCCGAACAGCAGTATTCCTTTGGGCGGCTTTATCCCGTAAGTGTAGGCGTATTCCGGATTCTTTATAGGCGCCACTATCGCCTCGCGAAGTTCTCCTTTCACATCCTCATAGCCGCCGACATCATCAAGCGATTCCAGCCCCGAATCGGCAAGCGAGGATTCGCCGAATTTGTCAAATGCCTTTTGCTTTTCCTTGCGCTCCACCTGCCGCTCATGGCTAAGCGAGACGCCATAGTGCTCCATGCCTGCGATTATTCCCACGCAAAGCGCGCAGTAGACAAACGACATTGGCTCGAATGGGTTGTTGAACGAGGGCGCTATGAGCAGGTTGGAGATGGGAATGAGAAAAAGCGAGAGGGAGGCGATTGCCTGCTTGTGCTTGTGGTTGATTTGCGCAGGAAGATAGGCGCAGGCAAAAAGCGCGGCAGCCCACACTGCGAGCTGGATGATTGCGGAATCGCGCACCAGCAGGGCGATTGCATTTGAGACCACCTTGTTTATCGCTTCCGAGACCGGCTTTATTGAAACCTCGAAATCCAAAAGCGACATGAGAGCGTTTCCGGCCTCAGGAACCACCTGGGAGAGCTCGACCGGGGATTTGTTGTTCTGAAGCTCAGGCATTGCAGGTCCGTAAAGCGAGGAATCCTTGCTGATTGTTATGAACGAATTGGTCTGCACCATCCAGATCGAGGAGAGCAGGAGCACGATGAAAATCGCCGGGAGCGAGACCACGAACGAATGCCTGCTGCCAAATCGCATGGCGGCAATCCCAAGGAACAGGAAGAGGAAGCCTGAGAGGAGGGAAAACGGGGCGATTGCAAACGGGGCGAATATCGCAACTTCCAGGAATGAGATCACGCTCCAGTGCTCGAACGCCTCGAAAAGCGCGATTGCGATTATCACGGTGAAAAGCCAGGCAAACACCGGCGCCTGATACGCCACTGCGGGAAAAACTATCAAAAGCCCGGCAATTGTGCCAAGGGGCGCCTGCCGGTAAGCAACAAGCGCGGCGAGCCCTGCCATGAACGGCGCAAGATAAACCGGATAGAACGGGAATGCCAATAAGAGCGAGAGCGTGCCAAGGAAAACAAGCACGGCTGCGCCTAAATTGTCGTCGTTTTTCATCATCTGCATGGTGGCAAGGAGCTTTTGCTTCCCCATGCCCTGCGCTTGGCCAGCCATGCACTTGCAAGCGTGAAGGAGGATTATATAGCTAACTATTCTGCGGAGCGGGGGAAATTGATTCTGCGGAACGGAGCAGCCCGGATTGTCTTGCGAACTGCGGGCAATCAGGTAAGAATCTGCTTCAGGTAGGCCGCAAGGGATATTTTGGCGGTCATCAGGATGATGTTCCGGTTCTGTATTTCCATCTTGATGCCGACCGCAAGCTTGGACGTCGAGGTGAGCGAGGCTGAGAACGAGTCAAGCTCGTCTTGCGTCTTGAATATCACAAGCGTGGTGCCCTTTTTCGCGGTTGCAAGCGCGCGGTGCGCAACCCTGTCCGCCGGCGCCTCCATTATGTGAAGGTAAATTTCCTCTTTCCCTGCCACTATTTTAATGTCGCAGTCCGGCATGGAGTCCATTTTCGAGAATTTCACCGCGTTGTTGACAAACACGTTGCGCATTATCCTGTAGATGGTCAGGTAGTGCATGGAGTGCCCGCTTTCCTTTTCCCAGCGCAGCAATCCCCAGTAGTCAAGCTCGTTTTTCACCAGCCCCTCCACCTTGAGTTTCGAGAGTATCCTGTCAAGGTTGAAGTCTCCGATCAATATCGGCTTCCCGTTGTAGGTCAGCTTGCGGAATCCGCCTTTCAGCTCTTCGGAACGGAGGGGCATGTAGCGCCAGGAGTAGCCCAGGTTCACATTGTCGAAAATTTCAAGCACCGCCTCCCTTTTGACCGGGATTTTGATGGCTGAGATGGGAGGGAAGTCCGGAACGTCAAGCCCGTAGCGGATTGCCTCGGGCCGCTTGAGAAAATAGCCCATGCAGAATATTGCAAGCGATAGCAGCCCGATCCCGACTACCCAGGGGTTTTCCCACATTTGCGGGGACTTGTAATAATTGATGCCCACGTCCTTTTGATAGTCCCCGAATGTGAATGAGAATACGTGATCTCCTGTCTCTATCTTGTCAGGATAATCATAAGTCAAGAACGATTTGCCAGCGATTTTGGACAGGTCCTGCGCAGAATAATCCCTGGGCAGCCTGCCATCCATTTTTACCGAGACATAGCGCGGGCTTAACGGCTTGCCCCCTGCGGATAGGATAAAAGTGAACTTTCCTTGCGCCCATTGCGTGGAGTTTGCCCCGATATCGACATCCAACACGTCAAGTTTTGTTGCGGCGTAGACTTTTTCCTGCTCGTTCACAACCGACATGACATAGCTTCCGGGCGGCGCGTCCACGGAAAAATCGACTGATTTGTCTATGGTCGGGTTGGTGAAGCCGAATTCCAAATCAGAGCGCTGAAGAAGCTCGCCGTCCTTGTAGAGTGCGACATAGAGCTTGACAGGCTGCGAATCGGGCTCGCGAAGCTGGAGATTGAGCCTGGTTTTTTGCCCCGTGAAGAAATATGGGATTGCCAAATCGTCTTTTACCCAGACCTCGCCAAGCTG
>JAPLWY010000020.1:0-514 GCA_026396355.1 Microcaldota archaeon
AAATTCGCCAAGGGAGACGGCAATACGATGTACAGGTAATCCCGCGTAAGTAGTGATTATTCGGAGCAGGAATCAGGTGCAACAATGGTAGACATGAGAATCGACAGGCAGGAAGCATTTGACATAGGAGTGTCAGTGCTCGCAGTGGCGCTGGTCTTCACCTTCCACGAGCAGGGGCTCAAGCTCGCCCCGACCACTTTCCTTTTCTACATGGCAGCGGCAGTGATAACGCTTGGCTCCGGCTTTGTGCTCCATGAGCTTGCGCACAAGTATTTTGCGATAAAGTACGGCGCGCGCGCGAGGTTTGTTGCCTGGCCCATCGGCCTGGCGCTTGCACTTGCCCTGGTGATAATCCCCCAGATATTCGGCTGGGGAGGCATCTTTTTCATTGCGCCAGGCGCAGTCTACATATATGCAAACCGGCCAATAAGCCTGCGGGAGAACGGCATTATTTCGCTTGCCGGGCCGGCGACCAATATTGTGCTGGCTTTGATTTTCCTTGCAGGGCTGGTCC
>JAPLWY010000020.1:527-7770 GCA_026396355.1 Microcaldota archaeon
CTGGGAAGGGTGCTTGCAATCGGCTTCATGGTGAACTCGTGGCTGCCGCTTATCAATCTTATTCCATTTTATCCCCTGGACGGAAGCAAAATATGGGCATGGGACTGGAAAGTGTGGCTCGCCGCAGTGATTGCCTGCGTGTTTCTCATCAGCCTGCCCTCGATTGCCTGAGTGGTTTTATGAAAGGAGCCGAAGCTGTCTTGAAAAGGGTGAGCGTATGCGGCATACCTGCGGTTGAAAAGCTGCGTGTTGAAAAGAAGTACCGCGCGCAGCTGCTTGACGAAAAAATCAGGCGCGAGAGGACGAGAAGGGAGGCAAGGCTCCTTGCGCGGGCAAAGCTTGCCGGCGTTTTCTGCCCCACTGTGCTTGGCATTGATGAATTTGCAATAAGGATGAAATTCCTCAAGGGAAAGATGCTCTATGCCATTATGCGCGAGGGAAAGGAGCCAAGCTCGCGCAATGTAAAAGACGCCGCGAAAATACTCGCTGCGCTTCACTCAAGAGACATTGTGCACGGGGATTTCACCCCTGCAAACCTGATGGTTACAAAAGAAGGGATGGCTGTGATTGACTTTGGGCTGGGCTTTGTCTCGGATGACTGCGAGGACAAGGGAATGGACATTCTTACAATGAAAAAGGCAATTGGAAAGAGCGGGGCTGCATTTGTGAAAGCCTACGAGGCGGCAGGAGGGAAAGCGGCTGCCGTTCGCATGGCTGGCGAGATAGAGAGAAGGGGAAGGTACATGGAGAGGGGCTGAAATGGCAGGCAAAAAAACAGTCAAGGCAGCATCGGGCGCTCTTTCGGAAAAGGAAAGGATTGAGTCGGACATCAAGCAGTTCTACGAGAATGTTGGCGAAGTGAAAATCAACGAGGACACGAAAGATGTTGTGGAGCTTGCGCGGCAGTACTGCGAGGATACGAAGTATTTCCTGTCAAAGGGGGATTTTGTCACCGCATTTGGCTGCATAAATTACGCTCATGGGCTGATTGACGCCTATAGGAAGAAATGGCGGGAATAGGCTGGGAGAAAAACGCCCACAGTTGCTTTTTTATACCTATCGGGGAATAAACCAACACTCAAACGCTTATTGAATAAAGGTGACTTATTGGGATCAAGACCGCGAAAATGGAAGAAGAAAGGCCGCATGCGCTGGAAATGGCTGAAGAAGAGGCGCAAGCGCCTGAAGCGCAAGATGAAACGCAGGGTAGGCGAGCTGTAAGGCTCCCGCCGCTCTGGCTGGGAAAAATTGCAGGCAGCTTTGCCCATGCGCGCGAAAGAGATTGTCCTCAAGCCAATTCGCGCACTATGGCGCCAATTGATGAGAGTGTCCTGAAAAACGAGGGGTGCCCTGCTGCCAGGCAGCCATCGTCCATTTGGGAGGGCGTGCGCGCGGCAAGCGCTGCAATTGAGCATGCCATTGCCACGTGGGCATCATCCTCGGGCATAAGCTCAACTCCTGCAAGCGAGCCGCCCTCAATCACCATGCCTGAATCAGATATAGTTATTTTCGCGCCCATCCGCTCAAGCTCGCGCGCAAGAAGCGCGGAGCGGCTCTTTTGCAGCCTGGAAAGCCCAATCATCCCGCTGATGGTTGTTTTGCTGTTTGCGGCTGCTGCAAGCACCATGGCGTGCAATATGAACTCTGGCGACTCGGACGCTTCTATTTCCGCACCTGTTAGCAAGTTCGCAGATGCCGATATTCCGTCTTTGGATTTGGCAATGCCCACGCCAAACTTTGAAAAAAGCGCTTCCAGCCGTGAAGAGTCAAATGCGCCTTTCATCTCCACCTTGCCGCAAAGCACGCCAGCCAGGAGAAAGTAGGAAGATTCAGAAAGTGAGGAAGGAACATCGATGCTCGCAGGGCATGCATAAGCCTGCCCCCCCTCAATCCTGAAAATCATATTGTCGTCCACCTGCACTCCGACAGAAGAATGGCGCATCATGTCAACCGTCTTTTCCACCTGAGACCAGCCGGATAATGCCCCTTCCAGCCCGATCATGGTGTCATTCTCGAGAAGCGGGCAGAACATCAGCATGCCTGAAAGCAGCCGGCTGCCAAGAAGCGCAGGATAAACTATTTCCTCTTCGGAGAGCGGACCCTGGACTGCAAGAGGAAGCGCGCCCTCTTTCCCGAAATACTGCACCTTTGTGGCGCAGGCGTTTGCAATGTATTCTGAAAATGGCGCAACAGACGGCATTCCGAATTCCTTACTTGCTGAAAAGCGGATGCCCTCTCCGAAAAGAAATGACGAAGGAAGGAGGAAGCGGAGAGGTGCGATGCTGTTTCCGCAGTTTATCTCGCGGGGATAGTCCGGCTCCTCTGGGGCGAAAATGTCCACGGTGGAACCTTCGGCAACAATGTCAGCGCCCAGCGAGCGGCAGGCATGCATCATGTCCAGCACAGCCTGGGTGTGAGGCACGTTGCCAATCACGGTCTGGCCAGGGGAAATCGAGGCGAGCAGCATTGCGCGCAGCGCGTCAGGCTCGCTTGGCGCTGCAACAGCTGAGCCTGAAAGTATGGAGCGCCGGATTTCCTTTCTCATATGAGGCTGTTTCGCGGGGGCTTTTTATATGCATTTGCCATGACAGATAGCCATGCCAAAAAATTTCATTGAAGGCAAGGCGAAGCTGAAAATTAGCGACGGGGTGTTCTACAATCCTGAAATGGAGCTTTGCCGGGACATGTTTTCGCTTTGCATTGGGGCGCTTCCGGCCAAGTTATCCGTAATTGATGCCATGTGCGCAAGCGGGGCGCGAGGAATACGCTACAAGCTTGAGAACAGGAATGTTTCTGCAATAACGCTTTGCGACCAGAGCAAAAAGGCAGCCGAGTGCGCGCGGAAGAATGTGAAACTGAACAAGATGCGCTGCAAAGTGATATGCGCCCCTACGCAATTGGCGCTTCGCAAGGGAGACTATGACCTGGTGGAGCTTGACCCTTTCGGCTCGCCCCAGCCGTTCCTGCACGATGTAGCCTCGTCGCTTGAAGCGAAAAAGGAGGCTTACTTTTCAGTGACCGCAACTGACATGGCAGTCCTTTGCGGAGCGCATAGCGCAGCCTGCCTCAAGAATTATTTCTCAATCCCCCTTGACAATGAGTTTTGCCATGAGAATGCCTGCAGAATATTGGTGTCTTCAGTGATTCGCGAATTTTCCCCGCTCGGGATTGCCGCGTATCCCATATTCGCCTTTTCGCACCGCCATTACATCAAGATAATACTCAGGCTGAAGAAGAATGCCGAAGAGGCTGTTTTTCAGGTGAAAAAAACCGGCTTTGTCTCCTATTGCCATGCCTGCTGCTACAGGAAGGCTGCGAGGATTCCGGTTGCGGCAGAATGCCTGCACTGCAAGGAAAAGATGGTGCATGCCGGTCCCTTATACATTGGCGAGCTTTGGGATACATCACTTGCGGAGAGAATGCTTGCGCTTAATGCGGAGAGAAAATACAGGAACGCGCGCAAGCTTGAGAAACTGTTGATGACTGTGGCTGCCGAAAGCAAAATCCGCGCATACGGCTACTATGACTTGCACATTCTTGCGAAAAAAGCAGTGAGCAGGATATTTTCGATGGAGGATGCAATTGCGCGAATAAGGAAAGCGGGTTTTGCAGCAGAGCGCACGCACTTCTGCCCGACCGCGATAAGAACGGATGCGCCGCATGAAAAAGTGCTGGAAATCCTATCTTAGAAGCAGATAACGCGCAGAAAAGCCTGTTGGAAAAAAATTCAGACAATTCTTTTTACAGTCAGGAGAGAACCGAGGTCTTTGAGGGATTTTTCAACCTCCAAAAACTGGTCGGTCAGGATAATGATCGGGGAGAATTCCCGCAATCTGCCCCCAATGTTTTTTTGCAAATCCGCCAGAATTCCAGGCACATGAGAAGCGCCAGTAATTGTGACCAATGTGTCGTTGGAGGATAGATTTCCGTTAGTCAGCCAGGCTTTGCAATAATACGAATGAATGAGAGAGCGAAGATTGGTGATTATGGAATTCAGCTCGGCTCTCGCAGGCTTGATTGAGAGTGTCTTTTTCACGATATTCGATAAGTCCTTGTCATAAATTCCGAATGACGACGATTCGAGAAGTTTCAGCGTAAATTCATAATTCGGATTCCGCTTGGCTGAATTTTCGAGTGCGCCATCATTAGTGAAAGCGGATTGCAGATCGCGCATGAGTGACGAAAGCCGGTCCATGAGAACGAGTTCGATTGTGTGGAGCCTGTTTTTTGGCAGCCAGGTCCGGCATATTGCCTCAAGCCCAGCCGCCTCCTGGTCTAATTTTTTTATTTGGTTCTGGAAGTTTTCCTGTTTGGAAGATGAATTCGACTCGAATACGCTGGATATCGCGGAGGACACCGTGTTTGATTGGAAAAGGTCGAGTGAATTTATGGCTGTCCATGCTAGTTCCCGAAGCCTAGTAGATTCGATTGGTGAAATTGAGGCATTCGCAACCGACTTCAGATTCCGTCTTTGGGAGTATGCGTATTGCACTTTGAAGAGAAAACCGGAATCGAGCTCGTCGCTAGCACCATAAAATAGGATATCGCTTGGCTTTTTGGGCTTGCCAGTGCCCAAAAGCACCATCCGCTCGTTGCTGGTCAGAAATGCACCCTCCACAAGTATTTGTACGCTCCCCGACCCGGTTCTGAGCTTTTGGATTGCCGGGCCTATTTTTTGGAGGTTTCCAGAAGTGTGACGTTCCCCAACCATTATCAGATTTACCATGTATTTACTTTGTCTATAACATTTATAAAGATAGCTGCAATGATGCATGAAAAACTAGCTGGGCTACTTGATTTCCCTTAATTTGGTGTCCTTGTTGAGATGCAGCCCGTATTTGAAATATTTTGGAGGGTTGACCAGCCAGACTTCAGAGGTGGAGTAGTTATGGTACACTTCGTAAAGCCTCTCCATGCCAACTATTTCAAAAACCAGGCTCTCCCCTTTGAGCTGCTTCTGCCAGCAGGCAGCGGAAATGTATCTTGAGCTTATATCCAAGCGGAACTTCCTGCTGTAATCCAGGATGGTCTTGGACATGCTGCGGAGCATGTCTTTTTCCAGCCCGGGGTTTATGGCGCTGATTGAGAAATGTATGGGCGTTTCCCTGGGTGCCCCTGCAGGCGGCTTGCCGCAATCGGCAAAAAGCTGGTAGTTTAGGGCTATGTTGTCAAAGAACCTGAATTCGTTTGATTCCTTTTCCTTTTTTGGAGCCCATTTTTTCAATGAGGCATCGATTATCCCCGAGCAGTCGGAAATGATGGAATACGGCACATGGCTTTCATGCAGGCCTGCTATGAAGCCGACTGCGCGCGGCTCAAGCAGGCAGGCTTTTGCAAACCCTTGCTGCTGAAGCTGGAGAATGCCATAGGACTCCAGAAGCCGCGAGTCATTGCCCCACCTGTCCGGGCACGCTTTCCTAAGCTTTGGAGCCATTTTCAGCACGTTCTTGTTTTCCTTGAGGAAAACCTCGCCTTTTGCCAGGCCGTCCACCAGCACGAGCGCACGCACGGCCGCTGACTGCTTGAGCCTCTTTTTTATCGCCCTGCCTATTTTGGCGTTCCGGGGAGAGCCAGCAGTGGCCCCAATAAGAATGATATCCATGCAATTGTCCTTGCTATAACTCTTTATAAAGGTTGGCGCGCGCCAAACCCCCGTGCCAGCGGCAGGATGTGCTTTATTAACATTTATTCTCAAAAAGCGTTCGCAACGAAGTGCCACAGTAGCTCAACCTGGGAGAGCAATCGGCTGAAGACCGGCTGTTTCGGCGGAATTCGCCAAAACGCGGCTTTGAAACCGATGTGTTGCTGGTTCAAATCCGGCCTGTGGCATCCAAGAAAACGGGCCTCGGTAGCTCAGTCGGTAGAGCGATGGACTGTTAACGCGCGCATGCGCGGCTGCAATCCATAGGTCACAGGTTCAAGTCCTGTCCGAGGCGAATTTTTTTATCTTTCGCTAGTTTTACGTCTGAGAAAGGACAAATTTTCGATAAATTTTGTCCGCACTGTAAATTCGATAGAATTTACAGTACAATGAAAAGCATGCAAGAAAGCGCGGAGGGCCTGAACCTCGTGCGATGCCGCTTGATCGTTATTGGAAAGTATCTAATACTTTAATCCCGCATCACCGACCTATGCGCGATTTAAGCAAGTTCAGCTTCGGAGCCACATCTGCCGTGACCAGCAGCCTCGCATTGATGGTTGGATTGACCCAGCTCGATGTTTCGAAAGTTGGTTTGATAGGCGCATTGTTGGTCATCGGGCTTGCAGACAATATCGCAGACACGCTCGGATTGCATATCTATTCGGAATCGAAATCAAAGGTCCAGACAAAAAGGTTCAACTCAGCCACAAACTACCTTACGCGGCTGGGCATAACGCTTCTTTTGATAGCTTTTGTCGTGTTCTTGCCGTTCCCATACGCCCTCATGGCATCAATAATTACCGGGTTGCTTGTGATAGCGCTATTGAGCTATTTTATCGCAAAGGAACAGGGATTGGATGCACGTCGCACAGTGATTGAGCACCTGGCAGTTACTGCACTGGTGCTTATAGTGAGTCAGCTCGTTGGGTCTTCAATTCGTGAGATGTTGCACATTTCCTAAGCAAGTGAGAGGGATAAACCACAGTTTTTAATACCCCTCGCCATAAAAGAAGCCTCGGCGCACCGGCAAATAAGATGTCCGAGGCGTATATTTTTCTGGAGATGGTTTCCATGGCAGAGGAAAAGAAGAAAAAGGACAAGGAAGGCATGGTCCTGAAATCCACAGGCGAGCAGAGGCTCCATGAGATTGTGACCGAGCTGGATTCGCAGCTTAGGAAAGAGATGGGCACGCGCCCGTACCTCATCACAGTAACCACTGGTTATGAGATAGGCAAGGATGGTGGAAAAAGCGTGCTTGCAGCGCAGTGGAGCTGGCGTTCCAATGTCATTGTCGAGGGAACAGATAGCGAGACATTGATTGGATTTCTCACCGGGCAGCTGAAAGACGCTGTCGAGAACCCCGAGAATGGAATAAAAAAGAAGTACGCCAGGAAAAAGTAGCTAATTCATCAGGAACAGCTGCGCAGTGCGCGCGGCGACTTTTACCGAGGTCACTGAAAAGCCCGCCACTGCAAAGACCAGGACTTGCGAGCCCCAGCCCTCGAAAAAGAAGAGGAAGAGGGAAATTACGGATGGCATGAGGTAGGCAAGTATTGCAAAGTTCAGAAGCTCTGAGATTGCGTTTGTCGGGGAGAGAAGCGC
>JAPLWY010000023.1 GCA_026396355.1 Microcaldota archaeon
TTCACCGCGGCAAACGCAGCATTCTTGCTCTCAGTGGATGCGCAATATGTCGGGCTTGGCGGCAGGGCGCCTGACCTTGATGTCGGGTTTGAAACAACCTCAACTTGCCTTTCCTCGCTTCCAAAGCTGGAAAAAACACGCGAAAACTTCCACTGGGCGACTGGCGCCGACTTGCGGCGCATCTGGGCGAAGAACAAGCTCAATTTATCTTCTGAAGCAAGGCCAGACCAGAGCGGCTACCTGACGCTTCGCGACTTGTACTTTGCCTATGGCTGGTGCCAAATCTCGGACAGCCTGGGCGCACAAGCTGGAGAAATCGGCGGAACAGCAGTGGACGAATCAAAGCTGAAATCGCTTTCAGACCGGAAACTCTCAGCTGCAAGCAAGCTGATGGGCGAATCGCCTGCGATAAACTACGATGCCCTCTGGCACCTCCAGAACGGATTTGATGCCAACCAAAGCGGAAATTTCGGAGCGGCAATTTACGAGGCAACTTATGCGCAGACTATGCAGTCCATAACAAACGACGAAAGCTCGCTTAACATATCCGCGCTTGCTGAAAAAGCTGCGGAGGGGAGCCGCACCTCGCTTTGGGGCAAGATATATTTTGCGCAGGGCAAATACCTCTATAGCGAGGCAAAGGACGGGGGGTTTCTTCCCTCAGATGCTTACACCATATTGAAATACTCATCAGAACTTGACAAGGCCGCAGCCGAGATCGATTCGGCGCTGCTGTCGGATTCGCAATCGGGCGCGCTGCCAGGCGCAAATCCGCAGGCAACTGCAAATGCGTCTTCACAAGGGGATGCGCAGCAGGGAACA
Organism: Microcaldota archaeon; assembly: GCA_026396355.1. Lineage (GTDB taxonomy): Archaea > Micrarchaeota > Micrarchaeia > Anstonellales > Anstonellaceae > UBA10161. The sequence goes on from JAPLWY010000023.1 coordinate 823, forward strand.
GGAAGCAAAAAAGACGATGCATTGGTGGGCGGCATTCTCACATTGTTTTTCATTGCAGCCTGCGCCATGATCGCATTTTCATTCTGGAAAAAAGAGAGGTGGAATCCATGAAGCTTGAACAAAGGGCAATTCGCCTTGCTGAGGAATACCAGGGAGTTTCAAAAATCGCGCTTTCATATTCAGGCGGGCTGGACTCTGCAGTGATAGGCGTGCTTTTGGAAAAGGCAGGCTTTGAGGTTTTCCCAATCGTTGCAGACTTAGGGCAGAAAAGCGATTTACCCCGCATTGTGCGCAATGCAAAATCCCTGCTTGGCTCGTGCCGGCTCGTCGATGCGGAAGGGATGATGGCTGAAGCCGCATTCCGTGCATTAAAGTCCAATTACGGCTCAGACGGAAGGATGGCAACTGGCGGGCTTTCCCGGCCTGTGCTTGCGCGCGTGCTTGCAGAAGCCGCGCGCTCGCTTGGCTGCGATGCAATAGCGCACGGCTCGTCAGGCACGGGGAATGACCATATCATAATGGAGAATTCGCTTCGCACGCTTGCGCCTGAAATGCGGATAATTGCGCCTGTGCGCGATTTGGATTTGCGCAGGGACGAGGCAATCGAATTCGCAAAAAAGCTCAAGCTCCCGACCAATCTCCTGCGCGCGAACCGCTTCTCAGTTGATGAAAACTTATGGTGCAGGGCAATAAAGCAGGGCATGGCAGTGGATTTGTCCCGCCATTTGCCTGAAGAGGCTTACCAATGGTCAGTCAGCCCGCAAAAAGCCCCTGCAAAAGCCGCGCAGGTGAAAATAGAGTTTGCCAACGGCGTCCCGACAAGCGTGCTTGTGAACGGCAGGCGCGTGACTGGCGCACAGAAAATAATCGATGCGCTCAACGAGGTCGGAGGCGCTCATGGAATGGGCAGGCTGGAAGCAATGGATGACAAGCTTGCAGGCTTGAAAGTGCGCGAGGCATATGAATGCCCTGCAGCGCAAATCCTGCTTTTCGCGCACCGCGAAATCGAGTCGCTTACCCTCACCACGCGCGAGCTTGATGCCAAGCACGAGACGGATTCGCTTTGGGCAAAAAGAGTGCACGAGGGCTTCTGGAACTCGCGCCTCAGGCACGCACTTGATGCATTCACCGACGAGATTTCCCGCCCGGTGGATGGGACTGTCTCGCTTGAGATTTACAAGGGCGGAATAAGGGCAACCGGCAGGCAAAGCCCTCACGCGCTTTACGACACGCGATTGTCCTCGCGCGACAGCAAGGCAGTATTCTCGCAAAAGGAAGGACGCCAGTTTGCCAAGCTTTACGGCTTGCAGGAAGTTATTGCCTACATGCTGGACAGGTGAATAAGGGGCAAAGCCGGCACCGAGGAACAGGCAGATGCTGAGGGACAAGGCAGGCAAGGGCGCGCAAACCCACAGGCACGACACGCACGGCGCAGGCGATTGGTTTAAAATACCATTTTACATAATTAATAACAGGTAAAACCAGTCGACGACAGGGCAAAGGGGAAACAGAAGGCAAATTGAAAAAAAACGTTTAGCCAAGTTGATAGGGGTTGGAAAAATGTTCAAAAACATCCACCCGCATCAAGGTGATGGGCACAGCAATCATCACCATCGCGGAATACTCAAAAGCGGCAATGTCCAGACCATAGATGCCGCCACAAAAAGGCACCTGCAAAGCCTGAATAAGAAATACTTCCCGGATTATTCCGAGCTCGTGAAAAACGAAGCCAGCTTCAGGAAAGAATTTCACAGTTACCTGAAAGAGGCGGAAGCGCTCCAGATTCCGATTGAGGACGCCATCAATGTCCACAAGAAAGCAGTGGTGGTGCAAGCGCGCGCGAGCCGAAAGGACTGCACAGGCGGGCAATTCCCCTGGGTAATAATGCTTGTCAACAGCTCTGAGGACTTCAGCACCCGCATATTTTCGGCCGGCGCCTATGTGGATGGCAAGAAATGCATGCGCAACAACGCATTCGCAATCACGGGCAATGTCAGGGAGGCGAAGCATTTCAAGACAATGGGCGATTTCATAGCCTCGGCATACATGAACGGCCACATGAACGGGCACGGGCCAATGGTCAGCTTTGAGCCGGTGATTTTCACATTCGACAGCAATGACGAAAAAAGCGGGAATTTCGGGAAGAAATTCGAGCTTGCGGCCTTGCGCAGGGAAAAATACCTGAAAGACTGGAAGGCTGCAGGCTTTGAAGCCACGATTCCCGGCAATGACAAAACAGCAGAGAGAACGACGGACACGCCTGCAGGTTCGCACACAACGCTGGTCCCGATCATCATGCACGACATCACAAACTGCGTATATTATGCGCTGGAAGACGGAAAAAAAATCGAGCTTGAAAAATGGCTCAGAGACAGGGGGCTTCTGGAGCGCGAGGGCGTCTCGAATCTCATCGAAAGCTTGGGCGAGCATCGCAAGGAAAAAGACTACTTCGAGTCCCTTGTGCAAATGATGCGCTACAAGAAAACGCTCGGGTGCGTGGATTCGCGCTGGTACCGTGTGGACAGCAGCACAATCAAGCTTCTCGGCGGAATTGCGACTGATGGGGAAAGGAAACGGATTCTTGAGACGCCTGGCATAAAAAATGTCACGGTCTGCCTGCACTTTGGCTGCGGCTATCTCCAGACTGCAATGGCGCTCCACGAATTCGGAAGCGAAATCAACCGCATATTCGACTCTGGCATTGCAAACGGCAAGGCGCGTGAAGTCAAAATTGCGCGTGCGTTCTTTAGTGTTGGCATTCAAAGCATCATAAATGCAAAGTCCACCCGATTCGACCTTACCAGATTCCTCAATATGGTGGAAAGCGTGAATGACGGGAAGGGCATATCCTCCGATTCCAAGCATTTCATCGAAAAGCTTTTCCAATCCGGCTTGTCAGATACCAGAA
>JAPLWY010000112.1:0-4556 GCA_026396355.1 Microcaldota archaeon
GATGGCAAACCAGTCATCCTGCCAGATACGCATAAGAACCGTGAAACTGTCTGGCTAAGGAATGAGTTGGCAAGGTGGGAGAGGTATAAGGAAATCAGCGGGAAAAAATACGAGCCGAACGTGTAAAGTTCCGGCTCCTTACTCTTCTTTTGCCAGGCGCGAGGTCTTGCGCTTGTTTATCCCTGCAGGCTTGTCCTTCTCAGCCATGCGCTCAAGCTCGTCCAGCACTTCGCGCACCGCATTCTCCACCCCGTATTCGATGGCGCTTGCGTTGTAGGACTTCTTGCCGTCCAGCCTTGCGCGGATTGAGAACTGCGAGCCTTCCGGCTTTACGTGGAATGCGAGCGAGCGGACTTCAAAGCTCTTGCTTAGCCTGGAGAGCAGCTTTTCCCCGCTCCTAATCAGCATGTCCTGGTAATCGCGCTGCTCGTATGGCAGGCCTGAGACAAACACGCGCACTGCCTTCTCGTCTGCAAGCGCGGCGTGCAATATGTCTTTTGCAGTCACTATTCCGCGCGGGTAGCCTGCGTCGGAAACAATGAGCGCGGCAACCTGCTTGTCCAGCATTTTCTTCACTGCTGAAACCAATGTTTCGCTTGCGCTTATTGACTCCACCTGCGTCCGCATATAGGATGCCATTGGCTGGGAGTCCATGCTGGTCTTCTCCCCTCCGCGGTAGAATGGGCTGGACTGCATCTGCCCTGAAGAGGAATGTGAGGTGGCAAGGTCGAATACTGAGAGCAGCCCTGCTATCTTGCCGTCTTTTGTGACCACCAGCCTGCGCACATGGTTCTGGCGGAGCTCTGCGCGCGCTTGCCCCACGCTTGCGCCTATGTCAAGAGTGATTACAGGCGAGGTCATTACTTCTGAAACGCGCTTTTTGGTGAGCAGCTTTTCCTTGAGAAGCTCGGCGAACAGGGTGCGGCGGGTTATTGCGCCCTCTATCTTCCCGCCTGAAATTACAGGTATTGCCTTGTACCTGCCTGCGAAGAATGCCTGGCAGGCGTCCAGCACCGCGCTGTTCGGCGTGAGAGTGGGGGTGCGTTCAGCGAGTGTCCCGCATTTTTCCTTGGATGGATTGGAGTGCGTGCGTATTGACCGCTCGTCTATGATGCCTGCGTATTTCCCGTTCTTCGTCACTATCACAGGCAGGCCTGACCGTGAAATCTCGTTTATTGCGCGCGATACCGGCTCGTTCGCATCGAGTATGGTTGGATTTTCTATTTCCATTATGACACCCCTGAAGCTCAGCATTGGTTATTTAATTGAAAACTCGGGCAACCATTAAATTCATTGCCACTCGCCTGCGCCCGCCCAGGCATAGGCGTTGTGGACTTTTTCAGCGTAATCGCCGTAGCCTGTCCAGCCTGTTCCCTGCTGGAAAACATAGAGGTCTGAGTCGGTTATTATCAGCCTGATTGAGCGAACCGTGGAATAGCAGTCGTCGGACGCGCAAATCCCGAATTCGCTGCCAACCGCTCCGAGGTATTGTCCTGACTGGGGCTCAAACACGCGCGCGCCCATCAGCGCCCCTGTTTCGGAGCTTGAAGTTATGTTTCCCTCGCCCATTGCCACAGTACAGTGCCCGCCTGAAGAGCTGTAGGTATAGCAAACAACATATGTATGGAGCTTGGATAGATTCCCAAGCGAAATTCCTTTTGCCTGCGGAACATACCAATAGGATTCGGTTCCAGTGCTGGCGAGGCTTTCCTTGGGGTAAACACGGAAATTGCCCGTGCCTGAGGTGAATGCGACTGGCGCGAGATTTGCCTGCTTTTGCGCGATTGAATTGAGGGTTGCCTTGAAAATGAGCGAATAGTCTTCGCAGTCGCCCCAGCCCAGGTCGATTGTTTCTTTTACGCCCTGCAGATGGTCGGTCTTGCCGGACACGCTGTCAGTGCGGTAGTGTATTGAGAACGCCGTGTTTTCCATCAGGTAGGAAATGCAGGCGAGGTTGAGGTTGCCCCCATCCACGCAATCGGAAATCACGCGCTTTTGGAATATGTCTCCGTTCCAGCTGTAATTTGTTGGCAAGCGCGCATTATCCTTGAACCATGCGATTGACTCGTTTATCGTGGATTCAAGCGCGCCAAGCTCCAATGCAAGCGAGCTGATTCTTTCCTTTTGAGCGTTTAAGTCGAGCTTGCTCCTGTTCAGTTCGTTTTCTTTTTGCAGAAGCTGCGAATTGAGCGAGGCGATTGATGATTCCTGAGATGAGATTTTCGAGTTTGCAGTGTTTATTGCAGAGAGCATGCCTGCCTCTTTAACGCTGCTTGTTTGGCGGAATGAGGAGAAGTTTGCGTTTGTTTCAGCTATTTTGGCGCGCGCAGCCTCGTTTTGCGAGGTGAGGGAGGAAACCTGCGAGGAAAGGGAGAAGAACTGGAAGGTGAGGAACGCGCACGCAAGAAGCAGCAGGAACGCTGCCGCGCAGGCTGCGTAGAGGAGTTTGCTTGCCATTGGGATGGGGTTCGCAGGGAATGAATAAAAATGCTTACAGATGCCGCGGCGCGCGCGGGGCGATAAGAGCAGGCGCTACAGCTTGGATGCATGTACCCTTGCGTCTTTCGCTTCCGCGACCATGCCCTGCTTTTCGAACAGCCAGGCAGCCAAAGTATAATCCATTTTTGCGCCTTTCTTGTCGTTGAGCTTGAGCTTGGCGTCGCCTCGATTGAGGTAGGCGTATGCGTTTTTGGGATCCATGCTCAATGACGTGTTGCAGTCCTCCAGAGCTTCTTTGTAGTAGCCGAGGCGGCATTTGGCTCCGCCGCGGTTGTTGTAGGCGTATGCATGTTTCGGGTTCAGGCTTATTGCCTTGCCGCTGTCCATTATTGCGCCCTTGTAGTCGCCGGTTTTTAATTTGAAGTAGCCGCGGTTGCCGTAGGCGTTAGTATTGCTTGGATTCAGGCTTATCGCCCTGTCGCAGTCCTTGATTGCGCCTTTGTAGTCGCCCATCATGAATCTGGTTTGGCCGAGGACGGAAAACGTTCCGCTGATCCAGGGAAAGTTGCCAATATTCAGGGAGATTGACTTGTTAAAATCCTCTATTGCACCTTTGTAGTCGCCTTGCTCGGATTTGACCAGGCCGCGGTTGTTGTATGTGATGAAATTCTCTGCCGAGAATCCGCATTCGCCGCAAAATGTTGAGGACTGGCCAGTCCGCGCATATTCTCTCTCCAGGCTTGCAAGGTTGGCATAGTTTGTTGCGCCTTTGGTTGTTGTTTCAAGGTAGAAAGATCCGCTGCCGGCAGATACTTTCAAAATCGCATGCTTGGGCAGGGCAACCAGCCTGCTTTTCACCCCGAACTGGTTGAGGATGTCGGCAAGGACAAAGCTGCTGGTGTCGCAGTCAAGCGTGCCATTCGCAATGGCGTTGGCGAGAAGGTCGGATTTTTTCCCGTCATATGAATATTTCCCCCATATCAGCGGCAGGATCTCCTTGCAAAGGGAAAGAAGCTCGAATTTGTCCTGCGGGTCGCGGGTGAGCAGCTTGCCGCTGTGCGAAGGGTCGGCATACCCGTTCTTGCGCACAAATCCGTAGACTGATTCTATGAAATCCGCAAGCTCAGTCTTTTTTTCCTCGAATTTCGTTGGGTCCATCTTTAGCGCAAGCTGCTCGAAATCCATTATGGCAGTGCTGACAAGGGGCATTTTCAGCGTGGATGGCGATTGGGTGAAGAAACCGTCCTTCGGAACGGCTTGCGGATTGGGCGCGGCTGCCTTGCCCTTATCAGATAAAAATACTTGCGAATCAGTCATTTCAATCAGCCGTCCTCCTTTTCCTTGCGCGCAAGCACCGACAATGCAGTTGCCGCGCGCAGCAGGTTGACTGAGAGCGCATAGAGAATGGGTATTATGGGCACAAGAATAACAAGTGTCGCAAGCACCGAGAGAGCGAGAGTCACCTCGTTGCCGACCTGCAGGAGCGGGCAGGTCTTGAAGAATTGGAGCGGGATGAGCGAGAGAAGGGCGCACACGAACGCAGGAAGGTAGATGCGGAGCACACTGGGCGCGATTATCACCAGCATGGAAACCGCATTCGATGCGCGGCTTTCGTTGTTTTTGGAGGTGAGCGCGCGGTAGAGGAAGTAAAGCGAGAAGAGAGCGGACATTATGAGGAAATCCAAAGTTACCAGGGAAAAGTTGCCGCCGCTTGACCAGAATGAGAGGCCTGATGCGAAAATAAGCACTGCAGCTGCGCTGATTGCAGTCCAGTAGCCTGCGAGCCCGTCGAATATAGGAGCAAGAATGATGTGCATGCTCAGGTCCAATGATTGCAGCGGATTCAGCCTGTCGTGGAAAAACCCGTGGAGCGCAAGCGCGCCTGCTGCTATGCAAAGCGCAAGCGGGATGAGCACGAGGAATGCCGCAAGCGTGATTATGGTGTTCTGCGGCGGAGCCCATAAGCCTGAGGATGTGTATATCAGAAGCGCGAAAAAGCACAGGAACACGTAGGCAAACGGGGCAAGCAGCACCTCGCGCCTGTCAATGCGCTTGCCTGATGAGGTGAGGAAGTCAGCTATCTTGCCTGCCGCGAATATGTAGCATGCGATGACTGC
>JAPLWY010000112.1:4600-8369 GCA_026396355.1 Microcaldota archaeon
TGAACTGCGAGAGCAGTGAGGATGCGTCTGGAAGCGCCATGCTCAGTTCTTTCATTCTAGGTTTAAATTCCTATTCTGCGCGGATGCGGTTTCAGGTGCATATTTCCAGCCAGCCGGAATCAGATTTCAAATTCCATCCCGTCTTCTGCCGCAATTGCTTGCGGAAAGATTTTGCGCGCTGCTTTTTGCGCGCGCTTGCGAAGCGTAGGCGAGGGATACTTATTTGCGTCGAAGTGTGAGAGGATTAGCCTGTGCGCGCCAGCCTTCTTCGCCTCGCCTGCAGCCATTTCAGGCGAGAGGTGGGGCCAGGCATTGTTAGGGGAAGAGCCTGGAAGAAGCCCGCATTCCGTAATGAGCAAGTCCGCGCCATTCGCCAGCCTGGAAATGTTCTTGCAAGTGCCGGTGTCAGTGCAGTATGCCACTGCCTTGCCATCCAGCTCAAAACGCATGCCAAAGCAGGGGTCGGCGTGCTTGAGGGGAAGGAGCTGCACAGAATAAGGCAGCCTGTTACAGCCTGTCTTGAGGGGAAGCAGCTTTACTTTTGCGAATTCCTCCTCGGGAGTTGCAGTGTAGGGATGGGCGATTAGCTGCTTGAGCGCACGCAGATAGCTCTTGTGGGCAAATATGCGGATTTCAAATCCTTTTGGCATGAGGGGAAGGGAGTGAAGCCCTATTGCGTGGTCAAGGTGAAGATGGGAGAGGAATACGTCCGCCTTCCGCACGCGCAGTTTTGCCATGAGGGGCGCAAGCTTGGAAAATCCGTCGCCGGCATCCAGCACCAGCAATCTGTCGCGCCAGCCTATTGCCGCGCACACAGTGTTCCCCATCCTGCTTGGAAACCATCCGTTTGTCCCGAGAAAATGTATTCGCATGAGAAAGGAATGCCCTGATGGTTTAAAATCATCGCGCTTTCTGCCGGAGGAAAACGGATTGAATGGAACGATAAGCCGCAGAGGCACTACAGCTTGGATGCGCGATCCCACGCGTCCTTTGCTTTCGCGTCCAGGCCTTGCGCTCTGAAAAGCCGGGCGGCCTTGGCATAATCCGTTATTGCGCCGCCAGTGTAGCCTAGCTTGAGCTTGATGTCGGCGCGGTTGAGGTAGGCGTATGCGTTTTCCGAGTCCAGGCTTATCGACTTGTCGCAGTCCTCCAAGGCGCCCTTGTAGTCGCCAAGATGGTATTTGGCTGCGCCGCGGTTGTTGTAGGCGTATGCGTGTTTCGGGTCCAGGCTTATTGCCTTGTCGCAGTCCTTTATTGCGCCCTTGTAGTCGCCGAGCTCGAGCTTGATGAAGCCCAGGTCACTATAGGTGCCTGCGTCTTTCGGGTTCAGGCGTATTGCCCTGTTGTAGTCCTTTATTTTGCCTTTTATGTCGCCAAGAAAGGATTTGGCCTGGCCGCGAGAAAGGTAGATATCCGCGATTTTCGGATTCAGGTGAATTGCCTTGCTGTAGTCGCCTATTGTAGGCTTCCGCGTTTTTCGGGTTCAGGCGCGTCACCTCGTTGATGTCGCTTATTGCGCCCTCGTTATCGCCGTTCATGAACCTGGCAAGGCCGCGGCTGTAATATGTTACGGGATTCACTACCGAGAATTCGCATTCGCCGTAAAATATTGCAGGCAGTTTCCTCATTGCGTATTCTTTCTTCAGGGTTGCGAAGTCAGGGTAGGTTATAGCGCCCTCGTCCGTTGTTTCAAGGTAGAAAGACCCGCCGCCCGCAGACACTCTCAAATTCACATGCCCGCGCATTGAAACAAGCATGCTTTTTACCCCGAACTGGTTGAGGATGTCGGCAACGACAAGGCTGCTGGTGTCGCAGTCGAGGCTGCCGCTTGCGATGGCAGTGACGAGAAGGACAGGATTGTCGGGGCTAAACGGATATTGGCCGTGCATCATCGGCAGGATTTCCTTGCAGAGGGAAAGAAGCTCGTACTTGTTTTGCGGGTCCCGCGTGAGCCGCTTTTCGCTGTTTAGCGGGTCTTCATACCCGTTCTCGCGCACAGTTGCATAGACTGATTCTATGAAATCGGCAAGCTCGATTTTTTTTGCCTCGAATTCCTTTGCGTTCATGTTTGCCGCGGACCGCTCGAAATGGATTATGCCGTTCATGTCATTGCTGCCGGTGCAGATAAGGGGCTTTTTCAGCAAGGTCGGCAGCGGGGAGAAAAAGCCATCTTGCGGCTCGCCCCATGGAGCATGGGCGGTTGCCTTGGCCTTATCCGATAAAAACAATTGCGGTCCAGTCATTTCAATCATCCGATAAATGTCAGTCCTGCCAGTGCATTTATGTGAGATAGGATTAATAATAGGAATCGTGGGGATTTGGGGGAATAGCTGTTTTCGTAAAGGAATGGAAGCCGAGTGAGGAACCTGCACTATTGGTTCAACTTTGACACAACTCAGGAGTAAAATTCCCTAATAGTTTACCTTTTTTGACCTGAGAATAGCTTGAAGCACGTGAAATTATTGCATCTGTGAATAATTATTGGAGCCGTTCCATAACTTCGCCAGAGTGTCAAAGTCTGGAAGCGATGGGTCAAATGTTCTGGTGTATTGTATATCGCTTCTTGCAGCCTCAGAGTTGCCCATTGCATATTCAGTTTTAGCCCGATTAAAGTAAAATCGCCCATCGGTTTTATTGAGCTCGATTCCTTTATTAAAATCCTCAAGCGACCCATTGAAATCATTTAGATAATATCGTATTTGACCCCTTGCGCCATATGCCAGGCTGTTTTCTGGAATAAGTTCGATGCCTTTATTTAGATCGTTAAGGGCGAGATTATACTCGCCCAACTTCCCATATGTCGCCCCCCGATGTGTAATTGAGAATCCATCGCTCGAATTGAGATCTATCGCTTTGTCGTAGTCTTGAATTGCACCATTAAAATCGTTTAGAGAAAATTTCGCAACCCCCCTCAAGCTATACACTCTAAAGTCACTAGTGTTGAGCTTGATTGCTTTATCGTAGTCCTCAAGCGACCCATTGAAATCGTTTAGATAATATTTTATTTTACCCCTAATTAGATATGATAGATAATCGCTAGGATTAAGTTCGATGCCTTTATTTAGATCATCAAGAGCGAAACCGTACTCGCCTAACTCTATATACAATTCTCCCCGTGTTCCGTGGGCATTTCCATCGCTTGAATTGAGTTGAATGGCAGTGGTATAATCCTGAATTGCACCTTTGGAATCGTTTAAAAAATATTTTAAATCCCCCCTACCCGCATATAGACTATATTCGCTCGGATTGAGCTCAATTGCTTTATTATAGTCCTCAAGTGCCCCATTGAAATCTTTTAGATAAACTTTCGCATAACCTCTATTGGCATAATCTTCAAAGTGGGTGGGATCAAGTTGAATTGCTTTGTCAAAATACCCTATGGCCGCAGTATAATTACCATTATTGATTGCTGAATGCGCCAATTCCGTATAATTAGTTTGTTGTAAACAACCAGCCACCAAGAGCATAGCAAAAACAATTCCAAACAAAATGAGTTTTTTCATCAAAACCATCACAGCTTAATCTTCCTCGCAAAGAGTATAAATATTGCCCTGACGGACGACCTTCCGCCGAGTTATTTGTTAGTGTTGTAACTAGTGGTTATATAGGCTAGCCGAGTGAGGGAATTGAACCCCCCTAACCCGCTTACTGCAATCAACCCCGCATTCGTCCTTCTTTGGGGGTGAAGCCCTCAGCCCCTTTCTTGGGAAGAAAGGGGCTATGGGTCTGCAGGCGGGTGCATAACCTCTCTGCCAACTCGGCGTATTTT
>JAPLWY010000061.1 GCA_026396355.1 Microcaldota archaeon
ACGAGCCTTAAAATCAACATCGCTCTGGTGCATGCTCTTCCTGCGGTCTTCGCTGTTGAGCGCAACCCCATAGCCAATGACCTGGTCACCCTGCTTGACCACAGCAATATTATCCGTCTTGTTAAGCTCTTTTAAGAACCGCCTGTCCATGGGCTTGCGGCCATCTCCGCTTCCGCTCATATTGTGCCAGCCCGCGCCTTTGCGGCTGTCCGGGAACCTGTTGTCCTTAATCGTTTTTTCAATCCTGGCAATATTTGCAATGTCCTTGTCAGTCGGCTTGGCCAATACGAGTGCACCCATAAAATCCACCCTGGCGTTTTTCTGACCAATTCAGTTTAAAAACATCTCGCGCACCACTGGCGCGCAGCAAGTAATAAATACTCTCAACCGCAATCTCTGCAAAGGTATGTCTATGCTTGGAACCTGTCTTGGCAAGCTGAAGCTTGAAAACCCGCTCATTCTCGCCTCTGGCATAAGGGGCAACACGGCCGCTCTTCTTATACGTGCGGCAAAGGAAGGGGCTGGCGCTGCAACTTCCAAGTCCTGCTCCTTAACTCCGCGCACCGGGCATGCCAACCCCACAATGGCAGGCACTGAGGGCGTTTTCATAAACGCAATCGGGCTCTCCAACCCAGGCGTGCAGGAGGAAATACTCGAGATACGCCGCGCAGTGAAAGAGGCGAAAATACCAATCATTGCAAGCATCTACGCAAAAGAGGTAGAGGAATTTGCCGAGGTTGCGCGCCTGATTTCAGAGGCAAAGCCCCACATGCTGGAAGTCGACATCTCCTGCCCCAATGTGCACCGCGAAGGGGCAATGTTCTCCTCCTACAAGGAAGACGCTGCAAAAGTTTGCGCAGCAGTGGCAGAAGCCACGAAAATCCCATTCTCTGCAAAGCTCTCCCCCGACGTTCCAAACATCGGGCAGATTGCGCATGTCTGCGTCACATCAGGTGCGGGCTGCATAACTGCAATCAACACAGCGGGCGGGATGTACATTGATGCGCGCGCAAGAAAGGCAGTGCTTTCAAACTGGTTCGGAGGGATTTCTGGCCCGGCAATAAAACCGATTGCGCTCAAGGCAGTTCACTCGATAAGGAAAGCGGTTGGCGAAGAAGTGCCCATAATAGGCACAGGCGGAGTCTCCAACGGGATTGACGCAGCAGAAATGCTGATGGCTGGCGCCACTGCAGTAGGAATCGGAACTGCAATTGCCGCGCGCAAGGAAGACGCACCCTTTGAAGCAATAGCATCCGAACTCAAAGCATTCATGAAAGAGGAAGGCTACACGAAAATTTCGCAGCTGAAGCTTGAGGAATAATATTTCAAATTGAGCATTAAGCGAGTTGATAATTTGCCGATTCACCAGGTTGCAAAAATAACAAAAGCGGAAAAGGAAAACGAGCTTGTCACTACATTCACATTCGATATTGGGCTGGAGGGCGCGCTCCCCGGGCAATTCCTGATGGTCTGGCTTCCTGGCAATGATGAAAAGCCCTACGGAATAGCCGGAATTTCCCCTCTTAAAATTTCAGTTGCAGCGCGCGGCCCATTCAGCAAGAAATTTGCTTCTCTCAAGGTTGGGCGGCGGGTTTGGCTGCGCGGCCCCTATGGAAAAGGCTTCAAGCTTTCAGGCAAGCACATTCTTTTGGTTGGCGGCGGCTATGGCTTTGCGCCCCTCCGTTTCCTTGCAGACGAGGCAATGAAGCGCGGGATTTTCGCAACCGCAATCTGCGGGGCAAGAAGCAAAGGGCTTTTGATGGCAGACGCAAAATGCGAAACCATCCTTGCAACCGATGACGGCAGCGCAGGAATAAAGGGAAACGTTATTGATGCAATGAAAAGCATTTCAGGACAGGGCAAATTCGACACCATTTACACCTGCGGGCCTGAAAGAATGATGGCTGCAGTGGCATACGAGGCAAAGAAAGCAAAGGCAGACTGCCAGCTTTTGCTTGAGCGCTACATGAAATGCGGCATAGGCATCTGCGGGCACTGCTGCATGGGCGAAAAATTGGTCTGCTCCGACGGTCCGGTTTTCGGCTTTGAAATACTGGAAAACCCCGAATTCTGCAAGACATTCCTCAACAAGGCTGGCAAGAGGGAACCATTATGATTCTTATTTCAGGCGGCAAGATTGTCACTCCAGAAGGAGTTTCCCAGTCTGACATTCTAATTGATGAAAAGTCAGGCAAAATTGCCAAAGTGGGCGTTGCTCTCGCGCAGAGCAAGGCAAAAAAAATAGACGCGCGCGGGCTTTTCATACTGCCAGGCGCAATCGACGGCCATGTCCACTTCCGCGACCCGGAACCCTGCTACCGCAACCCAGCCACCACCACGCTTGCAACCTACAACTCAAAGCTGAAGCTTGCGAAAAAAAGATGCAGGTGCGATTACCAGCTTCGCTTTGGCGCCACCAACTCCAATTTCAGGGCAGCAGCGAAAAGCAAAGCCCCTTCCCTCAAGATTTTCCTCACAAAGACAAACAGCGAGCTTTACTGCACGCGCGCTTCGGCTGCAAGGCATTTCCGCTCATTTCCCAAAAACCAGCCAATCTGCGTGCACGCAGAGGACGAATCCCGTCTTGCTTCGCGCAGCGCAAAATATTCCGAGCACGGAAAAATACATGACAAGCTGGCAGCGCAGATTGCCTGCGAGTTCGTGCTTTCCCAGGCTGCAAAAACAGGCAGGCGCGTGCACCTCTGTCACTTGACCACAGCAAAGGAAGTGGACATGTGCAGGGAGCACAGCAACGCAACATACGAAATAAACCCCGCGCATCTTTACCTTTCAATTGATGACTTGTCCAAGCTTGGCTTTTTGGGCAAGATGAACCCGCCCCTTCGCGACAAGCAGGAGCAAAAGAGGCTCTGGCGAAAAATTGGAGAAGACACAATAATTGCATCTGACCATGCGCCGCACCTGGTGCCCCACAAAAGGGCAGGCGCGCCAGGCTTGCCAGGCGTTGGCACCCTTCTCCCGCTCATGCTCCAAGCCGCGCACGCGCGCAAAATCACCCTTTCCTCAGTTGCAAGAATGTGCTCCTGCAATCCAGCAGCAGCATTCCAGCTTCCAGGCAAAGGCGAAATAAAGAAAGGAAATGATGCTGATTTGGTGCTGGTGGACATGAACAAGAAATGGAAAATTTCCGCTAAAAACAGGCAAAGCAAATGCAACTGGACTCCTTTTGAGGGAATGGAAGTATACGGAAAAATAGCCGCGGTTTACCTGCGCGGAAAGCTTGCCTATGACGGGCAGAAAGTGCTTTCAAAGCCTGGCAATGGCTGCGAAGTGAAGGCTCATTCTGATTAGGCAAAAAATAATGCGATGCAGGACAAACAGGATTACTTCACCGAAACAAGCACGCTGGTGCCATTGCCAATTTCCCCATCCAGCCTGTCAATCGCCCTTGCCTCGATGAAGTAGTTTCCCGGCGAGGTTATGTTTGCCAGGCTGTTCTCGCCTTTCAGCCCAAAGGCTGTGCTTTTGACAATCTGCTTCCTTCCCGAAGAAGTCTGGAGTTCTATCACTATGTCATGGCCGTTTATCGTGAGATTGCGGAAACCCGGCGGAATCTCTATTTCCTCAATGATTGCAGCCGCGCCGCCCAGGTAGCCTACAGAATCGGAAATGCTGGCAATCCTCTGCGCGGCAAATTCCGCCTTCTGCACTGCCAAGTCTTCCTTGGCAACGTTCACTTTTCCATAGGAATACAAAATTAGCGGAAGGAGGAGGGTGAGCATAATGCCCACTACGACCAGTATTTCGGTGCTTATCTGCCCTCTTGATTTTGCCACTGCAATCACATAGCGATTTCTCGCAAAGAATTTATTAACTGAAACTATCCCGCCCGTTCCTCATCGCGCTTTCCCCTCCAGCCGCGCTTCAATCACTTCTGCGGAAATACGTAGGTGCTTTCCCGCCTCTTCGCTTCCTTCCTTTTCTTTTCGTCTATTATCGCGAACACCAGCACCAGGAAGAACATGGTGGCAAGGAGTATTATCAGCATCGGGTTGAAGACAAAGAACGGCACCTGCCTGCTTGCGAACACAAAACTGTCCGTGAGAGCAGAAAGGTTGTATACCATGTGGATCCCGATCGCCATAAAAATTCCTGGCACAAACACCAATTTGCTGTACTTCCTCAGGCGGTCCACCCCCCTGCAATAGCCTATCATGGTCGAAACTGTGGCA
>JAPLWY010000093.1:0-2215 GCA_026396355.1 Microcaldota archaeon
ACCACCACAAACGAAGAATACTTTGCCCGCATAGTGATAGACGCAAGCGGAGTGGCAGGGGTTGCCTCCCGCCTCCTGAAGCTGAACGAGCCCCCCAAAACAGTGGTTGGCTTGCAATACGAAATGTCCCCAATTGACTTTGACGGCTTTATTGACTTTTTCCTCTGGCCTTGCCTTTCCCCTCACGGCTATCTTTGGATAATCCCCAAAAAAGACAACAGGGCAAACGTGGGCTTGGTGACAAACGACGCCCCAAAAACCCGCGCCTACCTGGAAAAATTCATAGATGAATACGGCTTGCGGGAAAAGAAGAATGCGCGCGCATTCGGCGGGCAAATACCTGCAAACGGCCCGGTTGCCAACACTTACGCAGACGGCATAATGCTTATAGGCGATGCAGCAGGCTTCACTTCTCCCATGTTTGAAGGAGGCAGCTCGCTTTCCATGACTTCAGGCAAATTCGCGGCTGAAACCGCAGCTGAAGCGCTCAAGAAAAACGACACTTCCAAGCTTGCGCTTTCCCCATACGAGCAGAAATGGCGCGCAGAATTCCCCAACTACTCAAAATTGGTTGGCGGAAAGGAAAAGATGTACGGATTCTCAGACGATGAGCTGAACAAGATAGGCAAGCTCATTCCGCGCGACCTCACCACAATAACTCAATCGCAAAAGCTGCAGATTGGCGCCAAGCTCCTGGTTTCCGCGCCCCAGCTCCTGGGCAAAGGCTTCCTGCCTGCAATGGAAACACTGGGCCAGTCGCGCGCAGCGCATTACGGATGGTAGCTACTGATTGGCCGCCCTGCCTAGCCTGCAATTCCTTTTTTCCAAGCACGAACCTTCATGATATCACCATCATTGTTTTCGTCTCGGTTATGCCTTCCACTGCCTGTATCTTCCCAAGGAGTATTCTCCTGTAATCATCCATGTCCCGCGCACGCACGCTGATTATCAAGTCAGCCTCTCCAGTCACAATTTCAGCGCTTTCCACTTCAGGTATTTTTGAGAGCGCCCCAGCAATGTCCTGCTGGGTTTTCTTCAGCCTCTTCAGCACCGTGACATCCACAAAAACAAGCACATGCGCCTTTACCCCATAGCCCATTCTCTTGTAGCCCTTGCGCACTCCCCAACCCTCAATCACTCCTTCCTTTTCCATCCTCTTTATCCTATGATGCACAGTGGAGGCTGGCACGCCGAGCTTTTTCGCAATGATGTGCATGCGCATCTTGGCATCCTTTTCCAGCAATGCCAGTATTCCCTCGTCAATCTCATCCAGTTTTGCTTCCATATTGCATATTTTCCAATAAAAGCTTATAATTATTGCTTATTTTTGCAAGAAAAACAAGAAAAATGGGACAAATATTATATCTAGCCTTCCCCGCAGCAGAAGCAGGTGATTCAAATGGAAGAAAAAGGCAAAAGAGCCGCATACGTGAAAATAACCTCCTCTGCGCTTGCCTACTGCTCGAACTATTTCCACGCCCGCGGCTTTACCCAGCTGATGCCTCGTCAGTGATAAAGACGGGCGAAATAGAATACCTTGGGCAGCGCCTCTCCCTCACGCAGAGCATGATACTGCACAAGCAAATAGCAGTAAAGGAAGGGGTGGAGCGGCTTTTCATAGTCTCCCCAAACGTCAGGCTTGAGCATCCCAAGCGCGCCTCATCCGGCAAGCATCTGTTCGAGTTCTCGCAACTTGACTTTGAAATAGCGCACGGCGAAATGGCAGAAGTATTCTCTTTAATGGAAGGATTGATGTGCGGATTGATAGAGCACACGCGCACCTCCTGCGCAGACGAGCTAATGCTCCTTGGAAGGCAGCTCCCGACATTCTCCGCGCCTTTCCCGCGCTACACAACCGGCGAGCTTGCTGCCCGATTCGGCGAGGACTGGGAGCTTCCAGCCTCGCTTGCGCACGCCTCTCCCTTCTGGGCGCTCTCGCACAAGCGCGAATTCTATGACAAGGACGACCCAGTGCGCGAAGGAATGTTCCTCAACTATGACCTCATCTACCCCGAAGGTTTTGGCGAAGCTCTCTCCGGAGCTGAGCGCGAGTGGGAATACAAAAAGATAATTGGCAAAATGGAAAAGCACGGCTTGGACAAATCGCGCTATTCCTCGTATTTGGAGCACGCGCGCGCAGGATTAGTGCCTTCAGCAGGCGGAGGATTTGGCATAGAGCGCCTCAGCCGCTACCTCTCCGGCGCGCCCCACATCG
>JAPLWY010000093.1:2273-4857 GCA_026396355.1 Microcaldota archaeon
GCGTGCCAGGGGAAAAGGTGGTTGCATGAGGCGCTGCAATCATCATTTTAATCCTGCGCGCAAAGAACCAAGCGTGGGAACATGACAAAACTTTCGGTGCCCCGCTGCATGAGCACGCAGCACCCTGACAATGTGAACTCGCCGTTCTTCTCGGACAGCGAGGTGCTTGCAGGCGAGACTGAAATAAAGGAAACCTATTACGTCTACTCCCACCTGGGCATCACAGAGCAGATGTGGGACTGCGAAGGCAAGGAAGTGGACAGCCGCGTTGTCGAAAAGCTCCTCTCCCGCTACCCGAAATTCTTCTCTGAAAACACGCTGGGGGAAAAAGTTTTCCTCACCTTGCGCGTTCCCAACCCCAATGTTGAGAAAACGCAGGGGAAAATACTTCTTGAAACGCTCGAGTCAATCCCACTGAGCTACGACATAGCAAAGGCAGCAGGGGGAAGCGCGGCGCCAATCTGGGAAGTCATACTTCCCATGTGCACCTCTGGCGACGAGCTTGACCGGATTTACGATTATTACAATAAAGTGGTGGTGGGCAAGAAAGACACCAAGGTGGGCAAGGTCACGGTGAGCGAATGGGTGGGCAAATTCGCGCCAGAGGAAATACGCCCAATCCCGCTTGTAGAAGACCGGGCATCTCTCTCTTCAGCAGACAAAATAGTGGGCGATTTTCTCAAGGGCAAGCGTTTTGAGCACCAGCGCGTCTTTCTTGCGCGCTCAGACCCGGCGCTCAACTACGGCTCGCTGTCCGCAGTGCTCCTGAACAAGCTCTGCCTGCAGCGGCTGCACAATTTCCAGGAAAAATCCTCAGTTGAAATACTTCCAATAATAGGCGTGGGCAGCGCGCCGTTCCGCGGCAACCTCAAGCCCTCAAACCCGCAAAACTGCCTGCGCGAATACCCCTCGGTGCAGACATTCACGCTGCAATCCTCATTCAAGTACGACTATTCTGAAAGCACAGTGCGAAGCGGTGTTGAAACAATAAACGAAAGTGTTCGCAGCCGCGCTCTTGCAGTGGATGAGGAGCTGGCTAACAGATTGGTGGACAAGGCAACCGCGCAATACCAAAAAGAGGTTGCCGCGCTTTCCGGGCTGATCACCACGCTTTCACGCTACAACCCCTCAAGGCGGGCAAGAAAGCTCCACATCGGCCTTTTCGGCTACTCCCGATCGCTCAAGGGAATTTCGCTTCCGCGCGCCATCCCGTTTTGTTCAGCCCTTTATTCAATAGGCGTGCCCCCAGAGCTCCTGGGGCTGTCCGCGCTTTCAGAAAAAGAGCTTGATTCAGTGCGCACAATGTATTTGTCATTTGACGAGGACATCTCAGACGCCCTTCGCTATGCAAGCAGGAAAAGCATGGAGAGATTGCCAGGGGGCATAGGCAAGCAGCTTCTCGCAACCCTTTCGCGCTTCAAGTACGAGCCTGACTCCGAATACTGCGAGGCAGCGGAGGAAGCGCTTGACATCGCGCTTTCGGACAACCGGACGCGGCTCACTGATGCGATAATGCGCACTGCCTGGAAGAGGAATTTCATAGGGTGAGCGCGCTTACTTTTTCCTGTACTTTGAGCATGACGCGCACTGCCCTGCTCATAACTCGCGCCCTCCTTTTTTCATGGCTTCCAGCTCGTGCGGCGGGCGGTAAATCCACACCACCCCTTTTGGCGTGAAGAGAATTTTTCCGCTCTGCTGGAGATACTCAAGGATTTGGACCAGCGTCCCGTGCATTACCTGGCGGGGCAGCCTGCGCTTAAGCTCGGCCACTTTCAGCAGTTCCTTTGCCTCGGTTAGCGCGCGCTCCACCATGAGGACAGTGTTCAGCGTGGGCGAATGCATGAATTGGGTTGCTTTTTTCATGTATAAGTATATATCTGAAAATATAACTGAAAAGTATATAAATATGCCTAAAGAGCCGCCATTGCACTCATTTTCTCTTGCATTCATCTTGCCACCAGCTTAGGGTTTGAAAGGAGTTTGCGCACTTTCTCAGGCGCCCAAATCCAGCTGACAGTCCTGTCATCCTCGACAATGATTTTGCCGTAGCATTCAAGATAATCCAGGATGGCTGTGTAGATTGGCCACTTTACTTTTGTGGGAAGCGCCAGCCAAATCTGCCTTATTGTCTTGTCGCTTTTGTATTTGTAGAGCGCTTCCTCCACCATGAGCACCTGTTCCAAATGAGGGTACTCGTCGAGATTGCGCATTGGAAAGCGCTTGGCGCGCGGTTTTTTGCCTGCCATATAACAAGTACGCGCGCGGGCGGCTTAAAAACGCGCGCAGACGGTAAGGTGCCGGTGGTTTTGCCTGCGGCTACCACAAATCATCATGGTAGCGTATCCCACATATATTGGAAGAATTTCCTGTAGCCGTCCGCCAGCCGCCTGCTTTTCATCACAAACTGCACAGGTTCGTCATAAAGAATTCCCGGGCTTACCCCGACGAAAGTGACGACATAGTCCCCGAATATGTCCACCGAGGTCTGGCTGGAGTAGTTTTTCGGGAGGAATTTGTAAGGCTTGCCCACCAGTTTCAATATCTCTGGCTTCTGTTCCTTTACTTCATAATCAAAAATGTGCAC
>JAPLWY010000082.1:0-7309 GCA_026396355.1 Microcaldota archaeon
AAGAGGCTTTTCATTGCAGGGCTGCTCGGCGCGGAGCTTACTTCGCCCAAAACGCACTGCCGCACCGGCTTTTACGCCCCGATATTCGCGCAGAACAAGAATGAGGCGAATGTCGAGTCTGGCAGGATGCTCATGATTGATGTAATGAGAATACTTGAGGAATTTGGAATCAAAACAACGAAAATAGCGCAAAGGAAGGAGCATTTCAACAGGGAGGGCAAAACCTGCAGGCTCAGGCTTGAGATTTCTGCAGACGAGGAGAATCTTTTCCGCCTTTTCACTCTCGTGGGCATTGAATATTCCTTGCACAAGGCCAAGCTTTCAGAGATTGCCGCCCTTTACATCAGAAGGAAAAAGGAGCTTGCTGGAAAGCGGGCAGCAATAGCAGTTCGCGTGCGCGAACTTAAGCAAAAAGGCGTGAAGCTCTCGGAGGCGCAGGCGCTTCTTTGCAGCGTGATTGCGAATGCGCGCTTTGTGGAGCGCGCTTATTACGAAGGGAGAGTGCCGAGGATTTCGCAGGGGTTTGAAACGTTTGAGAAGTTTGCCGCGCGCATGGAAGCTGAAATTTCTGCGAACGGGGTGCTGTTTGATGAAATCGCCTCGGTAACTGAAGTGCCTTATGATGGGGAGGTCTATGACTTCACGGTGGAAGGCTCGCACAATTTCGTGGCTGATGGCATTGTTGTCTCCAATTGCGGCGTGCGGCTTATTGCAACTGAGCTGAAAGCTGAAGAAGTGCGCGCGAAAATACGCCCGCTTGTTGACTTGCTTTTCAGGAATGTGCCATCTGGCGTGGGCTCGAAGGGAAAGCTGAGAGTGAATGACAACCAGCTGGAAGAGGCGCTCACGCGCGGAATAGACTGGGCAATCGAGGAAGGATACGGCACCAGGCAGGACAAGGAAAGAACAGAGGAGCAGGGAAGGATGGAAGGCGCTGACACCTCATCTGTTTCTGACAAGGCGAAGACAAGAGGGTTGCCGCAGTTAGGAACCGTCGGCGCGGGAAATCATTTTCTTGAGATACAGGAGGAGCAGGAGAAAATGCTACCGGAAGTTGCAAAGAAATTCGGGGTCAAAGCCGGGAATGCCGTTGTGATGATTCACTGCGGCTCGCGCGGGTTCGGGCACCAGGTGTGCGATGACTACCTGCGCGAAATGCTTGCAGCCTCGCGCAAGTACAAGATAGAATTGCCTGACCATGAGCTTTGCTGCGCGCCCATTGATTCGCCTGAGGCTGAAAGGTATATCAAGGCGATGAAGTGCGCGGTGAACTATGCGTTTTGCAACCGGCATATCATGATGCACTGGGTAAGGGAAACCTTTGACGAGGTTTTCGGCAAGGGAACCGGCGAGGGAATGCCCCTTGTCTATGATGTCTGCCACAATATTGCGAAATTCGAGAGGCACTCTGTTGACGGGCAGATGAAGGAAGTGTGCGTGCATAGGAAAGGGGCGACGCGCGCGTTTGCAGCAGGAAGAAGCGAGATACCGCTCATTTACCGCGATGTCGGGCAGCCGGTGATAATACCAGGCAGCATGGGAACTTCGTCTTACCTTTTGGTTGGGAAAGAGGGCGCGATGAAGAACACTTTTGGCTCTTCCTGCCACGGGGCAGGCAGGGCGATGAGTCGCTCAAGGGCAATAAGCACCTGGAAAGGCGGGGCGATTGCCAGCGAGCTTGCGGGAAGAGGCATTTACGTGAAGTCCACCGAAGCCGAGCTTCTTGCAGAGGAGGCGCCTGGCGCATACAAGGATGTCGATGAAGTGGTGCTCTCTGTGCAGCAGGCAGGGGTCACTGACATTGTCGCGCGCATGAAGCCGATTGGCGTGGTGAAGGGCTAGGATTGCCAGGCCATCGGACCCCATACCACCAGGTATTCCTTTGTTATGGTGGATAGGTCATAGTCGGCATACTTGCCAACAAACCTTTCCCTAAAGCCGTTGATTATTTTCTGCAGCTCCTGCTCGCCTTGGGTGTGCACTTCAGCCAGCACGTCGTATTTGCCCAGCATCTCGATTGCGAAAAGGCACTTGTTGGTTGCGTCGAAATAGGAAATGATCTGCTTCCTGATTGCAGGGTCCTTGAGTGAGATGTTCACCTGCACAAAGCGCAGTCCGAGCTTGTCGAAGTTTGGAGAAGAGGCATAGGCGAGTATTATTCCGTCATGCTCAAGCTTGCGCAGCCTGTAGGATGCGGCTGTGGGTGAAATGTTGCACTTTTTCGCAAGCTCAAGAAGAGGGATGCGCGCGTTTGAGGAAAGCTCGGCAAGAAGCTTGCGCTCGGTCGCGTCAAGCGCATAGCTGCCCAGCTCATAGGGGTAAGCCCAGTCCCTGCTTTCCTTGCCTGCAAAGAGGAATTTCTGGTTGAGCCTGTGGACAGACAGCATCACGGTCATGTCCTTTTCCTGCACGAATTCGCCGTATCTTGCCATGAAGGCTGACAGGAATGAGTCCATCCTTGCCATCTGGGACACATTGACCAATAGCAGGCAGTCATACCTGCCTTCCACCGAGGCTAGGTAGGAGATGTTGGGCTGCGTGCGCAGGTACTCGAATATCTCGGTCTCCTTTTTCGGCGTGGTGTCCTTGAATTTCAAGTATACTTTTACGTAAAACCAGCCGAGCTTTGAAGTATTGAATACCGCGTAGAAGCCCTTGAGATAGCCCTCGCGCAGCAGCCTGTTGAGCCTGAAGTTCACTGTTTCCTTGCTTTTCCTGACCTTGCGCGCAAGCTGCGAGGCTGAAATGCGCGCGTTCAAATCCAGCTCATACATTATGCGCCGGTCAAGAAGGTCAAGTTCAGCCATGTTTTGCTTATAATCAAAATTATTTATAATAATTTGCTTTTTTGTGCAATTTTAGCATACTATATTTGATATATAAGTTATGCCACACTAAACCACACATGAACAGAAAAAGAAACATTATGGAGGTTGATTGCGATGGCAAACGATATTCTCGACGCAAAGCTTGATTCTGCCTGGAGAAGCGCGTGCCGCGTGATTTTCGGGAGGGATATTGGCGCGCTTGCCAAGTACCGCGACTGGCTGGCTGAGGGGGGCATGGGCAAGGCAAGCAGGAAGTCGCACACGTCGGGCAAGGATGTTGCGGTTGCATTCGATGCTTTCCCCTCTTCTGCAAGGTTTGCTTCAGCCGAGGAGATAGGGCAGAACAAGTCGTACGGGATTGGCATGAACGACATGAAGGACATTGACTCGCTGGTGGCTGCGCTGTCTGAAAAGTGCGAATACGCCGGGAATAGGCACCTGGGCAACAGCGCCCATGTTGAGTCCTCAGACATTGTGATTGACTCGCAGTATGTGAGGGATTCGACCAATGTTGAGGAGTCGCAGTATGTTGACTCGTCATTCATGATAAGGAAGGGAAGCAAGCACATTTTCGGCTGCGGCGCGCTTGGCAATGGCGAGTTCCTGGTGCGCGTGCATGACTCCTACGGGCAGAAGCGGAGCTTTGAAAGCACCATGGTGGGCACCTCAAGCGACTGCTATTTCTGCCACAATGTGATTGGCAGCCATGACATGATGTTTTGCTTTGGCCAGAGGAACAAGAGCTACTGCATTGGAAATACGCCCTTGCCAAAGGAAAAGTACCTTGAGCTAAAGAAGAAAATGCTTGCAGAGATTGCAGGCATGCTTGAGAGGGACGGGAGGCTGCCGTCATTGCAGGAGCTTTTGCCTGCAGCAGTGCAAAGCAAGCCCATTCTTTCGCTTGCGCCGGACAAGCACTTGCAGAACATGGCGCAGATTGAGAAGGGGTTTGCAGCAACCTGCAATATATTGCTGAAAAGGCAGCCTGGAAGCATAAAAGAGTATGAAGGCTGGCTTTCCGAGCGCACTATTGGCGTGTACGAGGCTGCAACCCCGTTTGGCGGGACCACCCATGTGCCCAAAACCATGCCTGTGCTCAAGGATTTCCCGAAAGCGAGGCGGGTGACTGCCGCGGAGGCAATGGAGCTTGCCAAGCTGCAGGCAAAGGAGGCTGGCTTTGGGAGCCTGAAGCAGACGCTTGAGGCTGTTGGAGAGGTGGCGTATTTCACCAGCGAGCTTCGCGACGGGGAGAATGCCAACCTCATTGCCTACCCTCATGCCTACCATGTGGTGAATGCCTACAAGGGCTATGATGGGGTGTATGCGGAAAATGTCGCGCTGTCCTCAATGGCGCTCAATTCCAAATTCGTCTATGGCTGCCACCGTGTGCTGGAGTCCCAGTTCTCGCTCAAGTGCTACAACTCGCAGTACCTAAACCGCTGCCTGGAGCTGGACTCGTGCAACAGGTGCGCGGATTCGTACTTCTGCCATAATTCCGAGGCGCTGACGGATTGCATGTTCAGCTTCAACATGAAGGGAGCGAGGCACACTGTCGGGAATACCGCGCTCCAGAAGGAAGAGTACGCAAAAGTGAAGGACGCGCTTCTGGGGCAGATTGCGGACGAGTTCGTGAAAAGCAAGGGGCTCGCGCGAAGCGTGTTTGAGGTTGGTGGGAAAGGGCAAAATTAGCCGATTTTACGCCGTAATTCTGTTACGCACGTATATATTCCTGCTTCGGCATTAGTTGGGTGATAAGCATGGCATTGATAGTGAAGGATGGTAAGGAGATGCGAGTGCCAGGGCGAGCGATAGCTCCTGAAAAGCAGCGCGAAGGGTTTCTTGGCATCGTGGACCGCATGCCCCTGAGCTTTTACCGCAGGCTTGGCGCTGCAGACAGGCTAGAGCTCATGATGCACGCATTCACCGAGAAGAAAAAATTCGAGCGCGCTTCAGAATACAATTACAAGCTCATGTCCGGCGGCGCCACTTTGACTGGGCTTCGCGACATAACCCTGCGGCAAGCATGCAAGGAGCTTGCTGAAGTGCAAAAATTCCATGCAAACTCCCCGCGCTATTATGCTGGCTGGGCAGTATTCAGCCAACTTGACGACATGCGCCTGGCAGAGGTGCAGCTTGACGAGAAAGGAAAGCTCCCATATATCCACTGCATATTCACTGTTGCAGTAAGCCAAAGCGAGCAATTGGGGCTTTTCACAATACGCGAGCAGATAGACGGGTTCGACCTGGGGCGGGATTTCCGCTGGACTGCATACGTTGTCGACAAGTCAGGCAAGCCCCGCGAGGTTTTCAGCGAGCACGCATGGGAGCGCCACGAATTCCTGGACATCCAGATTGCAGAAGTAAAGGACAACAGCTTCGTGCTCCGGATGGCAGATGGGAGACTATTGGAGGTATCTTGATGGCAAACAACATGGCAGACAATCCCCCTCTCACAGATCAGCCAGTCGTGCGCAGGGTGCTTGTCATCGAGGACACGCCCGCATTCGCTGAAAATGCGCTTGCGCTTGAGAATTGCAGGGTCACTCTTGCAGGCGACATGAAAACTGCAATCGCGCTCATGCGCGGGCAGCAATTCGACATGGTGCTCTCAGACCTCAATTTCCCGGCAAGGGAAGGGCAGGATCCGAAACGCCAGGACCTTGCGATTGCAGTGCACTGTCTCTGGCACAACCTGCCGGTAGCCGTCGTGACGAGGGGCGACCCGGGCACTGAGCGGCATAATGGCAACCCCTTCATCAACATACACACGTTCACTCCGGACGACATGGTCTTCTGCCTGTCCGCGCATGGGTTTCTCAAGAGGTTTAACAAAGTCCAAGACAAGGAAGTCGGGAAATTCGACATTCTTCAGCCTGGCAACGATGTATATTTCGAAAAGCTTGCCAGCCAATGCACCATAAAGAGGGAACATCTGGCAGGCGAAACCGTGAAAAGCGCTGAAATCTGGAAAAAAGCAGTTGGCATGCTTGAAGCATCAATTGCCGCGCGCATGCAAAATGGAATGGCCAGGACATTCTCAAAGGACGGCGAAACAAACCACGTTTTCGTCCGGCACGGCGGGCAGTATATGGGCATTCCTTATGCAAAGCCAAAGCAAGCAACAATGCTGCGCTAGCCTTTCCCAAGCACGCTGTAGATGTCAAAGGGGACTGCGCCTTTTGCCTCAAGCCCGGCCAGCATGCGCGCGAGGAGCTGCTTCCTGAATTCTTCGTACTTTTCCTTTCCCACCTCGGCATTGCCGATTGCGTAGCGCTTGCTTTTCACATTGAAGCAGAAAAGGCAGTTCTGCAGGTTCTCGACATTGTGGCAGAACATCGAGTCTGCGCAGCTGTTCGCAGAATCCATCTCGAAGCACCGCTGGACGTTCCAGCAGTTGTAAAGGTGGATTGAGAATTTTGGGGATTTGCACCTGTGAAGCCCGAACGAGCCTTCCGCATCCATGATTGAAAGCGCGTAGGCGCAGTTTTTCGAGGTGAACGGGTCGAATGCGTGCTTCACGTTGAGGCAGTCAATATAGCCAAACGAGTCTTCCACGCCGATGTTGTTGCCCTGAGAGTAGGTGGGCACAAAGTATGCGCCTGCCGCGATTGCCTGGCGCATGCCTGCAAGGGAAATGCTGTCTGGGCCTTTTATGAGCGGCTGGCTTGCCTTTGCAATGTCCTCAAGCGAGGCTACTTTCGCATGCGGCATTTTCCTGAAGTAGCCGTAATCCGGGAGGTATGCCTGGCCTGTGCCAAGGCAGGATTTCACGCGCCTGCCGGACGGCACGCGCTGCGCAAGCCATTTCTCGTATTTTGCAATTGGGGAGAGCGGCTTCCCGAACAGCAGCCGCGTGGTGTTGGAGAATGCCTCTTCCAGTTTGTCAGCCATGTCAAGCGCCTCCCGCCGCCTCGAATATCGAGGGGAATTCCTTTTTTTCGTGCATCTCCTGTGCGATTTCGGCCAGGAGCTTCTTTTTCAGCTCCAAGTACTTTTCCTTTGGAAGCGCAAGGTTCCCGATTGCGCACCTTGCCGAGTTCTGGTTGAAGCAGAACATCGCGTCAAACGAGTTTTTGCAGTTGAAGCAGGAATAAAGGTCCGAGGACTTGACACAAAGGTAGGAGTCGAAGCAGCGCTTGGAGTAGAAGAACACCTGGGAGTGGATGGAATTGCCCACCTCGCCCCCAAGCTGGCAGCCATAGGTGTTCTCGCTTTCCCTTATCCCGTTGCAGTAGGCGACGTATTTGGACTCGATCACGTTTTGCGAGGAAAGCACGTACATCGAGTCCTGGCACATGTCGCTTTCCGCAACCTCCATCGAGCGCCCGAGGTTCTTGTTGCCGCAGTATGCCATTTTCTCGGAAAGCGCGGACAGCGCGGAGTCGATGTCCTTTATGTCGTTGATTGAAAGCGCGCCTGAGGCTGCACCGGCAAGCGCCTCTGAACCGTCAATGAAGCGCGCGCTCTTGCTGAAGTAGGGG
>JAPLWY010000082.1:7346-9961 GCA_026396355.1 Microcaldota archaeon
CTTTCTGTTAATCTGTGGTTTAGTCTGTTGCAACTTATATATAAAAATTATGAGCAGATTTTTTATCAAAAAGCTAAAGTCTTATAAATATTTGATATAAAATGAAATCATGCTTGCGCTGGATAAGAAAGACAGGGAGATACTTTACCAGCTTGACCTTAATGCGCGCCAGCCGAATTCGGCGATTGCAAAAAAGGTGAGGCTGAGCAAGGAAGTGGTGGGCTATAGGATAGGGAGGATGGAGCGCGAGGGGATAATACAGGGCTATTATGCGTTCGTGGACATCACCAGGCTGGGCTTCCTGAATGGCAGGGTTTTCATCAAGCTCAAGGGCGCCTCGCCTGCAGATGAGCGCGCCATGATTGAAGAGTTTGCCGCAGAGCCGCGCAGCTGGTGGGTGAATTCAATCTCTGGCGCGTCTGCAGACATGGGAATTGCGTATTGGGTGCGCGACATTGCGGACTTCCATGCAGTGAAAGAGGAATTGCTGAACAGATACAGGGGAAAAATCGAAAGCTACCGCGAATCAATCTATTCTGGCTTCCATGCGTGGAGGAGAAGCTACCTGTCAGCAAAGGAGGAAGCGCCAAAGTATGACTTGATTGCAGGAAACAGCGCGCCAATCAAGTTTGACTGGCAGGATGTGAGGCTGCTGTCGGCGCTTTCAGCCAATGCGAGAATGCCCCTTGTTGAGCTTGCCAAAAAAGCCAATCTTTCAGTGAATACTGCCAAATACCGGCTGAAGAGGCTGGAAAAGGAAAAGGTGCTTTTGGGCTTCCGCCCGAAAATAGGGATGGAAAAGGTGGGAGTCTACTGGTACAAGGTAGAGTTCCAGCTCGAGGACAATTCAAGGAAAAAGGCAATGCTTGCCTACTTTGGCGCGCACAGGAATATCCTTTATGCGTATGAAAGCATAGGCGGGGGCACTGAGCTTGAGATGGAAATGGAAGTGGAAAGCCATGAGCAGTTCAGGGAGATAATTGACGGCTTTCGGCAGAAGTTTGCGCCTGCGATAAGGACATATAATTACTACATGTGGTCTGCTGAGCACAAGATTGTCTATTTCCCGCCAGAGGAGTTTTTCAAGAAATACGAGGTAGGCAAGCCGAATAAACAAAGGAGAGGATTGCATGCTTGATACAAAATTGGCATCCGAAGTTGGGAAAAAGGTTAATAAACAAAAGATGAGAGGAGTATGCATGCCCTCAGCAAACGAAGAATTGGCGTCCTGCGAGAAAACCCTTTTTGGCCTTGAGTCAAAGGCTGACGCGCTTCTTGAAAGATTCGTATTGGTGCTGGAGGACGGGCGCGGCTTCCATCCTATGATGGAAAAGATAGAGTCGCAGATAAGGCTGGTGAAAAGAAAGCTGATGTCTCAGTCCGAGCTTGAGCTCAATGAAGCCTCGGTGATGGCCCAGAAACTCTCAGGCGAGCTGGGAACGGTTTCCAGGATGGCAAGGGGCGCGGCGCTTTTGGACGCGCATGACAAATGGACCGAGGGGTTCGAGGCAGTGAGGGCGTCGATTGAGAAAATGGCGCTTCATTTGAAAAAAGCGAAGAGGCTGTCGCGCAGCAAGGCAAATGCGCGGCAGGCGCGCGGCGTGCTTTTAGGATTCCACAATGAGGCAAGGAAGTGCAGCAAGGAAATTGCGGCGCTCGAGGCCTCGTTTGACGCCAGGCAGGGCGGGCATGTGGCAAAGCTGTCGTTTGCGAAAAGAAGCGTGGGAATGCTGGGAACGCTTATCGAGAATGTCTACAAATCGCTGATGAGGAAGCGCATGCAGAAGAAAGTGGACGAGATGCGCACTGAAATTTGCGGGTTCATGAAAAGGGCGAATGTGGGAAGGATATTCGTGGACCACAAGCATCTCACGCTCACCGGCAACGGGGACAGGATGAGGATCCCGCTCACGCAGACTGTCAGGTTCTCGCTTGAGGAGATTGCGCCGGTTGGAAGAGAGCTTGCGAATCTTGACAAGAATGTGATGGTGGGAAGCTTTTGCAGGCATGAGGGAAAAGTGCTTCTGAGAATCGGCGAGCGAGAAGTGGTCGGCGACTCGGTTGTGCTGAGGGAAAAGTCATTCCTGCTAAATTAGCCCTTCTCCTTTCAGGACTGGGAGCTTGATTCCGTTCTTCTCAGCGAATTTGGCAGGTGCAATCGGCTCGACTTGCGTGCAGAACCTGTCTTGGTCGCGGAATTCGCACTCGCCGTTGGTGCAACGGACGTGGAGCTTCTTGTCCATATAAATCGTGCGAATCTCAAAACCGTTCTGGCGGCTCACTCCCTTGTGGATGCTGTTGGTGAGGCAACTGGCGAATATCTTGTTTGCCTCTTCCTCGAGGCTGAGCGGCAACTTGCCCCCTTGCGGTGGCTTTTTCTCGTATGCGCAGTCGCGCGGTTTCTGGTAAGATGTAAATGATGCCATAAAGTTTTCCTGTTGGCAAGTGATTAAAAAAGCATCGCAAATGCTTTTTTAGCAGCCAGCACCGCGCTTTCAGGGGCGCTTGTCGTATTCCACCAGAATGTCCTTTTTCGAGCTGGGCGGAATCAGCGTGCAGAGCCTTTGCTTCAGGAATTCGCAGCCGTCATTCGTGCATATTAGGGAGAACTTGCC
>JAPLWY010000028.1:0-3705 GCA_026396355.1 Microcaldota archaeon
TCGATCAAGTCGCAAAGCCAGCAGGAGCGCCGCACTGCAATGCAGGAGAAGAAATACTCCATTACAGGGCAGAGTGAAAACTCTTCAGGCGCCATTGTGAAGACCGAGCCTGTCCCGTGCGATTTTGTGCTTGTGGCTGCTGGTAATTTGACTGACATGCGCGCAATGCACCCGGCGCTCCGCTCGAGAATACGGGGCAATGGCTATGAGATTTATGTCCAGGACAATATTGCCGACACTCCTGAGAATGTTGAGAAGTATGTCAGGTTTGTAGCGCAGGAAGTGAAAAAGGACGGCAAAATACCTCATTTCACCTATGATGCAGTGATGGAAGTGATTGACGAGGCAAGGCGCAAGGCAGGCAGGAAGAATAGGCTTTCGCTCAATTTCCGCGAGCTTGGAGGATTGGTNACATTGCAAACGAGGAGAAAGCAAAGATGGTGACAGAGGCGCATGTCACTTTGGCGCGCGGTATTGCGCAGCCTATTGAGCAGCAAATGAGCAGAAGGTTTGTGGAAAGCAGGAAGGATTACCAGGTATTTGCAAATGAGGGAGGAAGCGTGGGCAAGGTGAACGGGCTGGCAGTGCTTGGCGATTCAATGTCAGGACTGGTGATGCCGATAGTTGCAGAGGTCACGCCAGCTTCATCCAAATCAGAAGGAAAGCTTATTGCCACGGGAAAATTGGGCACGATTGCCAAGGAAGCCGTGGAGAATGTTTCTGCGCTGATAAAGAAGCATATTGGCAAGGATGTTTCGCTTTACGACATGCACGTGCAATTCCTGCAGACTTATGAAGGAGTTGAAGGGGATTCTGCCTCGGTTTCAATCGCGGTTGCAATTATTTCCGCAATGGAGGGGATACCTGTAAGGCAGGACACTGCAATGACTGGCTCGCTTTCAGTGCGCGGCGAGGTATTGCCAGTAGGAGGAGTAACAGGCAAAACTGAAGCTGCAATTGAGTCAGGCATCAAGTTCATCATAGTCCCGAAAACCAATGCAGAGGATATCCACCTTTCAAACGGCCTTAAGGGCAAGATAAAGGTGCTGCCTGTCTCAACGTTTGCAGACGTGCTGCGCTATGCGCTTGTGGAATCGAAAAAGAAGCGCGCGCTCATCTCGAAAATGGAAGGGATGCTGCGCGGAAAAAGAAGGGGGAAGTGAAACGCAACCATCAGGCGATCATGCCAAGCTCTCTTTTGACTTTTGCAATTTGCTCATTTTTTTGTTTAATCTCGCCCAGCTTCATCTGCGCCACACGGACTGCGTCGTTCTGCCTGTTGAGGAGCGTGTTCAGCTTGAGTTTGTTGTTCTCAATGGCGTGTGATTTTGCAGCAAGCAGTTTTTTGGAATACTGTGCATGGTCTTCGGAGGCAGTGTCCAGCTGCTCCACAAGCACATTGATTTTTGCCCAGACATTTTAATGAAACTTGGGATTTGTCTCGGGCGAGCCTTCCTGGTAGCGTTCGTCTGACATATATTAATTATGTTAGTAAAGATATAAAAACATGCAAGTAAGTCTACCCTTTTGCCAGCACGCGCTCGCCTATTGAGGAAACATCCTCGAACGGAAGCGTCATCTTCTGCCCCATGGGCGAGCGGTAGATTATGCTTGCCTCGCGCGGGGAAACCGCAATCACCTTGCCCATGTAGACTCCGTTTTCCGAGAAGATTTCGCGGTTGTCCAGCTTTATGCGCGAGACAATGCCGGTCTTGATTTCCTTCATTGACCATATGCCCAGGAAGCCGAACACCATGCTTGCCACAACTGCAATCAGGAAGTCAGAGAATGAGACATAGGGGGGCTCGAGGTTAAGCACCCAGTCAGCAGCCATTGAAAGCACGAACCAGACAATAACTGTCGTAATTGCGTAAAGCCCGTAGCGCGGAAGCTCTATCTTGCGCTGCTCGCGGTCATTGAGTATGTCTATCATCTTGCCAGAAATGAGGATCATGAACGAGATTGCCAGCAGGTTCGCAAGCGTCTTGACTATGAGCGCAGTGGTTTTCACCCCGTCCAGCCCGCTGCTTGCCGCATCGGCATACTTTTGCCATGCAGCCCAGCAGGAAATGAGCACCATTATCAGGAAAAAGATGTATACTATGGATGAAATCTTGTTCACCGAGAACTCGAATGCTGAGGCTGCGCGCACCACCCTCTCTTCTATCCCGAACGCCTTTGCGCCTAGGTAAATTGCAAGTATTGCCGCCACCATCTCAAGCCCGAGCCCGAGATAGCGCGAGGCTGCGAACAGTATGAGTATGAGCGCGGGAATACCGAATATCAGGCGCGCGTAGTGGGGCTCTTTCAATTTCTCAAGTATGACAAAATAGGTCTTTTCCAGCTCCTTTGCCTGCTTCATCACCACTATTTCCACGCTGTCGATTTTCAGGCGCGAGCGGATTATTGGCATTATTTGCTCGTCAGAGGCGCCGTCTGACACGAATATGCAGGAGTCTGCGGGAAAGTCGGCAAGCACGCGGTCAAGCTGGCTGGATATTTCCTTGTCTGCCGTGTAGCCCAGCGAAGGCGAGCCCGTGAGAGTGGCGATATAGACTGCGGATTCGTCTGAAATAGAGTCGAATATGCCTATTGCGCGGTAAATGGTATTGGCATCAGTGTCCGTCGGGTCGGCAAGCGACAGCTTTATGGCTGCCTCGAGGTTGGCTTCCCTGCCGATTATGGGGCCTGGCACTTTCGCCTTCTCGTACAGGTCATTGTCCCTGTCGATGCAGAGCACCAGCTTGCCCTTCTTTATTGCCATGCGCGGATTTGGGAAACGCTATTTAAATATATATTACCCCAAACTTGCAAGGTTGGAGTTTGATTGCTCATGGATAAGAAACTAGTTGCCCCAGGGGACTGTATCGGCACCGAGGAGGAATACCTTCCGGGAGCAGGCACGTTCATTGACAAGGAGAAGATATACTCGACGCTTTCAGGCGACTTGGTGGACAATGCCAAGACGCTCAGCGTGGCGCAGAAGCGCCCGCTTGCGGCATTCGGAATAGGCACCATCATCGTCGGCGTGATTGAGAATGTGGTGGAGCCCATTGCGCTTGTAAGCATGCAGGAGGGAAGCGGGCACCAGAGGTTCGGCGGAAACCCGGATTATGCGGTGCTGCATGCTTCCATGATAAAACGCGGGTATGTGAAAAATGTCTCGGATGAGTACAAGATAGGGGACATCATACGCGCGAAAATCGCCGACATGAGAAACGGCGAGATGAGGCTTTCGACTGATTCTGACAATTTGGGCGCAATAAAGGCGTTCTGCAGCAAGTGCCGCCACGGCATGGCGCTCAACGGCGCGGTGCTGGAGTGCGAAAGCTGCGGCAGGAAGGAGAACCGGAAAGTTGCGAATGATTACAGGAAGGCGGAGATTTAGGCTGGGCTTAGGGGTGTTATGATGGATATTGAAATTGTCAAAAGCGAAAAGAACTATGTCGAGATACAGGTGCTTGGCGACGACTACGGAGTTGCCGCCGCGATAAAGGAGCTGCTGCTTGATGACAAGGATGTTGAGTTTGCGGCATACCGCGTGGACCACCCCCAGATTGGAAAGCCCATTTTGATGGTGAGGACAAAGGAGGGCAACCCGATTTCCAGCATAAAATACGCGATAAAGAAGCTCCGCAAGCAGGCAACCGACTTCAAGGATGCGATAAAGGAAGCCAAGAAGCCAAAGAAATCCTGATGGCGTTT
>JAPLWY010000028.1:3799-15992 GCA_026396355.1 Microcaldota archaeon
CTACATTGCAGTAGCCGTGCTGTTCATCGCTTATTTGCTTTCAGGCATCTGGCTCCTTGGCGCATTAATAGGATTGGCAATAGTTTGGCTTGTCATACTTGAGTGCATGGAAGGAGTTAAGCAGCATGGAATGAAGAATGAATTGCGCGAGCTTGTGATTGCGCTTGCTGTTGCGCTTGGCATATGGTTTGGCGCGGGTTTTTTGCTTCAGACTTCCTCTCCTTTGAATGCAATTGTTTCCTGCTCAATGCTGCCCAATATACAAAGAGGAGACATGGTGATACTTTCAGGCGACAGGATACAGGCGCCAAGGGCGGAAATAGAGAATTTTGATGGGCTGGGAGACGTGAGCGTTTACCAGAACGGCGTGCAGGTAGCCAGGGTGAATGGCTCGTTTTACGCTTATTGCGCGCAGCAGCAGAAAATGGATGCGCTTTGCACTTATTTTGTTTCCAACCCAGAAGGCTTCACTGAGAAAAACGGGCCGCTTTCATTTGGCTATGAAAAATGCGAAATAGTAGCCAAGGCTGGAAGGCTGGCAGGCCCGTGCATTTCCTACCTTGAAGTGAATGGGAAAAAGTATTACGGCAATATTTCAAATGATGTGGTTGTTTACCAGCCCAAAAAAGAGGACTATTACGCGCGCGTTGGAGACATCATCCACCGCGCCTATATTGTGCTGAAAACAAGCAACGGGCAGGAATACGTGCTTACAAAAGGGGACAACAACCCCATATTCGACATCCAGGCTTATGACGCGGTGACCGGGGCAAAGAACAGCCCGGTCGAACTTTCGCGCACAAAAGGAAGAATTATACTGGGAGTTCCGTATGTGGGTTACCTGAAGCTATTCATTTCGCCCTCGGCAATCCCAACGCCTGCGGGCTGCGACCAGCATTATGCGAAATACGACAGCTAATTAAACGTCGTCTACGTTGTTGCGCACTTTCTCCAATAGGTTGGAAAATGCGTTGGATAACAGGCGCTTGGGCGTGCCTAGTATGCCTTTTGCAATCTCAAACGCGCGCGAAGGATAATCCTTGATGCCTTCCTTTTCAATGAGCTTGGCAAGGTCGATTATCCATTCGGGCTTCAAGCCGTATTTGACATTCCCGCCCAGGAAATTGTATTTTGCGATTATTTCAGACATGAATGTTGGGATTTTTGTGGAGTTTTCCCTGGAATTCTGCAGGCTTGCCAGCTGTTCTTCACTGAACATGCTGTCGGTGCTGTGGCCCGCCTCTTTGCCAGGGCCAAGCTTGTAGCCGCAAGGCATCCTGCTAAAACAATAGTAAGCATAGGTTTTGTAAATTTCCTTGCCGTGGCTGAACACAATTGTGTTGCTCAACATCGGAGTGATGAAAAGATGGTCATTCACCCTGCCCCGGTTGTTTTTTCTTTGGCTGGCGTTAATTGCGCGCTCTATCAGGTCTGCTGCTTCTTTGCTGGTTATGCCCGCATTCTTGAGAACCTTCATGTCCTCGCGCACGACATCCTTGAATTTTTCCCCAGCTGCAAGAAGGTCGTTTCTAGGTTTCCTTATCTGGCTGGGAAGCACAGTGTGAATATACTTATTTTCGAAGCGTATTTTGTTCAGATTGTACATTTTGCACCCCTTATAGCTTGTTGAATGGCCAGAAGGAAAATTGTTTCTTGGTTGATTCGGCAATCGGCCCTATGCCACCGCGTTGCTCCTTGAAAGCGGCCATTTCATCTGCATATACATTGCATTTTGCATCCAAGTCCAGGCTGAGGACTGCGCGAGCCGCGCCAGTGCCATGATCGAAGACAAAAACAGGCATTCCCAGCATTCTCAGCGCGCCGCCAAAGTGGGAAAAGACCAGGTTGCCGGACTCGCGCGCAATCAGTGCGATGGCACCTGCATTGGAATAATCGGATATGCGCCAATTGCGGTTGAAAGCGACCAAATCCTTCACTTCCACGGTGAGAAGGTAGTTTTTATGCGCCTTATTGTAGCTTGAATCTTCTTGCTTTGGGATTGCGCCAGCGTGATGCACCCCTGAAACCTTGGCGTCCGCAAAGCCCATCACCGCGTCTGCTATGTGATAGCCGTCCAGCGGGCGAGAGTAGGGCCTTGCGGCATTCAGCCAGCCGGCAGACGAAATCTGGAGAATTGCCCACTCGAAAAGCTTGGATGCGTCAGCGCAGACAAGCTCGGCGTGGAGTTTTGATTTCCCCCTTATTTCCTTCAATGCGGCAGCCAATGCGCTGCCCGCGCTTGCCACGCGCTTATCGTATGGAAGAAACGCGGCGTTTGGCTTGAATTTGACACAATCTTCAGCGAGCCGCCTTCATCATGCAGGCCGCTTGCAAGCAAGTGATGGACATATATGAAACGCTCTCCGAGATCTTCACTGGATTTTAACTTGAATGCGGCATAATTGCTGGCGTTGGCCGGACTTGAGGCTATCCCGCGGAAAATTTGCACCAATTCATAATCAAACTTGCTTAGCGGGGCAAGATAGGACAGCGTGAATGACGGGGAAATGTGGCTGATGCCCTCGACTTCGCCGAATTTGACATCATTCCCTATGAATTTGTTTGCAAGTATGCCTATCCCATTGCCGCCCAGGCGCGAAAAAACCCCTGCCATTGCTTTTGCATCATCTGAAAACGAGCTTGCCAGCACGCCTATCGAGGCGCCTTTTATTGCATTGAGCGATTGTGAATCCGGCAAGTTGGTGAATATCCCGGCAAACACGCTGGAATGCACGCCAGTCGCCCCCAAATCCCCGGAACGGAGAGACAGGATGTCGGAATAATTTTTTGCATCGCCGTAATGGAACTGGTAGATGCCTTTCATCGCACTGTCAAACTGGTAGATGTCTTTCATCGCACTGTCAAACTCTGCGTGCCGGCAATTTTGCATCTTTTCCTTTGCAGATGCAGGGGTATCGGCGGATGTGCAGCCTGCCTTGTCCATGAAATCCTTGCATAAAGCAGGAGTGACTGCGGCAGAATCAGGCAGTGAAAGCTTCAGCTGCTTTGCTGCGCCGCCAAAAGATTCCGGAATCCTCTTTGAAAAGTCAATCAGCCCCTGTGTTTTCTTGTCCGGCTCCCCTGGGCCGAGAATCACATGGCGGAGAGGCAGATGCTTGGGCATGCGCCAAATCTGCTGCAAAGTGTTTAAAAAGATAAGGGCGTGGATGCCTGCCCGGGATTAGATTAGCGCAACAAACCCTTCAGAGCCGCCATTCCGTGAGAATTCATCGGCAAAAACAAGGCACTCGGACTCCTTGCCGAGCCTTTGCTTGAAGCCGGCCGCCTTTTCTGATTCTACCCCGAGGACAGGGATGCCAAGCTCGCGGAAATACCCCCCAAGGTGGGTTGAGAAGTCGTTGATGATATCTCGCTCTAGAATATCTGGCTCTGTGCCAACGCAGAAAACAACCGCGCCTGCGTTGTACAGGTGCTTCAGCTCCCATTTTGATCGAAGGAGGGCATGCGGAACTGACACCACAAGGAGATAGCCCTTGTTTTCCTTATTGAAAATAATATCTTCTTTCGTGGGTGTTGCGCCGGCAAAGCGCACTTTCTTTGTTGATACAAAAGTAGAGCCAATCACCGTATTGCCTTCAAAGATTATGCTCTTGCCATCTACGCTGGGCTTTTCTGCAGAGATGAATTTCACAGGTGAGGACTGCACTAGAGCAAGACTGGTAGAGTCAAAGCAGGGCATCACGAACTCCGCGTAAAGCTGCCGGCCAGACGCAAATGCAGATATCTGCTGATTGATCTTGACAGTATTCTCTTTCAGATTATTAAGAAAATATTCGATTGATGATGACACGCTTCTAAAATCAAGCATAGACCAGCTAGGCGCTAAATGGGAGCGAGTCATGTCAAGTGCAAACGGGCAGGATTTGTCTGTTGGATCGTGCTTACTATCAATTGTAGCCATAGATAAAGACCATTGAAGACTCAAATCAGCGATAACCCCGCCGCGAGTGCGATCTGAATCGGTTAGCTTGTTGGCACCGCCTAAGCCAGGACCGACTGAAAATACTGCTTTCTGCGCAGGGAAGGATCCAAAATAACCGAGAAAATTGATTGATAACGGAGTATAAAGGATGTCATTTGCCCCGTCTCTTTTAGACATAACTGGCGCCCCTAGCATGGGCATAAGCATGGCAGCGCCAATTTCATTCAAGCCTTTCATTCTGGCGAATATCTGGAAGTTCTCGGAATAGGAGCTTGCCCAGACTCGCTTCAGCTGGGCTATTACACGCCCCACATAAAGATTCTGGAGCCCGTCCTCGAGCTGCTCGCCTGTAATTGCAGCTGGCCCGCTGTAAGTCAATCCAATCCCAACCGGCCAATCATCGGCTCGCACCATCGTAGCCATGCCAGTGTTTGGGAGGGAGTCAAACGAAAAAATCGCATCCGAAACCTGCGAAACAAGCGATGGTGGAAGCTCGTGCTTGTAGAAGCATTTGTAGGCTTCAAGCTCGCTTTTTGCCTTGCTTGCACCCGAACTTTCCGAAACCTCCTGGAAAATTTCGGAAGTTATTGGAACTAATGAGGGAAAGATTATGCCTGATTCGATTGCCTTGCCTTTCTCTGCAAGAAGGCCCTTTGATTTTAGCCCGATTTCTCCGTTGCCAATTTTCTGGATCTGCTTAGGCACACCCGTATTGGCCGTAGGCGGCACAGGCGATTTCTTGAACCAGTGGAACATGCTTGCCATTGCGCCATATCTGCTTAGAAGTGCTTAAAAAGATACGGGCGTGGGTTTGCCCCAGGCTTAGAAGCCGCGCACTGCATTCTCAATCGCAGTCCGGTCAAAGCCGACTATTATTTTCCCGTTTATGTCAAGCACCGGAATTCCCATCTGCCCTGATTTTGAGAACATCTCGGCTGCGCGCGACTTGTCCTGCGAAATATCAACATCCTCGAATTCCAGGCCTTTTTCTTTCAAGTAGCGCTTTGCCATCACGCAGTAAGGGCAAGTGGAGGTGGAATAGACTGTGATTTTTGGAGATGCAATTGTCCTTTCATCTATCATCAGATCACCGTTTCAGATCTTGAGCAGTTACTCAAGCCCGAAGTAAACTCTCCTGTTATTCTTACCCTTGTTTTCAGCGTCAATGAACACGAGCTTGCCTATTTCAGAGGTGTTTTTCACATGAACCCCACCATCAGCCTGAAGGTCTACATCGCCGATTTTGACAATGCGAAGCTCTTTCACTTCGGGTGGGAGCGCGCCTGCCAGCTTTACCATCCCAGGAAGCTTCAATGCCTCATCACGAGGAAGCGAAGAAACCGAGACTTCCAGCCCGCGCGCAATCTGCACGTTCGCCTCGTCTATTAAGGACTGGAATGCTGCCTTGTCAAAGTTTTCCATTGAAAAGTCGAATCTTGACTTGTCAATGTCAATTGCATTGCCTGTGATGAGAATTCCGCTTTTGGCAAACATTATTGCCGAGAGTATGTGCCCTGCAGTGTGCATGCGCATCAGCCTGTGCCTGCGCTCCCAGTTAAGCTCGCACTTTACTTCCTCGCCTGCCAGAATGCCTCCCCTGTCAAGCTCGTGGAGTATTTTGCCCTCTTTTTTCACAACGTAAAGAACCTTGAATTCGTCATTGCCGCGCATTATTTTCCCTGTGTCCGAGGGCAAGCCGCCACCGCGCGGGGCGAATATTGATTTGTCAAGTACAACGAATTTGCCCTCCACCACTTCAAGTGCCTTGGAAGTGCATTCGCGCGCGTATGAATCCGAAAGTGCGATAAGTTCAGTCATACCGGCATTCTGGCAAGGCGGATTTTTAAACTGTTTGCGGCAGGAGATGAGAAGTGGTGGAATAGTGAGGAGTTCTAACATCAAGTCCAAGATAGATCCAAACCTGGTACTGAAGACACAGACACTGCTTGAAAGGTACAAGGAGAGCCCCTATCTTCTTCCAAACGAAAAAAAATGGCTTGAGATGGAGTATGGGAAAATAGAGTCGAACCGGTTCATTGCCACCAACTACCCGCACTTCAAGGTAATACTTGAGAGGCTGGAAAAAACATTGGAGAGCCGAGCAAGCATCGCAACAGGCATAAAAAATGCGGTAGGCAACAATGATTGGGCCAAGGCAAAGCAGTTTGTGAAGAGCATGCTTTGCGACGATGCTGAATATGACAAGCTGGAAGACAAGGCAAAGGGAGATCAAAGGACCCAGCTTAGCCTGCTGAGGGACAAAGTCATTGCAGACAAGAAAACCAATGCAATGACTCCTGACGAATGGGCTGGCGCGAAAGATCTTATAGACAGCATCAAGTACGGCAGGCCAACGCAGCAAGTGAGAAGCCAGTTTTTTGCCAAGCCGCTTGAGGAAAGCCACATTAGAGAAAAGCAGGACAAGCCTGAAGAAAAAAACGAGACCATGACGCACAGGAGCTACTGCTTGCCGAAAATCAATGATCTGATTGCAACCGGAAAAGTGACAGGATATGAGTTGGAAGAGCTAAAGACTGAGAGAGACTGGCTGTGGGACTATGGGGACAAGATAAGACTGTCCGCAGAAGATAAGAGCAAATTCGACGCCAGCATGAATCGCCTGGCTGCCAAATACAAAATTCAGCCAGAAAGCGGGCAGCAGGCAAAGCAGATAGATCCCGACCTCTTCCTGAAAGTCATGTCCAGGCTCAATGATGCCACATGGAACGTGAAAGACACCGGGTTGGCAGATGAAAATGCCCTGGTCGACGCCCGCAGAAAATTAGGCAAGATGTATGAAACGCTGGCTGATTTGTGCTTTATTGGGCGCGCTGAAGGATCAGAAGAGCTGCCAAAGCTCAGGCAGGAATTCCTGAAGGTAGAAAAAGAACTGCTGCCGATATTGGCGCGCTCGGATGCATATTCGAATGCGGATATTGCATTTGCGCGCAAGGTTCTGGGCGAGGAAATGCTTGCCGCAGCGCAGGAAATGCAGCGAGTTCCAACTGCTTTCAAGAGCGTTATTTCCAGTCTTTATACTGCCACGTGGCTGGTGGAAAGCACAAATGCTGATGACAGAGAACTCGTGCGCGATGCCAGATATGAATTAGGACAGTTGCACAGTGTAATAAATGGAATGGACGGTTTGGGGATGAAATCAGGAGAGCTGCAAGAGCTCAAGCAGGATTTTTTCAGGATAGAGAAAAGTCTGATGCCCATATTGGGCGCCTTCAACGCGTATTCGGATGAGGCTGCAGCATTTGCACGCAAGGTCCTTGGCGAGGAAAAGCCCTAGACTGAAGAGGCGCGAGGGCAAGCCAACCGTTAAAAATCTGCCCGGCAAAATCAGTGCGTGGAGGGGAATTTATGTTCAAATTCACAGTAGGGGATGCCAAGCGCTACAAGAACGCAACCGACGCGATAGTGAATCTCATTGACGAGGGGATACTCGAGGTGCGCGAGGAGGGACTGTTCCTGCGCGCAATGGACCCGTCGCAAATAGCCATGATTTCATTCTTGATGCCAAAAGCCAGCTTCGCGGAATACGAGGCTCCAGCACCGTCTGCAAAAATAGGGCTGAATTTCGACGGGCTGTCAAAAATACTCGCAAGAAGCAGAGGCGAGGAGAAGCTTGAGATTTCGCAGGTTCAAAACAAGCTCCAGCTCAAGTTCGTGGGCAAGAGCGG
Organism: Microcaldota archaeon; assembly: GCA_026396355.1. Taxonomy (GTDB): domain Archaea; phylum Micrarchaeota; class Micrarchaeia; order Anstonellales; family Anstonellaceae; genus UBA10161. Next base: position 11,429 of record JAPLWY010000028.1, read on the forward strand.
AAAGCGCAGCTTCAAGGTCCCGGTGCTGGACATTCCCGCAGGAGTGGCAAAAGAGCCCTCGATTGCGCATGATGCGATTGTGAAGATGAACAGCTCGCAGTTCAAGGAAACGCTGAGAGATGCCTCGCTTGTAGGCTCGCACATCACGCTTGACGCGAATGAAACCGCGTTCACTGTTGAAGTGCATGGCGACACGTCTGACTTGACAGAGGAGAATGAGAAAACCGGCGAGAGGATAATCGAGATGACTGTGACCAAGCCCTCGCGCGCAACCTTCCCGCTCCAGTACTTGGAGGACATTGTCAAGGCATGCCCGGAAAACGCGGCACTGACAATCTGCCTGAAGTCCAATGCTCCGCTGAAGGTGGAGTATGAAGTGGAATCGGCAAAGGTCACGTACTACCTTGCTCCAAGGATTGACAACGACTGAGCCTTTTTTCCTGATTTTTTCTTTTGCACCAGCGCAGCTTATAAAGTATAAGTTCCTACTTATATGTTATGAACATGGCGCTTGCCGCAGTCTCGGATGAAACCAGGCTGTCAATCCTCCTTCGCCTCAGGAAAGGCGAGATGTGCGCCTGCGAGATACCGGCGCTTGTGGGCGTGAGCCAGCCCGCGGTTTCGCAGCATCTTGCTGTGCTTTTGTGCGCAAAGCTTGTGCGCGTCAGGGTGGCTGGAAGGATGCGGCTCTACTCGCTGTCCGCAAAGGGCAAACGAGTGATTGATGACATTGAAAATTGGTAAAATGAATAGATTTGCAAGAGGATGATTCGATGCTTTCCGAATTCGCAGCCTGGCTTTCCCGCTCAGTACTGGGCCTTACAGCAGGAAGCGCGCTTGCGAATACCACTGAGTTTTTTGTTGAGGACATAATCAAGGTTACGCTCCTTTTGCTAGTTGTTGTTTTCCTAGTGGGAATTGCGCGCACTTTTGTGACTCCTAAAAAAGTCAAGAAGCTGCTGGGAGGGAAGCGCGAGGGAATTGGGAATTTGCTTGCTGCTCTCCTAGGCGTTCCTACCCCTTTTTGCTCCTGCTCTGCTGTTCCGCTGTTCATTGGGTTTGTGGAGGCAGGCGTGCCCCTAGGCGTGACTTTCTCTTTCCTTATTGCCGCGCCCTTGATAAACGAGATTGCAATTGCGCTTTTGTGGGGAATGTTTGGCTGGCATATTGCCGCGCTATACATTGGCTCGGGCTTGGTGATTGCGACTTTTGCTGGAATTGTGATTGGAAGGCTGGGGCTGGAAGGAGAAGTGGAGAAGTATCATGGCAAGAAAGCAGCCAGGATGCGCGAAACTTCAATGGAATGGCGCGAAAGGCTGGAATTTGCAATTGGGGAGTCAAAGAGCATAACCCTCAAGGTATTTCCCTACTTATTGGTAGGAATTGGAATTGGGGCGATTATCCATGGCTATGCGCCCTCGGATTTGCTTTTGGGGCTTGCTGGAGACAATAACCCTCTCGCAGTGCCAATTGCAGTCCTTATTGGCATTCCGCTTTACTCCAATGCAGCAGGCATTGTGCCGATTGTGGGCGTGCTGATTTCAAAGGGAATGGCAACCGGAACCGCGCTTGCTTTCATGATGAGCGTAATCGGGCTGTCTCTCCCTGAGATGATAATACTGCGCAAGGTGCTCAAGCCCAAGCTCATTGCAGTGTTTGCGCTTACTCTTTTCATTGCATTTGTGGCTGTTGGCTTATTGTTCAATGCTGTGATTGGCTAGAAGCAGGCGTTTGGTTGCTGCGCTTGGCAGCAGTTTATAATATTCGTTGCAGTTTTAGCTGCATGAATGAGATTGCGCAACGGAGGAAAAGGCTTTTTTCTGGCGCCAAATTCAGCTCTGCACTGTTTTACGGCGGGGATGGCGCGCAGGGGGCAAGCTTTGAATATTTCTCAGGCTGCCGAATTGAGGGCGCGTACCTTGCGCTGAAAAGGAATGCAGGCACTATCCTGACGCATGATATGCTGTTTTCGCAGGCAAAAAAGCAGGGCAGCTATCCGGCTAAGCTTATTGGAAGGAAAAATGCTCCCTTTCTTTTGAGGAAAGCCTGCGGAAGCGGAAAAGTGGGCTTTTCGCCTAGTGAAATGAGCTTTGCAAGGCATTCTGCGCTTGCGAAAAAGGCGCATCTTAAATTTGTGGATGCTGGCGAAAAAATTGGGGCTGTGAGAGGGGAGAAAAGCGCAGGAGAGAAAGCTCGCATTGTTTCTGCTTACAAAATTGCAAGAAAAATACTGGAAGAGCTTCGCCCATGGGACTATTCAACCGAGCACGAGCTTGCCTGCGCGCTCAAAATTGCCGCGCTTGAGAAAGGCTGCGAGCACTCGTTTGAGCCAATTGTAGCAACTGGCAAGAATAGCTCAATGCCGCATCATACGCCTGGAAGGAAAAAATTGGATGACTTTGTTTTAGTTGATTTTGGAGTGAAAAAAGAGAGCTATTGCTCAGACCTCACGCGCTGCTATTTCAAGGGAAGAAAAGGGCTGGAAAGGCAACGGGAGGCTTACTTGAAGTGCCAGGAGACTTACCATGAGATAGTGGAGAGCTTGCCTGATTGCAAAAATGGAGCAGATGTTGCAAAGCTGGCAAAGCAGGTGATGGGAAAGAAAGGCCTGCCTGAGATGATTCATGCAATAGGGCATGGAATAGGGTTGCAGGTGCATGAATTCCCGCATTTGGGCTCAAAGTCGAAGGATTCGCTGAGAAATGCCGCGCTTGCAATCGAGCCTGCAGTGTATTATTCGCGCTTTGGCGTGAGGTACGAGGGAATGGCGCTGAATTTTGGGAATAAGTGGAGGACAGAGTAACTAAACTGCCCTTTCTTGTGAATAGTACCAGTGCAGCATGTCCTTGGAAGTCCCTTCATCCACGTTTTCAGCTGCAACGAATTCGGCGCCTTTCATGCTCGTGTTAATTTCAGCAAGCTTCCATTCGCTTCCGCTGCGCTGGAATGACCAGTATTCCTCGAAATCGCGAACATAGGAGTCCCCTGAGACTGTTGCGCCTGTCTTTTCATTCACCAGCACGCTTTGCGCCTGTGCTGAAACCCATGCCACAAATCCGTCCTTTTGCCTGTCATCAGTATTGTTCACCAGCACTATTTCCACATTGCGCACTGCAAGGTTGCCTTTCTGCGCCACCACGCCCTGCTTTTTCATTTCAGCGAGGTTGGTTTGTATTGTGCCAAGCAGCTCAGGCGAAAGCTTATCCTGCACTTTTGCCAGGTTTCTCTTTTCCACTGCAGTGTTTAGGAGTATGAATAGTGTGCGCGTGTTCTCCAGCATTGCGCGCTCGTCCCAAATCCTGTCGGTTTGAGAAAGGAAATTGAGCATCCTGTGTATCTTGTCGCCTTTTTCCTTTATCTCGCCTATTGAAGCAGCGCCTGCGTCTTCCCCTTGCTCGCGGAGCGAGGATACTGAAGTGTCGGCTTTGCCGGTTGTGGCGCGCTCCTGCAGTGTCTTTGTCATTAGAGGGGTTGCTGTCTCGTCAAAGCTCTCCTCGCCTATCACATGCATCCCTTCCTCTGGCTGGTCTATTTCGCGCAGGCGCCAATTGCTGCCATCGCGTGAAAATGTCCAGAACTCCTCGAAAACGCCCATTCCGGAATCGCCGCGTATCTTCTTCCCGGTCCTGTCATCCACTATTGTGTCGCGCGCAGTTGCCTTGAACCAGGCTGTGAATTCGTCCTTTTCTTTTTTCTCAAAGCGCCTGGCCAGCACTATCTGCAAGTCCAGTATTTTCAGGTTGTCCATTCTGTTGAACTCATGGCGCGCAGCCATTGCCTCAAGCTGCGAGGTGTGCTGCTCGTAAAGCGATTGCGTCAGCAGGGACTCCATTTCCCCATACTCACGCCTGCCCCAGCAGTCCTGAAGCTTGGTGAATGTTGCGGTCGCGCGCTCCTTCATTGCCTTCTCGTCCCAGATTGGTTCAATTTTTGACCAGAAGGCAAGAAGCGCAGAGACTTTGCCTGCCTTTGCCATCACTTTGCCTGAAGGCGCTGAGGCTGTGCTGCTCCATTCGCCCAGGCTTGAAAATGACGCGACACTCTGGATATCCCTGAAGACTGATGCAATTGCCACCAAGATGAAAGCAATGGGAAACGCGCCTATCAATATGAGTTGTATGGAAGTATTGCTTATCGAGTTGAGCCACCATATCTCAAAGAGAATGAAAAGCGTGGCAATTACAAGTATATGCAGCACGTATTTCGGGAATTTCCTATATATCCAGTAAAAAATCCCAATCGGGATGCCAATCGCAAGCACAGTAAGGAAAAACTCAATAAAATCAAATGGGCAGGTCGGAATATTTTGCATTGAATGGAGATATGAAGCAACGTTGGAGCAATAGCAACTGAGAGAAACGCATTCGCAGTATGGGTAGAGAGGGGTTTTGGAAGACAATGGCGAAATGCTTGCCATGTATACTGAGGACATTGGCTTGCAGCACTGCTTTTGCTCTTCGCCGTTCTTGTACTGCTTGTTGCAGTCATAGTAGAAAACATTCGGGGGCGGGCCGCTAGAGTGCGAGCCGCCACTGCCTCCGCCGCCACCGCCGCCCCCCCCCCC
>JAPLWY010000080.1 GCA_026396355.1 Microcaldota archaeon
AAGGCAACGCTTGGCAAGATGATAAAGAGGAACAGGCGCCTGCCGCTCTTCGTGATTGCGAAGACGAACCGCAAGGTCGTCCGCAACACCGAGACGCGCAACTGGCGCAACCAGAAGCTGAAGATGCGCTCCCAGAAGAGGCAGCGCACGAACTGAGGGGAGTGGGACCATGGCTAATCTTGAAAGAATTTACACAATTCCGCTTGGGAAAGTTTACGAATACATCCGGAACAAGCGCGGGAAAAGGGCAATCAAGAACATCCGCGAATTCGCTCTCCGCCACATGAAGGCTGAAGAAGTGAAAATCTCGGAAGGCGTGAACAGCGCGATACTGCGCGACGGGATACAAAAGCCCCCGCGCAAGATAAAAGTCAGGATTGTCAAAGATGAAAACCAGACTGCAAAGGTCTGGCTGCTTGGCGAAGAGGAGAAGATAAAGGAAGCAGCAGACAAGAAAAAGAAGACCGAGGACGAGCGCAAGAAAAAGGAAGAGGCTGCCCGGAAGGAAAAAACCGCAAAGGCAGCTGAAAAACCGGCCGCTCCGGCTGCAAAGCCAGCAGAGAGCAAGCCAGTGCAGACTTCAAAGCCCGCACCAGCCAAGAACTGATGCCGGATGCGCGGCGTTGCAACAGGTATTTGCCATGATGATAACAAAAGCCGCGAATTTTGGCAACCCTCACGTCGGTCTTTTTGCAAAGGCTAATGATTCCACAGCATTTGTCGACATTTCAGCCTCGCCCAAGCTTCTTTCTGCGCTTCCAGCGCTTGGAGTTAAAATCAAGCAAACTGCTTTTGGAGGCAGCGGACTTATCGGCATCTACCTTGCAATGAACAACAACGGCGCAGTAGTCCCCTCGTTTTGCAGCAAGGAGGAAATTTCAATCCTAAAAGCATCAGGATTATCGGTTGCCACTCTTCCAGGGCAATTCTGTGCAGCAGGCAACAATGTCTCTGCAAACGACTTTGGCGCAGTGGCAAATCCTGAAATGCCCCGCAGGCTGCTGCGCGAGCTTTCAGACTGCCTTGGCGTGGAAGTGGTGCCAAAGAGCATCGCCGGCTTCTCAACAGTCGGAAGCTGCCTGATAGCCACCAACAAGGGATTCGCAGTCCACAACCGCGCGTCGGAAAAGGAAATCGCCGAGCTTTCGAAAATATTCAAAGTGGGCGGGCTCAACTGCACGCTGGACATGGGCGTGGCGTTTGTCTCGCTTGGCGCTGCCGCAAACTCAAAAGGCGCAGTGATTGGCGAAGCAACGTCCGGCTTTGAGGCAGGAAGGCTGTCCGAGGCTCTGGGATTGTTTTAATTGAATTTATCTCATGGGTAATCTCATGGAAATATCATACGAAGAATTCTCGAAAACAGAGTTGCGCGTTGCAACCATCCTTTCGGCAGAGCCGGTGGAAGGCTCGGGCAAATTGCTCAAGCTCACAATCGACTTGGGCGAAGCAGCTCCGCGCACGCTGGCCGCAGGAATAGCGAAGAATTACGAGCCAGCCCAGCTCGTCGGAAGGCAAATCATTGTGGTGGCAAACCTCGCCCCAAGGTCTCTCAAGGGAGTGTTGTCTCAGGGGATGCTCCTGGCAGCGGAATCCGCCGAGGGGGCAGTAGTCATTTTAATGCCTGACAAGCCAGTTCCAAACGGCTCTCAGGTCAAATAAATCCAATTAAACATGGTGGTATTATGGCAAAGTATCTTGTATGTGGGAGAATCGGAAGCGGAAAAACCGGCAAGCCTTTTGAAAAAACAGTCGAGGCTATCAGCGAGAAGCTCGCGCGCGAAACCGCGTATTCCCTTTTCGGCTCAAACGCAGGAATTAAAAGGTCAGCCATCAAGATAGAGTCAGTGGATAAGCTATAGGTTTTATCCCGTTAATGCGTGGCTGCGCCTCGGGAAATTCATGCGTAAGCCAGGCGTGCAAATGCCCTATTTTGGGCAGGCGCTCAGGGGTGTTTACGTGGCAAACGAGCAAGAATATAAGCGGATTTCAAACGAGCTTTCGCTTCAGCAGTCCAAAGGCGAGGCAATACGCGAGCAAATGCAGGCAATGCAGTCTGCAATCCTCGAGGTAGCCTCCGCAATCGAGGCAATCGAAGGGCTCAAGAAGGCAAAAGGCGACACGCTCATTCCAGTTGGCGCTGGCGTTTTCGTTTCCTGCCCAAAGCCAGACCCTGACAAAGTAGTCATTTCGGTCGGTGCCGGGCTGCTGGTGCAAAAAAAGCCAGAAGAGGCGATCAAGCTCCTAACTGAGCGCCAGAAAAGGATGTCTGAGGCAATGAGTTCTGCGCAAGGAAGCCTTGCGGAAGTTGTACAGGCAATTGAAAAACTGACTGCGCAGGCCAGTGAATTGGCGGCTGTGGAGGAGAAGCGCAATGTTCGGTCTGCTAAAGAACAAGCTGACTAGTTTTATCAAATCCGTTACTGGCAGGAAGGAAACGGAAAAGGAAGCGCCCCAGCAGCAGCAAGTATCGTCTGCTCTGCCCGCTCCAAAAGAAATTCAGGTTGCTCCTATTACGCTTGTTCCGGAAATAAAACAAGTGCCAGTAGAAGAACACAAGGCAAAGCCAGCGCCAGTCCAGGAACATGTTGCAAAGCCAAAAACAGCGCCAGAACACGAGGCAAAGCAAAAGCCACACGAGATTCCAAAGGAGGAGCACCATGTTCCAGCTCAGAAAGTTCACGAGCGCGCTCACGTGCCTGTGCACGCGCCAACCCCTGAAAAGCCAGTGCTCGCAAAACCAATTGCAAAAGAAGTTCTCAAGCCAGCTCCAAAAGAGGAGTTAAAAGTTGAAAAGGAAATAAAACCAGCGCCATCTGTTCCAATTCAACACAAACCTTCCCCCTCTCCCTCGCTTTTCTCGCAAGAGCCAACCGCATCTGCGCCGGCGCAAAAGCCAGTCTCCGATAGCGAAATGTCTGGCATTGAAAAAAGGGCAATGTCCAATAAGCGCGAAACCGCCCCGAAAATAGGCCTGGGCACCGCGCTAAAGTCGATATTCTCAAGCGACATCACAATCGGCGAATCCGAAGTGTCTGACCTTCTCTCGGAGCTTGAGCTTTCCCTTCTTGAGGCTGATGTGGCATTCGATGTTTCCCTTCAGGTGACTGAAAGATTGCGCGCAAGGCTGGTGGGCATGAAAGTCCCGAAAGGCAAGGTCGAGGCGCGCATAAAAGAAACAATACGCGATGTGCTTGAGGCAATAATGGAAAACGACTTGAAATTCTCGCTTCCTGAGCGCGCAAAATCCCTTCCCAAGCCGGTAAAAATACTCTTCGTCGGGCCAAACGGCGCAGGCAAGACCACCACAATGGCAAAAGTTGCGCGTCTGCTTATGGATTCCGGCCTGTCTGTCATGTTTTCAGCCTCTGACACCTTCCGCGCAGCCGCAATCGAGCAGGCAGAGGTGCATGCCAGCAGGCTGGGCATCAACATTGTGAAAAGCGGCTATGGCGCAGACCCTGCCTCGGTCGCATTCGACGCAATCAACTTCGCCCGCTCGCACAAGATAGACGTGGTACTGATAGACTCTGCAGGAAGGCAGGACACCAATGCCAACCTGCTCGACGAGCTCAAGAAAATAAACAGGATAGCGAAGCCGGACATGAAAATATACATCGGGGAAAGCATCGGGGGCAACTCCATCATTGAGCAGATAAAGGCATTCAACGAGTCAATCGGCATAGACGGGGCAATACTGACCAAGATAGACTGCGATGCAAAGGGCGGGACCGCAATCTCGGTCTCATGCGCAACCGGGATACCTATATTGCTGCTCGGAGTGGGGCAAGGCTACCACGACTTGGTGCCTTTTGACCCGCACAAAATAGCCGGCGAGATAATGAACTAATTTTAATGTTGCATTGCCAAATAGTGCAATGGCGCAATTTGCAGCCGGTTTATCTCAATTGAAAGTGCAACCGCCTACGAACAGGGCAGAATCCCCCCTACTGTCCATGCTCACATTTTTTCCAACCAAAAATCCGCTTTACGCGATGTCTGCACTGCAACGGCAGCAATTCCTGTATGACTTGCGCACCGCGCTTTACATCCGGGCAACAGCCGAGCTTGACAAGAACCAGGCAATACTCTCCCAGCGCATAAAGCTCGCAGATGAGCAAAAGCGCGAATCACAGGAGAAAGAGGCAAAGGTATCAATTGCACCCGAGAAGCAGGAGCTTTCCGTTTCAAACATAAAAATCACGGTGCCTGCAGTGCCTTCGCATATGCGCATAAAGGAGCGCTTGGCGCGCGAAATAAACGACTACTCGCGAGGAGACAGGGTAGCAGCTGAAAGTGTGGTGTCTGATTTCGAGTCAAGGCTCACATCTGCAAAATACGCGGTGGATGACCTGATGACACTTCTCCTCTTGGTGATTGAGGACCATTACTGGGGCGAAGCCAACTCTGATGAAGACTCGCCAGGCTCAGGGCCGGCATTCCACAACGGGCAGCGATTGCGCTTTGCAATGCCGCCGAAGCTGAAAGTAATAGCACAGCATTCAGCGTACACCAGGCTTGCCTCGGTGCGCGAGATGCTTCGGCACTATTTCAAGGTTCACCCCAAGGACTTTTCAGTTGTTCTCGCCCTTACGCTTGGCATCACCATTGATCAGGAAAGCGACAATACCTTTTTCCAGGAAAGGCTGGCAACCGAGCTTGCACGCATCGGGAGCTTTGCGCTTGCGCAGAAAATGCTGGCTGAGCTTAAGAGGCAGAAAAAAATGGACACCCGTGCCTGCCTGCTGCAAATCGGCTACTTGTATGACAAGAAGAAAAAGAAGCTGGTGCTTGGCAAGCGCACCTGTGGGCGGCCGGTTGAGGCAAGGGAAATAATAGGGCTGCTTCTTAGAAGCCTCAAGAGCTAAGCGATATTTCGCAGGCGCAGACCGGCTGTTCCAAATTGAATGCGCACAGCACATCTGGTGAAATTTCCCCAAGATTCCCGATTTTCTGCCCGTTTACAATCACCGAGGCGCATCTGCCTGGTATGAACGGGCCGAATTCATCCTCCTTGAACTGCGCATTCACTCCAAGGGTTTCAAACATCGATTGCACATGGCCTTTTATCTCGGAAAACGAGGCTTTCGCATGCATGCTTGCAAATGAAAGCGACTGGCGCTGCACAGAGTCTGCAACAGGCCCGATCTCATAAATTTTTATGGGAAGGCTCTCGCTTTTGCCCTCTGCCAAAATTGAGAGCAGGTTCGGGAGTATGGCGCGCCGGAACATGGTAAAGTCCTCGGTAAGCGGATTTTCTATTTCAATGCACTCGCCATCTGGCAGGTTTGTGCGCGCCTCTTTTTCATGGTTTGACAACGTCCAGCTCACTACCTCGTCAAATCCCAGTCCGACCATTACTTGATGGTGCGCAGGAACAGGGGCGATTTTTCCATACGTGACAAAGGATGGAAGCCGAGGCTCGAAATTATTGTAGCCATACGCTATCGCAATATCCTCGATAAGGTCAACTTCATTCATGACATCGGCGCGATGACCGGGCGAGAATGCAAAATTCCCCTCTACCCTGTAACCCATTTTCAAAAGCAGGCTGCTGATTTGTTCATTGCTCAGCTCAATGCCAAGCAACCTGGCGCTTTCCTTTACTGGAAGAGGCCACCTGCGTTCCTGCAGCACTGGGTAATGCTTGCCGTTTATCATGATTTGCTCAACTGCGCCGCCCAGCATGTCAAGCGCGCCAGCCACGATGTTCACTGCCTGCAGCACTGTTTCCTGCGAAGTGCCGGTTGCGTCTATGACAATATTCTCTGTCCTGGTGGTGAGTTTGGTCAATTCCCCGTTTATTATGGGTGGGAACGAGAGTATATTGCACGCAGCATCCTCAATCATCGGGCATTTCTCACCCACCAAGTGCGCATATCCCATGCCCTTCGCATGCCTGCGCAGTATTTCATTCGGGGTCATTTTTTCGTTTTGCTCAAGGGGCACGAATGAGACTTCCTCCAGCCCGCAGGCGAAGTAGCGGAAAGGCGGGCGCACCCTGTCTGCATCATGGATTCCGATCGCTACCTTGCGCCGTTTCCTTCCCAGCGTTTCATGCAGCTTTTCCTGCAATTGCATAAGCGAGCGAAGAGAGCTGTCAGTTATCCTTACTCCTTTCACCAGCGCGCCTCCGAAATAAGGGCGCACGTCTGCAACCGAGCCATCTACTTTCACTTCCAACCCAGACTGCCTGACAGTGCAAGGTTTTGGCTTTCCATTCCTGTAGCATAAACGCGTGCGCGCAATCCCCTCAATGCAAAGCGCATCCGGTCTGTTAGGGGTCACCTCGACATTGAGCTGCCCGTCCTCAGTCTTTTCCGAGGGGAAGCCAAGCATCGTGAGCTCTTCCATTGCCTCTTCCATCGAGCCTTCTACATACGCCTCAAGATCGGAAAAAGGGAAAATTACCTGTGCCATGTTTTGTTTTCTGGCACAGAAGTTAAAAACAAGAAGGATTGGAGCGGCAATCACAGGCAGCGATGCTCTATCCTGACGCCTTCACAGCCTCTTGGAGAGCACATTTGGCGGAACACGGTTGAACGATGTGCTCTTAAGGACAGGGTCAATGAAAATCGCAAGCGCCTTTCCATCCAGGGAGTACTTGTATTCAAATGCCCCTGCTCCAACTACGCGTGCGGTCATTCCATTGCCAAAAGAAAAAAAAATCATCCCCTGTCCCCACAGCCAGTTCCTTCCGGGTGGCGCCTTTTTCTGCAATAATAGTGTACATCAGGTGTGTTATGAGATGCGCGTGAAGGTCAATCGAATCCACCGGAGCAAGGCCAAACATCACTTTACCGCTGTCCATGCTCCACATCCCAACTGGAATGTCAACTGCAATGAACTTGCCAACCGGTTTGTCGCGCGTTTTCTTCAATGTCTCAATCTTCGGCTCGAAAAGAAGCCAAAGCCCGTCTGCCTTGGCAACTGCGTAACTGTCCAACTTTTCACGAGTATGACACAAGGCAAACATGCCACCATTAAGTCTTCTGCCGTTTTCATTGACTTTTTTCAGGTACTCTGCAAGAGCAGGGTCATTTCGCACAGGCGTTTTTTCAGCTGCCATGCGCCCCGCGTAAGCTGTCACAAGCTTCTGTTTTGCCACCATTTCGCCCGCCATGCAATTCCCTCCTGATAAAACACGACAGACGACTTAGTTATGGCTAGGCTTTTTATGCATATCTTTGGCGTGCGCGAGAAAATAAGTTTTAATTAGCCAATACGGCTAGAAAACAGCTTCCACATAGTGCTTCTTGCCTGCTATGCAGACCGAGGGCGCCTCGCTGGTATAGTATACCTGCCCTGCAAGCTTGACGCTGGGCGCGCACTCCTCAAGCAATACTTTCAGCCTGCCGCCCTTCATCTCAAAGGCCAGGCTTTTTTCCAGCGTTGTGCCCTTTTCCATATTTCCACTATATATAACAAACAGTTTTTAAATATAGTGGTTAAAAGGGGAAAAACGGTAAAACAGGCGCGGCGGACAGGCGGAGGTTTAAAAAGCAATTGGGTTAATTAAAAGAGAAACAGCGCTTTCTATAGAAGGTGGTTTTAGTGAGCGATAAGATATTCTCATCAGCAAAAGAACTCAAGGAAGGCAAGTATGTCATCATCGAGGACATCCCATGCCGCATAGTCAACATAGACTCATCCAAGCCAGGAAAGCATGGCGCGGCAAAGATGAGAGTGACTGGCATTGGGATATTCGACGGGCAGAAAAAGCAGCTTCTCGTCCCCTCTGACGCTGACATCGAAGTCCCGATAATCGACAGGCAGAACGCTCAGATAGTGGCGGTCAACGGAAAGACCGTCCAGCTGATGGACACCACAACTTACGAGGTGTTCGAGCTTTCCGTCCCCGAAGAGCTTGTGGCTGATGCAGCGGCAGGCAAGGAAGCTGAAATAATGTGCGCGCTTGGGAAAAAAGCAATCACCAGGATACGCTAAATCGAGATGTGATACAATGGAACTTACTATTAAGCAAAAAGCCGAAAACAAGTCTTTGGGGCGCCAGCAGCTGACCTGCGAGCTTACATACGACAAGGCAATGCCCTCGAGAAAGGAGATTCGCGAGGCAATCTGCGCGGCAACCGGAGCTGACGCATCATTGTTGGTCATAGTTTCCGCAAAAGGCGGGTTTGGCTCAAACAAGGCAGCAGTGCTTGCCAACCTCTACAATAACAAGCAAGCATTCACGCTCGAACAAAAGCACCTGCTGGTGCGGGACGGGCTGATAGAGAAGCCAAAGGCGGTTGCCAAGGCGGCTGCGAAGAAAAAGAAGTAGGTGTTCATATGGCCGATGCAAAAAAACCAGCAAAAAAGTTCAAGCCCTACAAACCAAAGCGCGCCTGCCCGAAATGCGGATCAGGTGTCAGGCTTGCTGATCACAAGGACCGGGTGTCCTGCGGCAAGTGCCATTACTTTGAAAAAAAGTAAGCGCAAGGGGAGGGGGCTTTATTTGCCCAAGGTGGTGGCGACGTCAAAAATTCATCAGGCTCTTTTTCCGATCACTGCGCTCATTCTAATACTTCTTCTTTCATTCCAATTTTTTCCAGCCTCGCAATTCGGCTCCTCTGTAATTCACGCCTCCCTTCTCTTTCTTCTCCTTTCATTTTCATTCGCAGTTCTTTTTTCCAAGCGAATTCGGCTCCCTTATCTTGCAAGGCATCATGTTTGGCATCGCAGGCATTGCGTTATCCATGCTAATCTCATTCGCGCTTTCCCTTGTTGGATTGCTGGACACCGCTCCCGTTCTCGACAAAATCTCCAGGCTTCCTCCGCTTGTTGCAATAGCCGCATTCACACTTGCCCCGCTTTCAGAGGAACTGCTGTTCCGCGGCTTGCTGCTGCGCAGCGTGTCCGATTCGCTTGGCAAGGCGGCTGGGGGCAAATTCGCGCGCTTTGCCTGGCTTGCCGCAGTATTTCTCACCTCGCTACTGTTTGCCCTGTTCCACCTCTCCTATGGCTCATTTGCCGAGCTTTTGGTGGCATTTTCATTGGGCGCTCTCTTTTGCCTGTCAGTTAAAAAGTCTGGCTCGCTAATACCTGCCATAATCGCGCATGCGATTTTCAACTTTGCGTCAATCGCAATAATGGTGTTGACTTGATTTGCCTTGGCATGGAAAGCACTGCGCACACCCTTGGCGTGGGAATTTGCGAAGGGAAAAAAGTGCTGGCAAACGCGCGCCGCCTCTACAAGCCCCCATCCGGCGAGGGGATAATCCCCAGGCTTGCAGCAGACCACCATGCGCAAAAAGCGCCCCTTGTTCTTGAAGAAGCTCTCGGCACGGCAGGAATCAGCCTTCGCGAGGTGGACCTGTTCGCATTCTCCCGCGGGCCAGGGATAGGCCAATGCTTGCGCGTGTCCTGCGCAACTTCAAAGTTTCTCGCCTCGAAATTCAAAAAGCCGATTCTTGGGATAAACCACTGTCACGCGCACCTTCAAATCGCAAAAGGGATGCTCGGGTTTCACGACCCGCTTTACGTCTATGTAAGCGGAGCGAATACTCAGATAATAACTGAGGGAGAAGTAGCAGGGAAGACGGGCACGCTGGGCAGGGCAAGCGCGGCAGGCAAAGCGAACACATCTTCCCACCAGCGCTTCTTCGTGCTTGGCGAAACGCTCGACATGGGATTAGGCAACCTGTTTGATGTTTTTGCGCGCGAGGCAAAATTCGCTTATCCTCATGGCTCAGAGGTTGCACGCATGGCTTCCAAAGGTTCCTATTTTCCCCTTCCCTACACTGTAAAAGGCATGAATTTCGCATTCACCGGGCTTTTGAGCGCAGCTGTTTCAGAGGTTGGAAAGCGAAAAACCGAGGACATCTGCCACTCTCTCATGGAAACCGCATTTGCCGAGCTTTGCGAGGCGTCCGAGCGCGCGCTTTGCCTGACTGGCAAGCGCGAGGTAGTCGCATGCGGCGGTGTTGCCCAGAACAAGAGATTCTGCGACATGCTTTCGCAGATGTGCCAGCCGCATGGCGCGAAGTTTGGCGTTCTTCCTGCGGAATACAACGCTGATAACGGCGCAATGATTGCCTACACTGCGCTTTGCGAGTGGAAAAGGGGAAAAAGGGAAAAGATGCAGGGGCTTTCTCCCAATGGCTACTGGCGCATAGATGAGGTTTTTTAAATTCTATCTTGATAAAGAGTGCCTGCAGGAAAGAGACAGGCATTTCAAACAAAATCCCCCAACCTAAAATCCGGATCTTGCACAGGCGAGAAAATGTTACTTGACACCGCATTCATACTGCAGTCGTTCGTCCTTCTCAATCCCCTTTCATCATTTCCCGTGCTGATGGCTGCCTACAAAAAGAAGCTGAATGTGCGCCAAATCGCCATCCGCGCCTCAATTGTAGCCTTCCTGATTGCACTACTGATTCTTTTCTTCGGTCCGCAGCTGTTCGGGCTTTATGGCATAAGCACAGACGCCTTCAGGATTGCTGGCGGGGCAGTGCTTTTCCTTCTTGGGCTTGACACTGTGCGCCCAAAGCCAAAGCGCGAGGATGTTGACGAGGTGGACAGCCTGGTGGCAATCATTGCAACCCCCCTCCTCACCGGTCCAGCAGTAATCTCATTTCTCACCATAAAGGCAATCGAGCAGGGCGCTCCCTCCCTTGTTGTCGATGTTTCAGTGGCTTTTGGAATAGTGGGCATAGTGTTCTTCCTCTTCTCGCTCGCACTTCCCAGAGTGAATGAGAAAGTGATCGAAATACTTTCAAAAGTGATGGGGCTTTTCCTGATGGCAATCGCAATCGAGATGCTTGCCAAGGGAACGCGCGCGCTTTTGCTTTCCAGCCCTGCCTAGTGCAAAGAATAAAATTAAAGAAGCGAAACCATCTTCCCGTCTTTTTCCAGCACCACATCGCTACCAGAAGTCACTGTGCCTATTGGTTGCGCCTTTATTCCGTGCTTTTTTGCAATCGTAACCACTTTATCGGAATCAGCAACAGGGCAGACCACGCACATTCCAACTCCGCAGTTAAAGGTGCGGTACATCTCATAGTCTGAGCCGACTTTTTTCTCAAGTTCAGCCATGACGCCGGTCATTTTCGGCATATTATCCAGCAAAAAGCCCACCTTTGCATAACTTCCAATCCTGGTGAGCTTGGAATACGCCCCGCCGGTTATGTGCGCAAGTCCGCGTATATTGCAGCTTGCAATCATCTCCAAAACAGGTTTCACATAGATTTTCGTGGGGGCAAGCATTGCTGCGCCCCATTTCCTGGAGTCCAAGAGCCGTCTGGCAAGCGTATAGCCATTGGAGTGTATTCCCGAGCTTTCCAGCCCGATAACAACATCGCCAGGCTTCATTTTTGCGCCAGTGATCGGCTCGCCTTCCACCACGCCAACGCAGGTGGCTGCAAGGTCGAATGGCTTTTTCCCGCCTTTTATCATGTCGGGAAGTATTGCGGTTTCCCCGCCAACTATAGCGCAGCCTGCCTCGCTTGCGCCCTTTTTCAATCCCTTCATCACTTCTGAAACAAGTTCTGCATCCTCAAAGGCAAGCGCCAGATAATCCACCAGCACGAGTGGCTTTGCGCCAAGGCAAATAATATCATTCACATTCATTGCCACGCAGTCTATTCCTACAGTATCGAATTTGCCAACATCATCGGCAACCAGGAGCTTGCTGCCCACTCCGTCGCAGTGGATCGCGAGCGTTTGGTCTCCTGACTTGAAAAGCCCAGCATAATGCCCCTTTATTGGGAGCACAAAATCAGGCATAGACTCGAAAATCGCGTCATTTATCGCGTTATGCATCCCCCTGACCTTCCGTATGTCAACCCCTGACGAAGAATAAGTGTTGCCTGCCATATTCCCTTTCTTTCTGATATCTATTTAAACGTATATTTCGTTTTATGCCCGAGGTGTACTGTATGGGTTTGGACAATATAGCAGGAGGGCTGCTCATTTCACTGCTCCAGCTTTTTCTCGGCCTGGTTCTTGCAATGGGCTCGGTCTACATAGGGTTGAGGCTGTTTGACTGGCTGACCGAGGGCATAGATGAGATGAAAGAACTGAAGAAGGGAAACGTTGCGGTGGCAATACTCCTTGGCGCGGTGATTTTCTCAATTGCAAACATAGTGGAGAGCGGTGTATCAAGCCTGACTCAGCTCATAGTGCCTGGTCTGCCCCCAATGCTGTTGCTCGCCTCATTCATAATTGGGCTGGTGAACCTTATAGTCAGCATAATACTGGCGGTATTCTCAATATACATCGCAGTAAATGTGCTTGACAAGATAACTGTCGGCATTGACGAATTCAAGGAGCTCAAGCGCGGCAATGTTGCTATCGCAATAATGATGGCTGCAGTGCTTCTTGCAATGTCCTTTGTCATCCGCGGGGCAGTGGTTGGCATGGCAAGCACGCTTTCGCCCGAGTCGCTCGCAAGCGCGCTTGGATGGTAAGCGCGTTTCTTCTTTCCTTTTTTCTTTTAGTTCTTCAGTCACCACAGTATATTTTCCAACATCCTACACTCCATTTTTAAACACTTCTTAGGAGAAAATGCTCATCTTATGCAGAGGTGAGAGCATGTATGGAAAAAAGATAATGTTGGCCTCGTCCAATGGAAACTTCAAAATAATGGCAACGCATGAAAAGGGAGCCCTTACTGTCCCGCAGATGTTCGAGCAGGGAATCCTCTCTAAAATTCCCAAGTTTGCGCAGCTGGCACAATGGCCAGGCAAAGCCAGCTATTACAATCTCGCATCCCGCACCATGGGCGCCTTCTCATTCGAAAAGCCTCTCTGCGAGCAGCCGACTGAAAACGGGAAGATATACATCGAGAAAGAGACCATGTTCACCCATACCCGCTTTGGCGGCTTTACGGTTGATGCCCTCCGGGAAGCCGGAATAAACGTGGAAAAGAAGAACATTTTCCTTGCGATGGATGAGGGTTACATCATTGCGGATGTCAGCATGAAATGGCCCAAATTCCAATACTCAATATTGGCGCAGGACATGCCGCCTCAGCAGCTGGCAAGAGTCCTCCATGCATTCGAAAACTCGTCCTATCCAAGCCACGTGAGCCTGAAAAGCGGGGAACTGAATATCTGCACAGCCAGCCAAAGCAAAGACGTTGATGATGGAGGCGTGCTGAAAGAGGGCATCTTCTATTTTGACTATTCTGCGCCCGGGCCAATCACAATCCGTGCCCATACAAACTATTTTTCCAGCGGCTGGGCGGCAGAAATCGGCGTGTACCAGGGGCTGCTACGCTATGGATATTCATTAGAGGATAAAAAAAGATGACGTGGATTTTCGCCCACATTTGTTCTTTTCAATCCCGCTACTTCTTGTTTTTCCTGCCTTCAAGGAGCGCAAATACGCTTTGCGGGAAGCCGCCTGTCTTCTCGAGCGATTGGCCTATCTCTCCAAGCAGCATCTGCTTCATGCGCAGGTATTCCTCGCGCGGAAACTCGGCATTGCCGATTGCGTACCTGCGATTCTTAACATTGAAGCAAAGAATGCAGTCCTGGCAGTTTTCGCAGTTGTGGCAAAAGTAGCAGTCTGCGCAGTTCCTGCCCGAATCCACCTCCAGGCAGCGCGAGAGGTTCTTGGAATAGTAGCACTTCAGGCAGAATGAGGATGAAAGCCCGGTGGCATAGCAGCCGAACAGGTGCTCCGAATTCCTCGGCCAGAAGCAATGGCTGCAGGATTTTGACTTTATATTTATTTCGCATTTGCAGCAGTTTGCCGAGTCCATGCTGGTGGGGCAGTCGATATTGTTGCTGTTGTTGCCAACCTGCCAAACTGGGCAGAAATAGGCGATTTTAGAAATCAGCTGCGAGGCATTTCCGATTCCGAGCCTTTCCGCGTCAGCCTCAGGGAGTTTCAGCGCCTCTCCAGCGGCATCCGCTTCAGGCAAAGTGAGCAGCCGGTCACGCGGGAAAAAGGCAAAAAGCGCATAACCTGTGGAAATCGGGACGTTTTCTCCTGACGCACAGGACTTGCCCTGCTCAAACCTTGCAGCCGAGCGGAAGAGCCAATCATCATATTTCGCCATTTTGCCAAGCGATTGCCCCAGGAC
The DNA here is from genome assembly GCA_026396355.1 of Microcaldota archaeon. Taxonomy (GTDB): domain Archaea; phylum Micrarchaeota; class Micrarchaeia; order Anstonellales; family Anstonellaceae; genus UBA10161. The sequence goes on from JAPLWY010000080.1 coordinate 14,030, forward strand.
TATTTTGCCGGTTTCAAGAAACGCGGTTTCAATATGCGATGTATCCTGCTTTTCCTGCCTTGCAATTGGCTTTGATGCGCAGGTGCGCCTCACTTCGGAATAATCCGGCTTTGCAGCCGAGGCAATCTGCTCCAGGCTCGGCAGCCTCTTCTTCCTCTCAAGCTCGCCCCGCATGTCTTCCAGCAGCTTGGCTTTGATGGAGAGGTACTTTTCCCTGGGAAGGGTAAGATTGCCTATGCAGTTGCGCCTGTTTTTCAGGTTGAACGAGAACATGCAGTCAGCGCAGCCTGAAAGCCCGTGCGAGAAATAGATATCTCCCGAGCAGTCTATCTTGGAAACCTCGAAATTCCGGTTGCACATGTAGTTGTTCGCGCGTATCCCGAAATTGCACGAAGTGCACTGGCAGCCGAACAGGCAGTCAGAATATACGCAATGCGTGGTGTATGCCACATATTTCGATTCGAAAACCTGCTCTGAGTTGTAGACGTAATAAGAGTCTATCACATAAGTGCTTTTGTCCACAAAATCCGAATTGCCCAAAATGATGTTCCCTGCATAGCACACCCTTTCTGAAACAGCCTGCAAAAGCGAGTCAAAATCCTTGATTTGGTTGATGTCCAGCTGCGGGTACTTCTTGTCAAAAGCGATTTCCTCAAAGCTCACCCATTTTGAGTTTTTTGCATAGGGCAAATCTCCGTAAACCGTCTCCTTCCCGGACAGGGAAGACTTGCTTGAATGGCTTTCCTTCTTGAATTCCTTCAGCCAGGCTGAAAAGTCGTCAAGCTCGCCCACCTCGCCTCCAAGCAGCACCTTGCAGGCGGATTTCCATTTCCTGTTGAGCTCGCCATATGCCTGGAATTTGGTGGGCATGGGCATTCTCCGCTCTTCCTATTTTTTGTTTTGCAGAATAGGGGTGAGGTTCTTTATCATGTCCTCGCTCATGCGCGTCAATCCGTATTCGTGCTTCCAGCCCCAGTCCTGCCTTGCCTGCGAGTCATCGATTGACTTTGGCCAGGAATCCGCAATCGCCTGCCTGTGATCCGGCTTGTAGTCGCAGGTGAAGCCTGGCATCAACCGCGCGACCTCGGCTGCAAGCTCCTTTGCGGAAAACGAGATTGCCGCAAGGTTGTAGGAAGTATGCACAGTCAATTTCTCGCGCGGCGCCTCCATAAGTGCAATCGTGCCCCTGATTGCATCAGGCATGTACATCATGGGGAGCACGGTTTCAGGCCCCACAAAGCAGGTGTATTTCTTGTGCTTTATTGCCTCGTAGAATATTGCAACCGAATAGTCTGTAGTTCCGCCGCCTGGCTCTGCCTTGTAGGAAATAAGCCCAGGATATCTCACTGAGCGTATATCCATTCCGTATTTTTTGGAGTAATACTGGCACAGCAACTCGCCTGCCACTTTTGTGACTCCATACATTGTGGTCGGCTCCAGCACAGTCCTCTGCGGCGTGTTGTCGCGCGGGGTGGTGGGTCCAAATGCCGCAATAGAAGAAGGCCAGAATATTCTCTTCACTCCGCACTCACGCGCCACATCCAGTGTGTTCTTGAGACCGATAAGGTTGATCTGGAATGCCAAGTCAGGGTCCTTTTCCCCGGTTGCCGACAGAAGCGAGGCAAGCTGGTATATCGTGTCTATCTTGTGCTCTGTGATTACCTTTTTCATGGCTTCCTTGTCTGCAACGTCGAAGAAAATGCACGGGCCGCTTTGCTCCAGCTCTTTGGGGAACGGGGTCTTGCGCGTGGCTGCCACCACTTTTTGCCCGCCATACCTTCGCCTAAGCTCCATTGTAAGCTCAGTTCCAATCTGCCCTACTGCTCCTATTACAAGTACGTTTGGCATGAATATCACCTTGATGGTTGTTGCCATGAAAACGTTATAAATCCTCAGCAGCACTTTACGTCAGTGGTCGATATGCCCAATTTTCTCCTTGTTGGCAATGGCGCGCGCGAGCATGCGATAGCAGAGGCGGTCTGCCGCAACCCCGCAGTCAGGCTTTTCGCTTTCATGTCTGCAAACAACCCCGGCATTGCTTCCCTCTCGAAAAAGAGCAAGGGTGAAGTGGCAATAGGCAACATACACTCACCTGAAGAGGTTGCGAGGTTTGCCAAATCCCACAAAATAGGACTGGCTTTCCCCTCTCCTGACGCTGTGCTTGCCGCAGGCGTGTCTGACGCACTGATTGCTCAAGGCATTCCTTGCGCTGCCCCCACAAAAGAAGCCTCACGGCTGGAATGGGACAAATCCTACGCGCGCGAGTTGCTGCGCGACTTTCGCGTGCCAGGCTCCCCCAAATTCGGCATATTTGACAATGAGCAAGAGGCGCACTCATTCATAGACTCGCTGGGTGGGCAGGTGGCAGTCAAGCCTTCAGGGCTGACTGGGGGCAAGGGCGTGAAAGTCACAGGCTTCCAACTCAAGGATGGCATTGAGGCGAAAAAGTATTCTTCAGAGCTTCTTTCAATAAGGCACAGCGGGCTTGCCAGCATTGTAATTGAGGAAAAGCTGGATGGCGAGGAATTCTCGCTCCAGGCGTTTTCAGACGGCAAGAAAGTATTTGGCATGCCTCTTGTGCAGGACCATAAGCGCGCATACGAAGGCGACATCGGCCCCAACACTGGCGGCATGGGCTCCTACTCAGACGCAAACGGTTTGCTTCCTTTCATAAGCAAAGAACACCGCGATGCAGCGCTCTCAATAATGCAAAAGTCAATAGAGGCTTTCAGGAAAAAGACAGGCAAACCCTACCTCGGCATACTCTACGGCGGCTTCATGCTCACCTCAAGCGGAGTGAAGCTGATTGAGTACAACTGCCGCTTTGGCGACCCAGAAGCAATGAATGCGCTGTCCATTCTCACAAGCGACCTTTACGGCATTTTTGAGCAGATGGTGCAAGAGAATATAACGCATGCCCCAACATTTGCAAAGAAGGCAACAGTCTGCAAATACCTGGTGCCCGAGGGCTACCCGGGAAAGTCAATAACCGACCAGCCGCTTGCCTTCAACCAGTCTGCACTTGGAAAAATCAGGTGCGCGCGTGTTTTACGCCTCGGTTTATGAAAAAGACGGTGCGATTTACACTCAAAGCTCGCGTTCAATTGGCATGGTTGGCATCTCAAACACCATCGAAGAAGCCGAGAAAATCTCGGAAAGCGCCTGCAGTGCAGTCACTGGCAAAGTATGGCACAGGAAAGACATCGGCACGCACGAGCTTTTGGCGCGAAGGATTGCGCACATGAAGGAAATCGGCGTGCTTTAGGGCTTCTCGTCTGTCAACCCACCCCTTTTTAATACGTTTGTTATCGATTTACAACAGTATTTACAATAAGATTGGGGAGGGATTAACATGCTGGCATCAGGCACCAAGCAAGAGAATAGCCGGTCCAGAAAGCTTACTCCAGACACCTTGCTCCAGCAATTTCCAACGAAAAAGGACAGGCCTCTTTATTTGAACAAAGAAGGGCAGAACATACTGGGCGCGGCAGTCATTATCTCTGAAAAAAAGTCCAACGACCCAAAAGACAAACCGACAGCAGTAATAGTGCAGTTCAGCAAATTCAAGGACATCCTGCCTGCAAATGCAATCCAGAGCCTGAAATCCGCTCCGCTGCCATTGGAAATTATCAGGCATTATGATGAAGCATCAGTTGTCTTTCCGGAAATAAAAGGAACCGACCTGTCCAAGGCCGATTTGCCCCAAGCCATTGCAAAGGTAATCGCAGGCTGGCAGCCAAGGAACGATGATTCAGTATTGGTCCTCAATACGGAGCTGAACAAGGATAAAAAAGACATAATCTCCAAAATCTACTCTGACAAGTGGGGCATATCCATTAACAACGACAGGCTCAAGCGAATCGAGGGCTTCTCTTCAGGAACAGTCATGTTCGAAAAAGGGTGCCAAAACGGCCCGGAAGATTTGCCTGCCCTTGAAAAAAAGATGAGGGAAGGCTGGTCCTCAAATCCCGATGAAGTGCTAATCCTTGAGCAAAACCGCTATGACAAAATAGCAGCCTACTGGCAGTCAAATCCAGCGAAAAGAATCTACATCCCCTCCGGCTTTTCCGATGCCTTGGGGCGGGCAGTGTCCGGCCTTAAGGAAAAAGACATGCTGGTGCCTGGCCTGGAGTCTCAGATCCTGGCAATGCGACCCTACCAGGAAATACGGTTCGTTTCCAGCGGGAGCGAATACCTGGTCCGCTCAGCTGAATTCGAAGTGTCTGTGAAAAAGATAAAAAACAGCGACATAATCAAGGAACTGTCGGATCAGCTTGCCGGTCTTCTGCCCAAGCAAATCCAGCCGAACGAAGAATACGAGCTCAAGCTTAAATTAAACCAAATCGACATATTTTATTACCTGACAACAGATAAAGACGGCAGCGTGAGGCTGCACCAGCCTGCACCCTCGCCATACGCTGTCCTCACCCACGATCCGACCGGCATACAAATCGTTTCCAAGCACTATCCGGTTGACAAGGCGTATGTTGGCTTGATTACCTGTACGGCCGGCCGTTTCGGGAACGAATATTCGACGGTTCCCCTGCAGTTCATGCAGGAAATTTTAGGACAGCCTGGCAACTTCCAGACTGCCGGCAAGTAATTACTAAGCGCACTATTTTTTCCTTCCCTTCTTCCAGTCCAGTATAAAGGGCAGCTTTTCCCAGCACTTGTTGCAGCGCGCGTCTTTTGTGAGATTGTTTGCCACCACTTCAAACCCGAAGCGCTCTACTACTAACGCGCCGCACTTGGGGCAAACAGTGTTCTCCCCTCCCTCGCCAGGCCTGTTCCCGGTGTAAACAAATCTCAGCCCCTCCTCCATCGCGATTTTCCTTGCGCGCAAAAGCGTCTCGCCTGGGGTAGGAGGCATCTTCATTTTGTTTGCAGGGTAATAAGCAGTGAAATGCAGCGGAATGTCCTTGTCCAGCGCTGCCACCCATTTTGAAAGCGCGCGTATTTCCTCATCAGAGTCATTCAGAGTAGGTATGAGGAGGGTAATCAACTCCACATGCATCTTGCTGTGCAGGAGCTT
>JAPLWY010000091.1 GCA_026396355.1 Microcaldota archaeon
CGCCTTTTTCATGCCCTCGCGTATGCTGGAGAGCTTTTGGACGTATTTTTCCACTGTTTTCTTTTCAAGATGCGAGTCTGCCATGTGCAACCATCCTCCAATCAAAACATCCATCATTCTTTCCTGCTGTAGCTGCCATCATCTTCCTGCGCTGCATTTTCATTTTCCCTTGAGTAATCGCCAGTGCCTTCCCGCCTGTAGACCCCGGGCTCGCGCGTTGTGTGGAAACTGTGCGTCTTCTTGCGCGTTATGCCGCGCTCCCGAAGCATCATGACTCCAAGAATGCCTGTCACCATGAGCCCGGTGAGCACGATGACTAGCACAGCCACCACGCCGAGATTGAGCTGGGATATCATCTGCGTCTGCATGGTGGGCTTGCCGCGAAGCGCCATGAGCCCGCTGCACCCTGAAATCGCGGATTGCGCCTTGGAATCCGCCTCGGCATACTGCCCGCTGGTTATGAATGCTGAAGCGGTGAGCAGCGTCTCCTGGAGGTCCTGGCACTCGGGATTGTCCTGGAGCAGCTTGCTGGCGAAATCCATGTTCTTCTTAGCCATCTCCTTGTCAGAATCGAGATTGTATGAAACGACTATCGGGACGTTGAGCTCGTCCTTCACGTCCATCTTTGGCGCGTCGGCAAGCAGCTTGACTTGGAATGTCCCGGTTTTCTTGGTCGCCCGCACGGTCATCGTGGTGGTGACTGAGGATTTGGCCGGGATTTCGAATTCGCTGCCTCCAAGCGAAACTTCCACATCGGGAGACGAGCTTTGCGCAGCCAGCGTCACCTTGCCCATGTCCTCGCCGAATGCGTTGGAAAGCGTGATTCTTGCAGTCGTCTCTTCCTGCGGGTGCAGCTCAAGAAGCTCAGGCGCGGTTATCAGGCGGACAGTGGTGTAGATGTTTACAGGCACCTCCACCGTCTTTTCGATTATTACTTCCTTGGTCACATTGACTTTTACCGGAACCTCTTTTGTGATCGTGGTGGATGAGCCTCCGCTTGGCTGGTATTGCACCACAATCTGCGTGACGTTCAGCGATACTACCGATGATGCCTGGGAGAGGAAGTAGATGCTTGAAAGCGACGGCAGCGTGAATGTCGCGGTCTTGGCAGTTTGGTCTATGCTTGCCGGGAGGCGCGCAAGCGTGCAGTTCGACAATTCGTGGCAGGTCCAGACCTCAAGGGCAGGCTCGGATATTATGCTGCCCATATAGGAAGCATAATTTATCGTGACTTGGACTGCGCTGAAGTTCAAGCTGAAGTTGGAAGCGTCGAAGATGTAGATGAAGGTCCGGTTGGAGGGAGGCGTGACGTTGGTGCCGGAAACGTTGAGCTCGGCAAACGACAGGGCCTCAAGATCGCCCTCAACCGACAATTGCGAGAACATGAAACCCACGCTCGAGGCGTTCGCATAAAGAGTGTAGTTGCCGGGCGCTATGCTCCCTGAAAGGTTGCCTGCGCCAGAAAGCACCGGAGCGCCCATCGCAGAGTCGACAAGAAGCGTGGAATTGACACCGTATGAAGTTATGTTCGCGATTATCGGCGACGCAGAGCGCATTGTGCGGTTTGCCGTCGCGTTCTGGCCGTACAGGTCCCTTGCCGCAGCAGAGAGGCGATAAACGCCGGTGTCATTGGCCATGAAGGAGTATGTGAGGCGGTATGTGTAATTCGCCCCTTCGGAAAACGATTCGTTTGCCAGGCTTTGCTCGGGCCCTGAAGGAGGAGTCAGCGTGACATTTGCCGAGGACAGGTTTGCCCCGAGGCTCAGGTCAAGGTAGACTGTTACGTTGGCGCCAGTCACCGCATTTTCCAGGCTTGGCGTGAACCGCGTGATTGTTGGAGCGGGAATATTGACAGGGGTGGATATCTCGCGCGCCGGGTTGTAAAGCCCGTAAATGCCGGATATTGAGGACAGGTTGGCGCTGGCGGTGTGGGCAGCGGCATTGATTGCTGACGTTAGCCTAGTCATGCTCGAGCAGTCCGAGGCGTTTGGGCAGGTCCAAATCTCAAGCGCTGGCTCTGAAACCACGCTGCCAAGCATATCCGAATAATTCACGGTAATCTGCGCGGATGCGTAAGTGACGCTGAAGTTGGAGGCGTAGAACAGGAAAATTGCGCTGCGGTTTGGCGGGGCTGAAACCGCGGAAAGCG
>JAPLWY010000052.1 GCA_026396355.1 Microcaldota archaeon
ATTATATCAGGAACGATTACGAACTCGAAAACGGATCTTTCCGGGTAAGGGGCGATGTTCTTGAGGTTATGCCGGCTTACGACGAAAGAGTAATTAGAATTGAATTCTTCGGTGACATTATCGAAAACATTTCCGAAATCAATAAAGTCACCGGCAAGGTAACTGATATAAGAACCCGCGCGGCCATATATCCGGCCAAACATTTTGTAACCACAAAGGAAAAAATAGAGGGCGCTATCGACAAGATAATGCTCGATATGGAAAACCGGGTTTACGAGTTTGAAAAACAAAACAAGCTTTTAGAGGCTCAACGAATAGCCCAGCGGACAAGATACGACATGGAGATGCTCCGCGAAATCGGCTACTGTTCGGGGATAGAAAATTATTCCCGTTACCTGACAGGAAGAAACCCCGGAGAAAGACCGTGGGTACTTCTCGATTATTTTCCTGAAGAGCTTCCCTCCGGTTATGCTGTTCTTTCCAGAGAGAGAAATGTTGAGGAAGCGCTCATAGGTCCCGAAATCCATGTCGCATTCGGTCCCGTCGTCAAGCACGAACACCTCTCCGTGGCGGTACGGGTTCATGGTGCCGCAGTCCACGTTGAGGTAGCCGTCGAATTTTATCGGCGAGACGCTTAATCCCTTGCTTTGGAGGATTTTCGAGATGGAGGCGGTCAGTATCCCTTTTCCCAGGCCAGACATGAGCGAGCCGAGGACCACTATGTATTTTCGCGATTTTAGGTGCATATGGCTGTTTTGCGCAGCAGTTATTTATTACTTGTTTTTTTCAGGATGGGCAGGGTGCCTGATTCGCGCGCCTGGTTTTCAGTTGGTTCTGCAAACTCACGCGCGTCCGGGGCTGCGCGGTATTCTTTTAAACTAATAGCTTCCTATCAAGCCTGCTCTTTCTAACAAGAGCCTATGAAACTATCTTCGCTTCGACGAAGGCAGTGAGGTTGAGAAAATGGCAAAAAGTTACGTTAAGTTTGAAACCCCGAAGGACGTCCAGGCAAAGGCGCTTGAAGCGATAACCGTTGCTGCCGACACCGGAAGGATACGCAAGGGCGCGAACGAGGCAACCAAGGCGGTTGAATCGGGAAACGCGGTGCTTGTCGTCATAGCGGAGGATGTTGACCCAGAAGAGGTGGTAATGCACATCCCCATGATTTGCGGCGAGAAGGGAATTCCCTACTGCTTTGTCGCAACCAAAAAAGAGCTGGGAACCGCAGCCGGGCTTCCAGTCACTTCAGCAGCAATTGCAATAGAAAAAGCAGGCAATGCGGCCGAGCTTGTCCGCGAGGTCGTGGAAAAGGTCGCAAAGAACCTGCCTTCGAAAGCAGACGCCAAGGCGCCGGCGCACAAAGTAGAGCACAAGGCCGAGCCTGCCAAGAAGGAAGAGGAAAAGCCTGCCGAAAAGAAGGAGAAAAAGGCTGCGAAGCCAAAGGAGCCAAAGGCAAAGAAAGAGGCTCCGAAAAAGGATTAAGGTGTGATTATGGCAGGCCCGATACCATCACCAGTAGAAGTGGTTGAGGTCAGAGTCAAAACTGGCATTCACGGCGAAATATACCAAGTCATGTGCAAGGTCCTTGACGGCAAGGACAAAGGACGGGTAATACGGCGCAACGTGAAGGGGCCAGTCAAGAAAGGAGACATAATGATACTCCTTGAGACCGAGCGCGAAGCCAAGGAAATCAAAGCCAAGTAAGGTGAAAATATGCCCTATTGTTCTTTCTCTAATGAGGAAATACCCAAGGGCACGGGAGAGATGTACGTCCTTCGGGACGGCACCGTGCTGCACTTCTGCAACTCAAAATGCCAGAAGAACTACGTCAAGCTCCGCCGCGAAGGCAGGAGAACCAGTTGGACCAGCAAGGAGCTCATCCTTTCCACTGAGAAAAAGACACCTGACAAGAAGGAGTCCGCCTTTGCCAAGGATGTCGAGGCAAAGCTCAAGGAAAAGGAGGCTGCGAAGACCGCTGCCAAGAAGTGAGGTGCTGCAATGGCAACCGAGAGGACGCTTATCATTCTTAAGCCCGACGCAGTCCAGCGCGGCAAGGTGGGCGCGATTCTTTCCCGCTTTGAGGAGCGCGGCTTCCAGTTTGCTGCAGTGAAGATGGCGCATCTTTCGCAGGAATTGCTGAAAGAGCACTACGCGCACATAGCAGACAAGCCCTTTTTCCCAGGAATAGCCTCATTCATGTCCTCCTGCCCAGTCATTGTTGCAGTTGTTGAGGGCAAGGAAGCAGTGGAAGTCGTGCGCGCAATGTGCGGACCGACCAATTCAAGGAAAGCCGCGCCTGGCACTATAAGAGGAGATTTCGCGCTTTCAATGCAGTGTAATGTCATCCACGCGTCAGACTCTGCCGAATCCGCGCAAAAGGAAATCGCGCGCTTCTTCAAGCCCGAAGAAATCCACTCCTACAAGCGCACGCTTGAGGGGCTGACCTATTCCGCGGATGAGAAGGCTTAGTTTCTGTTTTTCTTTATTTCTGATTTTTTTTCTTCGCTCACGCTAGATGCGGAATGAAAAATTTCCAGAGAAATTTTTCAGCAGTGTAAATTATCAAATTTACACTACAAAGCAAAATGAAAAATAGGCGAGTTAGACCTTGTTCCTGCCTGTTATGAACTTGAAGGTGACGGCAGCCACAAGCACAAAGCCCACAATGACTAGTGGCAGGCTGAATCCGCCAAGCGCACCTATGCTTGCCGAAATCATGCTGCCAATGTCCTGTCCGCCCTGGCTGGATGGAATCTCGGTTTTCACCAGGAGCGATGGCACGGCAAATGCATCAATCATTGACGCGGTCAGCGGGCGGGCGAAACTGTAGCTGTAAGTCACTTTCTCGCCGTTCACTATTGAGCGCGCGCCCCATTCAAAGCCAATGCTGTCACCAGACGTGGTGCGAGTCGGGCTCTTGCCGAATGCGATTTGCGAGGCGCCTGAGACTATGCTTTTCGGCACAGAGTCCAAGACAGTCACGTTGTACAGGTTTTTGGTGCCAGTATAGGTGAGCGTTATCTCTGTATTGTAGCGCTCAATGCTTCCATCGGTGGTGCGGTAGACCTCGAACTTCTTGGTGAATCCGTTCTCATACCGTATGGTCTTTGAGAGGATTATCTCGGTTTTGGGCTGCAGCTGCACTGTCACGTTCTGCTGCACAAATGCATTTTCGCCGGTGCAGGCTGGCACGGTGAAGTATGCGCTGCTTTGGTCTACGCCAAGCGAAACGCGCACTTCATACCTGCCTTCCTTTTGCGGGGTGAAGCCGAATGTGCTGGTGCCAGAAACTATTTTCTTGAGCACCTTTTCGTCATTCTCGCCAAGGTAAATCACCTCGACTGTTGCCTCAGGCGAGCCTGAAACAAAATAAGTGATTTTCACGCTGCCACTCTTTCCTGAGCAGGAAAAGGATGCAACTGTTGAAGTCTTGAAGGAGCCCCCGCCATTGCCGCTGCCGGCATAGGTTCCGGAGTTGCCGCCGTTCCCGTTGTTGGGCGCGACTGCTGGAATTGGGTTTACGGTGACGAGGGTGCTTGCGGAGTAGCTGTAGTTACTTTCGCTGTATAATGCGCCAACTGTATTGTACCCGCTGGAATTCGCAGTGAAAATGCCGTTTTGGTCAATTGTACCAACAGAGGTGTTGTCGCTTAACCAGTTGACGCTGGAAGCAGGAAGACTGGCCACTGACCCGTTTCCGCTGTGGAAAATTGCCGTGAAATTCTGCATATCGCCTACGTTAATGACGGGATTTGCAGGCGAGATCTCAAGGTAGCTGCTATAGTTGGTGTTGTTTGTGATGTTTTGCAGAGGCGCCGGGTTGACCTGCACTGTTGCATTTGCACGGGGAAGATGAAGCTGCAGGTTGCCGTATATTGCAAGAATGCTGGTGCGCCCTTCTGAACGCGCAGTGAATATTCCGTTCTGAATCGTGCCGACCGAGGTGTTCCAGCTTCCCCATCCAACTGAGCCAGGACTGAGAACAGTAACCACGTTGCCGTTCGGGCCGGTGTGCAATATTGCAGTGAAATTCTGCGTCTCGTTTACATAGAGGCTTGCAAACGAGGGCGAAAGCTCCAGGTAAATGCTATCGTTGGTGTTGTTTGTGATGTTCTGCAGGGGCGCCGGGTTGACCTGCACTGTTGCATTTGCACTGGGAAAATATTGGAGCAGTATGTTATCGTACAATGCGAAAATTGCAGTATTTCCTTCTGAACGCGCAGTGAATGTTCCGTCCTGAATCGTGCCAACCGAATTATTCAGGCTCGACCACCTAAGTGCGCGTGGGTCCAGCAGAGTAGTGACACGGCCGTTTGGGCCAGTGTGCAATACTGCAGTGAAAACCTGCGTCCGGTTCACTATGAGGCTTGCAAACGAGGGCGAAAGCTCCAGGTAA
>JAPLWY010000064.1 GCA_026396355.1 Microcaldota archaeon
CCGTGACTTGCTTTCCGAGCCGGAGCGAATCCAGCACGTCATTAATCTCATAGCCAAAGCCCGAGCATTCCCCGCTTTTGACCTTTGCCTTCAGCCCCTGGGCCGCTTTCCTCGCAGCGCTTATCTCGGCCTCTCCTGCAAAAGTGACAATCCTTACTGTTTCTTTCATTGGCATGAAGTGCTTTGCCTGGCCTGACAACGCCCCGGAAGTGCGCTTGCCCTGGACCTCCTCATCCTGCACTTTCCCGGCGTTCCGGTTGGCGATCATCTCATTCTCGATTATGGAAAGCTTGTTTTTCAGGGAGACTGCAAAGCCTATGCTGCCTGAATCGTTTGAAGACAATCTAAGGATGGATTCAACCAGCCCAACGGCCTCGACCTTGCGGCCTGGAGAAAGGAATGTGGTATTGGGAATGACTGTCTGCATGCGCTTTGCATAACCTTGGGCATCGGCTATCTTGTGCAAGTTGGAATGCTTCTTGTGCATCAATTTTCACCCCCGTGCATTTCCTGCCACGAACGGTTTAAAAACCTGCAGTTAGGGCAGAATCAAAAGCAAAAGAAGAAGCGAAAAGCAGGAAAAAATGGGCAAAGCAATCGCGCGCCTTAAGCGTGCTACAGATGCTGCTCTTTGTCCCCTTCCTTCAGGCTGCAGAAATACTTTTTGTCGATTATCTCCTTTTCCAGCTACCTTGCCCGCTTTGCGCAGTAGAACCAGTTCTCAGGAGGAGTCTTGTTGGCCTTGAGGTATTCCTGCCAGCGCCTTGCCTCGTTCTTCAGCCCCTCGCTCAGGAAAGAAGTGTTCAAAATCAGCGAAATCAGGTTGTTCACTGTCTGCCTGGCATCTGCAACATCCGATTTTATTGAATGCGTGCGCTTCAATTTTTACACCTATTTTTTCCCCTCAAGGTAAAGATATGCGGAATACGCCGCGCTCACCGCCTCTCCCACACCCACAATTGCCTGCTTGAAGCGCGTGTCAGTCACATCCCCTGCAGCGAAAAAGCCCGGAAGGTTGGTTTCGGAATTCCTGCTTATCTTGACGTGCCCTTTTGAATCTGTCTCCACTCCTGCCTCTTTTGCAATTCCCGAGAGCGGAACATGCCCGATTGCCACGAAAACCGCATCCAGCGCCAGCTTCTTTTCTCCCTTGTACGGCTTGTCCAGCGCCACGCCAGCCACTTTTTTCTCCCCGTAAATCTCACTCACATTAGTATTGTATATTACCTCTATTTTCGGATTCTTCATCACCGAGGCATAGTTTATCGGCTCAGCGCGAATCTTATCTCCCCTGTAAATGACATACACTTTGCCGACCAGTCCCGCAAGCAAAAGCGCATCCTTTACAGCAGAGTCAGACCCGCCAATAACTCCGACAGTTTTTCCCTTGTAAAAAGACCCGTCGCAAAGCGCGCAGTAGTGCACTCCCTTGCTGGCAAACTCCTTCTCCCCTGGCGCGCCAAGCTTTTTCCATTCAGTTCCGGTTGCATAAAGTATTGCCTTTGCCTCATACTTCCCGCCGTCGCTCTCAACAATGTAGTCTGCTCCCTTGCGCGCTATTTTCGCCACCTTCTCATCCTTTATCTCAACATTGGGGTAGGCGCGCGCATGGTCTTCCAATTTCTGGGCAAGCTCCATGCCTGTAATTGAGGCAAAGCCAGGGTAATTCTCCACAATGTGCGTAAGCGTGATAGTGCCTCCCCTCATCTCCCCGAGCACCAACACCTTCATTCCCAGCCTTCCGGAGTACATTGCGCCAGCCAGGCCTGCGCAGCCAGAACCGACCACGATGATGTCGTAAATCACAAATACCACCCAAACGCCAGTATTCGCACAGCAACCCTTTTTATCTTATTCGCGCAATCCCCCCTCATGCGATGCCCCATCTGCGCGCACGGCGAAACCGACGTGATAGACACACGTGACTCAGAAGACTTCCGCATCAGGCGCAGGCGCCAGTGCGCAAAATGCAAGCGCCGCTTCACCACTTACGAGGAAATAGAAAAGGAAGAGCTGTTCGTGATAAAAAAGGACGGCAGGCGCGAGAAATTCATCCGCCAAAAGCTCCTCTCAGGAATAGAGAAGTCCTGCGAAAAGCGCCCAGTCAGCCGCGAGAAAATAGAGGAGATGGCAGACTGGGTGGAAAGCAAGCTGCGCAAAAGCGGCAAGAAGGAAGTCTCCACCACGCAGATAGGCGGGCTGGTGATGGAAAGGCTGCATAAAGTAGACGCAGTGGCATACATCCGCTTCGCATCCGTCTATCGCTCGTTCGCGGACGTGGAATCATTCGAGGAAGCGCTCAAGAAGCTCAAGAAAAAGAAGTGATGACATGGATTCGCGCGGCAGGATACTTTTCATAATGACAAGCGGGACAATAGATTCCCGGTTCTCGCCCACGCAGGATGCCATTCTCACGGGCAAGAAATCCATGGTCCCTGGCTATCTCTCCAAGCTCAAGCTCCACGACGACTGCGAATACTTTGTCGCCTGCATGAAGGACAGCCGCGAGCTTTCCGATTCCGACCGCGCGAAAATCCTCTCTGCAATAGAGAAATCAAGAATCAGCCGCGTAATAATCACCCACGGAACCTACACGATGGCGGAGACTGCCGCATTCATAAAGAAAAATCTGAAAGCGCGCGGCAAGACAATAGTGCTCACCGGCTCAATGGTTCCGGTATCCGGCTTTGCAGTTTCGGACGCGCCGTTCAACCTCGGCTACGCAGTCTCATCAGCGCAGAAGCTCAAGCCAGGCGTCTATCTTTGCATGAACGGGAAGGTTTTCAGGCCGAATGAAGTTGAAAAAAACATAAAAAAAGGCCGGTTCGAGGCAAAAAAGAAGTGACAACATGAAACCATACCTGAAAATCGCGCTGTTCTTCGCATTCGTGCAGATGCTCGGGATTTACACAGGCGCCATCCTTTTCGAAGGCGTGAAATCCTACCCTGACCTAAGCTCAATAGCAGTCAACCCGATTGCAAACCAGAACGACCCGCTGAACGCGCTGTTTTTCATTGCCCTCGTTCTTCCGATATTCTGGCATCCGAACATGGAAAGGGTGCTTGAGTCGGCATGGCCCGCCTCGCTTGGCGCAGCCACTCTGCAAGAAAAAGTATTCTTCGCCTCCCTTATGTTTGGGACAGTCGCAGGCTTGCTGCTTGCCGCTGCAAAATTCGCAAGCGACAGGATAAAAAATGCAGCAGCGCTGATTTCGAGCGCAGGGGTGGGCGCGCTTTTCGGCTTTTCGCTCGGCTTTCTTCCCGCTGTCCTTTTCGTAATATTGCTTTCCATTTACGATTACATCGCGGTCTTCAAGACCCGGCACATGATTGAGATGGCGCGCGAGCTTTCCACCCGCCAGCTTTCGTTTGCCATCACTGCAAAGGATGTTCCCGCACGCAGGAAAAGCGAAACCGACGAGGCGTATGTCGACCGCGCAATGGAAGAGGGCGAGCGGCTGGACTTGGGCACAGGCGACCTGTCTGTCCCGTTGATGATTTCAGTTTCAGCCTACGCTGCCCCCACTCTCGGACCAAACGGATTAATCTACGCGCTTGCAGTTGCTGCAGGCTCCACAATTTCGCTTTACCTTCTATTGCAATTCGTTTCCAAGCAAAAAGTCTTCCTGCCCGCGCTCCCACCAATCTGCCTGGGCGGGATGCTCGCGCTTTTGCTGGTGAAATTAGCGGGGTTGTGAATATGGCAAAACCGTTATTCAACATTAGAGGGCAGGGTGCCACACAGTTTTCCTGTTGGAAAACTTATTGCCCCTTGTCGCGCGGACAAGGGGCAACCGAATACTTAGTTCTCCTCGCAGTAGTCCTGATAATCGCGCTTGTGGCAATCGCTCTTCTCGGCTTTTTCCCTGGTCTTGCCGACGACTCGCGCCTGAACCAGAACCGCGTGATGTGGAAAAGCAAGTCCCCGATTGCAATAATCGACGCGGTTGCAGGCGATGAAGGGCTTTGGGTGCGCGAAGACCCAGGCGCAGACGCAATCAAGATGACTCTGCAGAATGTGGGGGGCGAGCCAGTGCAGATTCTTGCGCTGTATACTGCCCGGCAAGGCCCAGAAAACAATCAGCCCCATCCATACTCTCTAAGCAATCCCAATACTGTTTTTGGAGAGATGGAACTCCAGCATATGCCTTTCAACTATCAATTCCTTATTTCCTATGCTGGGGACCCGGAGTATGCGCTTTACATCGCGCCTCCCCACGGCAATGGGACAAAATACACTCCCAACGGATATGCCGGCGATTTCATTCTCCAGCCTGGCGAGTCTGCCACAATAGGCTATACGATTCCTGACATATCATCCAAGCCCGGCACTAGCTACCCTTCTCGCACCTGCGGCGGATATCTCCTGAACAATTATGGCATCAGTGATGGCTCAGGGCAAAAAGGCAGGATATACGAAATGACCAATTTCCAAATCTACTATGCTTCAATAGTTGAAGGGGAAAAGACGGTCAAGTCTGAAGAAGGCACCCTCATGGCTCCATGCGTCCCTGACTTGGGCGATGCGCCTTGATTGCAAAAGAAGACTACATCTGCGGCGTTGGCAGCTCGATTGATGCAATGAACCCCTTTGCCTGCTTGTCGCTGCCAGTTCCAGAATAAATAATCTGAATTTTGTCCCAAGTGTTCGGGCTCATGTCCCACGAGGCGATTTCATTGAGGCTGCGCTTGAGCATGCCGAATTCCTCCTGCGCCTTGCCGCTGAGCGCGGCTGCGGGAGCTACCGGGGCTGCCATGCGGGGAGCTGTGATTGCCATGCGCATAATACCACTGTCAAACTTTTAACCTTTTCCGGCGAATTAAGCACCATGGTGGACGAGCTTGAGGAGCAGATGGTTGCGCGCGCCGAGGAGCTTACTGAGGAGAAGAAGGGCGACGAGGCAGTGGAAACCGCAACCGAGCTTTCCAAAATCGACCCCAATGACGCAATAGTCTGGTTCGTGAAGGGAAAAGCCCACTACATTGACCGCCAGTTTGACGATGCGCTTGCCTGCTTCTCAAAAGCAGCCGAGATAGACAGGGAAAACCCGGCGATTTGGCACATGATGGGCTATTGCCTGATAACCATGAACAACCTTCCAAAGGCAGAAGAGTGCCTTGAATACGTAAAGGCAATGCAGCCTGCAAACGCAGAGGCCATCTGCGCGCTTGGTATCTGCCAGGTAATGCAGGAAAAAACGCAGGCCGCGCGCCCGAATTTTGATGATGCCATTGCAATCAACAAGAAAGTCGCAATCCACATGTTCGAGCATTTCTACGAGAACTACTTCTCACTCTCAAAAACCGCATCCGCAGGCTCCAAGGCGATGATTGAGCGCGTGCTTGAGACGATAAAGCTGGTGCGCTAGCTTCTTTTCGGGGAAGTACGGCTGCTTTTTATCTTAGTGGAACTGCAGTTCCACTTCTAAAAAAGCATCTACGATGCTTTTTTAAGCATTTCTCATAGTAACTTCGCTGAGGTGTGGCAATGAATCAAAAAAACGTTTCACAGACTGCACGTGCCTACTTTTACCTGGGAGAGGCAAGACTGGAAAGCGGAAAGCCGCGCCAAGCAGCAATCTTCTTCAGGAAAGCGCTCAAATCAGATGAAAACTACTCGCTTGCGCGCATTGGACTTGCAGAAGCGCTTTACCAGGACACAACCCTGAAAAACCGGAACCAAACGCTCTACAAAATCATAGACCTGTTCAACCAAGCCTCTGCCACTCCGGTTGACTATTACGCACTGCGTAAAAAAGAGCAGAAGCTGGTTTACAAGGCAGGTCTGGACCACGTGTACATTTGCAGCGTGCTCAGCAATGACGATCCAAAAAACGATTTGGGAATAGGGCACAACCTGACTCTGCAGAATCTCATAATTCCGCCCTCCAGCCTCAAGGAGCATGCAACCGAATCTGCCTAAATTCCGAAGAACTTGGCAGCAGCGGCAATCACGATGATTGCGCCCACCAGCCCTTCGCCGGCAATCAGACCGCCAGCCACCAGCCGCCATTTTTCAGTCTGCTTTGCCCTGTCTATGAAATAGCGCGCCATCCCTCCAATGAACAATGGCAGCGAAAGCGAGAATGGCACATACAGCCCAATGCCAAGCGCAATGGGCACTGCTCCCAAGCCAAAGCGCGCGCCAGCCAAGGCGAGCAGGAATCCTACTACTGCGCCAGCTGCCAGGAACTGGGGCAATGCGCCTGCAGAGGCTATTTCTTTCACTGCGATAGCCTGTGGCGCAGGAAACTCCTTTCCGCCAAAGCCTGTATGCGCAAACGAGAGCATGAGAACACCCATCACAAGCGAAGCAGATATCACGCCTGCAATCTCTGCCGCAAACTGGTGCTGCGGAGGGGTGCCAAGCAAAAAGCCAGTCTTGAAATCCTGCATCGCATCCCCTGCAATGCCTGCCGCGATGCAGACAACCGCTGCAAGCAGCACAAGGTGCACTGCTGAAAATCCGAATATGAATTTTGCGGCAAGAAGCAGAATGAGCGCGAATATTTCCATCGGGTCGACATTCATCTCCCCGGTTATCCTCGCGCCGATGAATGCCATCAGGAAAGCGCCGATAATCGCAAGAAGCGCAAGGGGCAGTGAAAGGTCGAATGCGTAAACGAGAAGGAGGCACAGCGCCACGAATGCGATTCCGCTCAGCTTTCCCATTTTCGCTTTCCTGTAATAGTGCGCGGTCTTCATGAATACGGGTATGCCTACTGTGATGAACGAGGCAATCGCAGCGCCAATCACTATCCCGACGCCCAAAGGCTGCGCAACCGCAGAGATTGCAGTCGCCCCGAAATTCGGCAAAATGTAAAGCAGGGTGATGAGCGCGCCGGCAAACCAGGCAAGCATGAACCGCGCGCCAATCAAATAGCCTCCTGCAATTGGTATGAATGAGAACGGCAGCGACATTACTGTATTGTTCAGTGCCGCGTATATTGCGCCAAGCCCGAACGAGCCGATAAGCGTCTTGCTCTGCTTCCCGCCTTTATCTCCCGCGCTTATTATCGCCGCAGCTGCCGCGCCATCAGCATATGGCAGCTTTTCCTCAACCACCATGCTTTGCCTCAGAGGATAGACAAACAAAAGCCCGATAAGCCCGCCTGCAAGCGCAACCAGCACTATCTCGCCTGCGCCTACAGAGAAGCCGAGCATGAAAATCGCAGGTATTGTGAAAATAATCCCTGCTGCCAAAAGCCCGCCTGTCGAGGCTGCAGTCTGCATGACATTGGTGTCATGCTTGCTTCCAAGCGAGAAAACGCGCACGAGCGCCAGCGAAACAACCGCTGTCGTAA
>JAPLWY010000029.1 GCA_026396355.1 Microcaldota archaeon
GCGCTTATTTCTCTGCATTCTTACTTCTCGGAAAGCAGCAGGCAAAGTGCGCACCGCTCCTCCCGATTCGAGCTAGGCTCCCCGCACTCCTTGCACCTGGCAGGCTTCCCATGCTTCTCAATCCTTTTCTTCGCCCCTTCCTGCATGAGCTTTTTCTGCGCAAGGAACGCGCGCACAATGCGGAGCTTGCTTGCAGGGTATTTTTCCTCAGTCTCGTTGAGGATTTTCCGAACATGCTGCCTGAATGCGCTTTTCGCATAAGGGCACCCAATATTCTTGATTTCAATTCCTTTCATCATCGCATAAGCCGCAACCTCTCGCTCAGGCGTAAGGAAAAGCGGCTTTATTCTCGTGACGAACAGCTCATCCTCTGCCGCGCCCGCAACAGGTCCGAACCTTGCCAGCCTCTCAGGCTCGTTCCTCATGTAATTCATCATCACTGTCTGCGCAACATCATCAGAATTATGCCCGATTGCAATCTTGTCCGCGCCCATCCTGCGCGCCACCTTGTTCAGAAGATAGCGCCGCATCACGCCGCAATAAGAGCACGCGCGCGCCTCCCCCCTTTTCTTGAGAAGCGAATCCAGCGTCTGCCCGAATTCGCTGCGGAAGCTCACCACAGTGAGCGGAACTCCCAGCTTTTTGCATTCCTCAACCGCAGTTTTCAGCGAAAACTCCCGGTATCCAGCTATTCCTTCATCTATAGTGATTGCAAACAGCTCCATTGGGAAAGACTCGCCAATCTTCTTCAGCAGGTGCAGCATCACTGTGCTGTCTTTTCCCCCTGACAGCGCAACAGCAATTCTGTCCTTGCGCGCAAGCATGGAAAACTCGCGCACAGTCCTCATCACGCGCGCCTCGAAAAAGCGGGTGAAGTGCGACTGGCAGAATTCAATGCCCGCATAGCGCAGCGCTATCACCGAGGCTTTGTTGCACTTGCTGCATTTTCCGCTGCCCATTGTTTGCACTCGCGCCTTTGTTTTCCCTTCCTTGCACTTGCCGCACTTATTTTTCATTGTAGTGGAACTTCTGCGAATTTCCACTGCTGAAAAATTCTTGTGAAAATTTTTCATTCACCCACCAAATATTACCCTTATCACTTTCACTTCATCCTTCCCGGAAACTTTCGTGTCCTCCGGCGCAAGCTTTCCATCCACTTTCACCAGCGTTTCCTCTGGGCTAAGCTTGAGCGCGGAAAGTATTTCTCCCACTGTCCTTGCCCCTTTAACAGAAGTTTTCCTTCCATCCACAGTTATTTTCATATCTGCACCTTTCCAATCCCTTTGCTAGTGGATAGCTGCAAACCATTATTAAAATCAGTGCGCAATCCCACTCATGCAAAAAGGCGAGCTGGTATTCCTTGGCACTGGCGGCGGGCGCTTCAACCTGGTTTCGCAGGTGAGGCGCACAGGCGGATTCCGAATAAACGGCGACCTGAACATCCACGTCGACCCAGGGCCTGGCGCTCTCATAAGCAGCCTCGCCTATTCGCAGGATCCCACAAAAATAAACTGGCTAATAGTGACCCACAACCACATTGACCACACCAATGACGCAGGATTGATGATCGAGGCAATGGACCGGGACAGGCAGGCGCACAGGTGCGGAATAATCGCCTCCAAAAGCATCCTCTCAGGAGACGAATACAAAGAGCGCACGATCTCAAGCTACCACACAAACAAATTATCGGAAAAAATAATCGCAAGGCACGGCAGCAAAATACTCTTTCCCAAAAAAAATCCCAAGGCCTCCCTCGCTCCGATTCCGGTGCGTCACGAGGACAAAACCGGCTTTGGCTTCGTTCTCTCAATGAACAACAGGAAAATAGGCTACACTTCTGACACTGAATACTATTCCGGCATGGGCGTGCACTACTCTGGCTGCGACATACTGGTTGTAAACAACCTCAAGGCAAGGGCAGACAATGTGCCTGGGCACATGTGCAGCAAGGACACTGCGCGCCTGCTTTCACAGGCAAAGCCAAAGCTGGCGCTCCTTTCCCACATGGGGTTGCGCCTGATTCGCGCCTCTCCTGAAAGGGAGGCTGCGCGCATACAGGCAGAATCCGGCGTGCGCACCGTGGCTGCAAAGGACGGCATGCGCATCTCGCTTTCCAGCCTCAAAATATTTTTCCCGTCAAAATCAAAAAGGCAGTGAGCACCGGCGCACTGCCGATACAATAATAAAATGCCCCGCCGTTTCATTACAATGAAACAGGCTGAAAAAAGTGGGCTTCTGGAAAAGAGTGGGCTTATGTTTTTGCGCGCAAGCAAGTCGAAAGGGCAAGGGGCGGTGGAATATCTCCTCATACTCGCAGTGGTTCTGGTTATTGCCCTTGCTGCAATCACTTACGTCAGCTCAGCCTCAAGCGAATCGGCAAGGACAAACAAGATGGAATCTCAAGTCTACTGGGGCAGCGTGGCAACCCCGCTCAAGATACAGGATGCCGGCGCGGCATACGGCACGATTTGCCAGCAGCCTGAAAAAGGAGGCTACCAGTTTCTCCTCCGGAATTCCGAGCCCTATGATATTTCCCTCTCAAGCATTTCGATAGACGGTGTGCAGCGCGTTTTCTGCGTGGCAGGCTCGCCATCCGGCGCACTCCAAATCTCAGCGCGCTCGCAGCGCTTTGTGGCAGCCATCACAGCATCCGGCGAGCTGCCCTGCAAGGAAGGCGACCTGGTCTACCTCAATCTCGGGTTCGGCTTCAACAAAAGCGGAGTTTCCGGCCTTTCGCAGGAAGGCTCAAAGCCCCTCGTTCTCATCTGTGCGAATTCAGCGCCGATAAACGAAACCTCTATCATAGGGGTGCATACTGGCGCCAGGGCCAACATCACAATCAGCGCTGCGCCCAGCCTTTCCAGCGCATACGTCGGCGAAGCAATTCCTTCCGTGCAGGTATCGGCACAGGGTGGCACATCCCCTTATGCATGGAGCGTTGCCGGGCTGCCAAGCGGGCTTTCATTTTCAAACGGGGCGATAATCGGCGCTCCTGCACTGGGCACAGAAGGGGTGCACAATATTTTGATCCAAGCATCTGACTATGTTGGCAACACTGGCGAGCTGGAAATCCAAATGACAGTATATTCGCTTCCCACAATAACATCTGGCCGCCTTCCAAACGCCAATGTGGGGTCACCCTACTCGTTTGAAATCATCACAGCCGGGGGGCAAACTCCATATTCCTGGTACACAACCGGGCTTCCAAGCGGGCTTTCGCAATTAGGCAGCACAATATCCGGCGCGCCAGCGCAAGGGACGGCAGGCACGTATAGCGTTTTCATGCGCCTGACGGATTTCTCTGGCCACTCTGCCAATGCCACGCTGCCTCTCCATGTGAATCTTGCATATCCCGTGATGATAACCACCAACAGCCTGTCTTATGCATATGAACAGCAGGATTATTTCTTTCAACTCTCTGCGCAGGGCGGAACCTCGCCTTACTCATGGGAAATAACAGCAGGCTCCCTTCCAGCCGGGCTTTCCCTGATGCCCTCAACCGGCGCAATAATCGGCATCCCCAATGCAGGCACAGAAGGGAATTACACTTTCACCGTGCGCGCAACCGATTCGGTCGGCACTACCAACAGCAAATCCTTCACAATGTACGTGATTCTGTCTTCCCTGACAATAAGAACTGCCTCGCTTTCCGATGGCACAATCGGCTCCCCCTACTCTGCCACTCTTTCGGCAACAGGCGGAGTGCCTCCTTACACTTGGGCGCAAAGCGGGGCGCCCTCTGACATGGGCTTTGATTCGAATGGACGTCTCCATTCATCAGAGCAGTATGTCTTAGGCATTTCGGTCGGGGATTATCTCACATATCACGCCGTGATCTATCCAAAAACATACGCGGTC
Organism: Microcaldota archaeon; assembly: GCA_026396355.1. GTDB lineage: Archaea > Micrarchaeota > Micrarchaeia > Anstonellales > Anstonellaceae > UBA10161. The sequence continues at coordinate 3,859 of JAPLWY010000029.1, forward strand.
ACCTTCACTGTCACTGACAGCAACCACACCTCAACCTCAAAGTCGCTGAACCTCAAGGTCAATATAGTCATTGCCTCCCCGACACTCAACACCACTCTTCCGTACGGCTTTGAGAACCAGGCATACAGCACGCCGCTCCGGGCATACGGCGGCATACCGCCATATTCATGGAGCGAATGCTACAGCTATTTCGCGGGCATCTGCA
>JAPLWY010000105.1 GCA_026396355.1 Microcaldota archaeon
CAAAATCCTAGAGGATTTTGGTTGCTTTGGCACGAAGTGCCGAACAGAAGGCAAAGTCCTAGAGGAGTTTGCCTGATTTGGCAAGAGCCAAACAAAAAGCTAAGCAACAATTACGATGGCTCCGGGACTTTCTCAAAAAGTTACTCCTTTCTCATGGTAAGATTGCCGGTGGCCACATTATACTTCCCAATCTCATACCCCGCGGAATCAACAAAAACCCCGACTGTCCCGTCCAAATCCGTCCGCCAGACATTTACGCTGTCCAGCGCAAGGTAAGTAAGCGTGGTTTTTGAAGGCAAGCCAAACTCGTTTTTTCCCACCGAGATTATCACGTCTTTTGGCTTGGCATAGCTCATCATCATAAGCGAGCGCGTCTGCCTCCCTTCCCCCCACTTGAAGTAAGTCGCAACATCGCACCGAAGGCTTTCATTCAAATTCGCAAGAGCAGGCTCCCTCTCCTGCACAGTCGGGTTGAGGAGAAGCATGCAGGCATCATTGCTCTCCAGCTTCATCACAATCGCATCAATATCCGGGTTCCCGTGCAGCAGCGGCTTTTGCGGATTCAATATTTTCACGGCAAGCCCGCTCACATTCATTTTTTCACCTGCGCTTGGCCTCTTGATTGCAATTCCCCTGCTTCTCACGTCATAAAGAAGCGTCTTGTATTCCAGAGACTGGTCTACGGAATCTATCCCATTGTACCAAAACTCTCCAACCGGATAATCCTGTATTATTTTTCCCATTCCTCCAATCGCAATTGGGGAGTCGCGCGTTGCCACAACCGCAGTCAGCTTTTCCACCTTGAGTTTTGCAAGCAACGTTTCAACCGGTTCTGCGCTTCCCGCATCCACCAGCATGTAGAACTCCCCCTTGTTTACCAGTATGCAGTCCGCATTCCCGCAGTCTATCACGTAAACTTTGAGCGGCTCCAGCTCCAAATCCTTCAATCCAAAGTCGCCGTCATATATCCTGTCTGAAACATTCCTTGTCGAAACCGGCACAGGCTCGTCAATTTCCCATTCCAGGATTTCCAGACTCTCGTTTGTCTGGTTCAGCGTGGCGTTTGCAGCATCGGTAATATTCGCAGCGTTTCCATTCGTTTGGTTGGGCGCGCTCACCTGGCTGGCATTTTCGCCGCCGATTTCATCCGGCTCCACAATATTTACGGATGTTTTTACTGTTACGTCCTCGCCTGTTTTTTCCGGTGCTTGTGAATTATCCAAGCCCGCGCAGCCTGAAAGCAGGGCAAGCGACAGGAAAAGCAATACGGTCAATGCGGCAAACCCGAATTTCATGTGCCATTTACCCATGCGGCGCTTTTAAGAATAATGGTCTGAGCGCGCCATCCCAGCAAAGCGGGCCGCCTGCTGCTCCGGCTTGCGTCTCAGTATCTACAGCACCCCGAAATACCTCTCCTTTTCCCAGGGCGTGACCTGCGTGATGTAGTTGTCCCAGTCGTTTTTCTGCGCCCGGAGAATCATGGCGCTCAAATGCTCTCCCATGGCTTTCTTGATTGTTTCATCAGCCTCAAAAGCGCGGCTCGCCTCCTGGAGCGAGGTTGGCAAGGTGCCAATCCCAAGATTGCGCCGTTTCTCCTCCTCATAGCCATACACTCTTTCCTCAACAGGCTTTGGCGGCTCGAGCTTTTTCTCAATCCCGTCCAGCCCCGCCGCAAGCATGGCTGCAAACGCAAGATAGGGGTTGCACGACGGGTCAGGGAACCTGCACTCTATTCTTGCGCCCTTCTCCCTTCCTGCAAGGTTCCTCGGTATGCGGATGAGCGCAGAGCGGTTTATCCTGCCCCAGCAGACATAAACTGGCGCCTCATAGCCTGGCACCAGCCTCTTGTATGAATTCACAGTGGGGTTGGTTATTGCCGCGACCGCCCGCGCATGCGCCATCACTCCGGCAATGAAATTCTTCGCCAGCCCTGACAGCTGGTACGGATCCGCCCCGTCATAAAATGCATTGTTCCCGTCCTTCCAGAGCGACTGGTGCACATGCATTCCCGAGCCGTTTATCCCGAACACCGGCTTTGGCATGAATGACGCGTACAGCCCGTATTTTTTGGAAAGCGTTTTCACTGTCGTCTTGTACGTCATCACGGAATCCGCAATGGAAAGCGCGTCCCCGTAGAAAAAGCCGATTTCGTGCTGCCCCTGCGCGACCTCGTGGTGCGAACGCTCTATCTTCAGCCCCATTTTCTCAAGCGCCGGCACAATCTCCTGGCGCAGGTCAAACGCGGCATCGCGCGTGGCCAAGTCAAAGTAGCCGGCATTGTCGTGCACCTGCACAGCCTCCATCCCGCCGTCGCCGTTCATGCCCTTGAAAAGGAAAAACTCGAGTTCAGGGCCGACCTTGTAATCGAATCCCATTGCCTTTGCGCGCGCAAGCTGGCGCTTGAGCACGCTTCGCGGGTCGCCCACAAACGGGGTTTTCTCGTCGACATAAACATCGCAAATAAGGCGCGCGGTTTTTCCCCCTGTCCAGGGAAGCACTGCCCACGTTGTTGTGTCAGGAATCAAGAACATGTCCGACTCCGCAATCCTGGCAAACCCCTCGATGGATGAGCCGTCGAACCAGGTGCCGTCCTCCAAAACATCAGGCAGCCTCTCCACAGTCACCTCGCACATCTTCGGCGTCCCCAAAATGTCCACAAACTCCAAGTCAACAAACCGCACGCCCTTGGCTTTTGCATCCTCGATTATCCTCTGCTTTTCCGATTCAGGTATGTCTCCCAACATGTTTGCACCCCCAATGTGATTTTGAGGGTGTGGATTAGCTTTTATATATAGTTTACCAATAAAACTCTGCACAAAAGAGCATTTAATTTTAAACATTGTGTGCAAATACATGAACTGCGACCAGAAATACGCGAATAAGGTGCACAAATGCTGGACTCCACTGACACAGAAATTCTCCGCGAGCTTTCGCGCAACTGCCGCGGCTCATACCGCGAATTGGCATCACGCCTGAAAATCCACCCGACCACGCTTATCTCCCGCATGCAAAAGCTGGAAAAGTCAGGTGTCATTGTGGGGTATGGCGCGCACCTTGACCTGACTAAGCTAGGATTCGAATTCCTCGGCGTGGTGCAGATAAAGATAGCAAAAGGCAAGCTTCTTGAGGCTCAGGAAAAGATAAGCAAGATACGCGGAGTGGTGGCGGTTTACGACGTTACGGGAGAATACGATAGCGTGGCATTGGTCGCAGCCAAGGGGCGCGAGCAGTTCTCAGGCCTCCTAAAATCATTCCTTTCCATCCCATTCGTTGAGCACACCAACACGCAGGTAATACTGAAGACGGTGAAGGAAACATGGCAATTCGAAGCAGTCTGATGCGCCAGAGGCTTTTCAAGCCAAACTTGGCAGGCTAGCATTGGCAGGAGCGATTTTCTTACTTTGATTGGGAACGCACCAATTCTGCTCGCATGTGCGTCAGGTCTTCATCAGCAAAAAAGAAACAGGGTCTATCTAGATTGAGAACGCACAAGCTCTGCTCGCCTGTGCATTATGCAACTGAATTCAACCTGCGAAATAAGCTTACCTTGACTGCGAACGCACAAGCTCTGCTCGCCTGTGCATTATGCAACTGAATTCAACCTGCGAAATAAGCTTACCTTGACTGCGAACGCACAAGCGAACGCACAAGCTCGCTTCTGGCTTGTTCTACCTGCGAGCGCGCGACATCCTGCTTCTTCCTGAAGTTCGGGAGCAGCGAATTCGAGAACCTCACAGGCAAGAGCTCGTCGTAAATCTCGCTCATCAGCGAAAAATACTTCTGCGCGCCTTTCGCATCCCCGCGCTTGAGCGACTCGAGCATCTCGCGCCTAAGCTCGCCCACCAAATCGCACAGCCCGAGAAGATAGGGCTCAAACGGAAGCGAAAGCTCCTCCCAGCCGGGAAGCGTTTTCCCCTCGGTCGCGGCAAGCAAAAGAACAGCCTCGGTTATCTCCTGGTATGGCTGCTCCAGCAAATACTCGAACTGCTTCGTTTTCGCAAAAGGCGCGATTTTTTTCCTCGCCTGCGCAATCTCTGACTTCGCCCCGGCAATTTCGCCAGCGTGTATGAGCTTTATCCCGTTTGCGCAATGGCGCACAATCTCGCGCGTCCTGCCAAGTATCTTGTCCTGCTCCGCCTCGCGGCGCGACAGTTCGGCAATGATTATCGCTATCCTGGATGAAAATGCTTTCTTTTTCATGCATCCATTGTGGCAAAC
>JAPLWY010000079.1 GCA_026396355.1 Microcaldota archaeon
AGCTGGAACTGGGCAATCGCCTGCCTTTCAGTCTTGTGGGGCGAAAACAGCAGGATATTCTTGAATTTGCCTATTGGCCGGATTGGTTTCAATTCAGACAGTTTAATCCGGGAATATGAGTCATAGCCATACATGTGATAAAATATATATAATTGGGTATTTAAACGTATGTTCGAGAGAAGAAAGGCACGCCGTTGCGCAGTTATGCCTTTTTTTACTGCGCGCTTGTGCGGGTTTCATTGCATTTTATTCTTGACATAGAGCAGAAGCGATACCCAGTCGTTTTGCTGCATTTGCGATGGGAGCAATAGATGGCTGCTGTACTGGATTTCGAATTCCGAGCAGTGATAGTTTTCGATGGGCTTCTCCTCCTCGCTGCGAAGCATCACTTCGCGGTAGAATGAGCTTGCATTTCCCTTTCCTGCCAACAGCACAGGCTCGCCCGGCACTTCCACTGACATGATGGAATCCTTGCGGGAAACCAGCCGTGCCACGCTCTCTTTGGCATCTCGCAGAAGGGTTTCCAATTCATAGCCGCGGATTTTGGCAATTATGCGCGCAAAATCAGATTCGCAGTTGGCGTAAAAATTATTCATGCCCTTTTCCAGCGTGCTTGCGAAACCTGCAACAGGGTCTTCAATGGCAAAAAGCTGGGATCTGTTGATCCAAATCAGCTGCGCTTCCGGGGGTTTGGGGCCAGGCTGCAAGTAATAAGCCATCAGCTTGCCGGCCATGCTTGCGTGGAGATCCAATACGCGAGAATCAGGGTAGCTTTCCACAGCGCCCAGAATGGCATTGCTTCTTAAGAGAATGTCTTCAGTGGCCAATACGAAACCGATTGTCCAGTTATTCCACAGGTCACGGTTCGTCTTTTCTTGGCCCAGCACTGTGCCCATCTTCTGGCGGACAGACCAGCCCCGCATCAGTGAGCTGGGTAAGAGTTTTTTCTCCAGCTTTATGCCTTCTTTGTCCGTCCATAATGCCAGAATCTTCAAGTAGGGCTTTGTGGCGGAGTACTCGTTTATATGAGGCAAAATGACGTTTAGCTGTTTCGCTGTCATGGTGTAAATAATGATATAACATGTATATAAAGCTATCTGTCAAGGCAAGCCATCTGCTCCGGCGTTAAATCTCCGCGAACAGAGCGCTGCGGCGCTATTTTTTCTCTTTCTTCATTATTGTGAACTTTACGTACGGATTCTGCTGCTGGCCGCGTTTCAGGTCATTTTCCATGCGCATGCTCTTGAGCTGCTCTTCAAGCATTTTCTTGTCGCCAAAGAGAAACTGCTTGTTCAGCTCTACAAATTTCACATCGGGGTATCTTTTCTTGATCTGGTCAAGCTCTTCCGGCGATTTTGCATTGCGCACGTCTTCCCTGACCTTTTTCAGCCTGTTCATCATTTCCTGGTCGCGCTTGAATCTGCGTATGAACAGGGAAACGAGAATATAACAGACAAGAAGCATTGGCCAGAACCAGATTGAGGCCCAAATCTTGCCCGACGCGCCAGTGCATAGCAAAAACACGGCAACCGTGCCCAGCACGTTCAGGGGGGTGGGGTAAAACGTTTCCTTCCAATCCATGAGAATCGCTCCATCGGCGCATTAAAGCGCTATTTTTTCTTTTTCAACGGGGCGCGAGCTTTGATGCGGCAAACGCGCCAATTGCGCTGGAGATCATCACCGCTATGAAGTAAATCGCAGTGAAGAGCACAAACAAGGCAGGAAAATTGGTGCAACTCCCGCCTGACGAACAGGTTGGGCCATACGACATCATTTCGTATCCTGCGCCCATAACTATGAAAAACGCAGGAACAGCGGCATAAATGCTCAGTTTTACTGGTTCAATTACCCCTGGGCGCACTCTTGATACTCTAAAACCAACATATGCGAAGAATAATATGGTTGTATAAAAGATATCAGCCTTTTACAATTGCCAGATAGATGAAAATGAATGCCAGTGAATATTTCCAAACAGACTTGAACGGTTTGACAAATTCCTTCCAATTCATGTAAATCGCTCCATTGGCGTGCTGCAGCGCTATTTTTTCTTATTTGATGATTTGAAGAAACCTTTGGACAAAAGATGATAGATAGACATCAGCAAGATGGATATGCACTGTGCGACAAGCATCAACAATACAAAGCCAAACCAGTCTCCGCAGCCTGTGCCAGGGCAGCCTTGAGATACAATGACCAGGATAAAGAATATCCCTAGCCCCACACCCATCTTCTGGTTTGATGCATCACTGCAATAGGCTTTGCAATAAAGATGATTGTAGGTAAAAGCGCCAAGATAGACGAATATGAAGAATGTGACAAAGATGTAGATCTGCGGGTCATAAGCAGCTGCTGAAAAAGCACCTACTAAGAAAAGCAGGAATGATAGAACAAGCGCGCAGATAGCAATTTTCAGGTTTGGCATATCTCTTTCCTTGTTAAATTTCATATGAATCAACCTATATCTCCGCAAACAGCACCACGTAATTCTTCCCATACGCCTTTGCGCACGCGGGGCAGGTTGTGTAGCTGAAATAGAGCTTCTTGTGCGCGAAGCCTTTGCTTTTCACGTAGGCGAGCATGTCTTTTGCCCATTTTCCGGATTCGCCATAGCCGCCTTCGTACACGCGCGAGAGCATGGTGCCTGAAATCGAGGCTATCTGCGCGCCAGGCACTTTCCTGTCCACTGCAACGTACAAATCAGACGCAAAAAGCCCCCTGTCGTCAATTATGCAGATGTTTTCAGGGTTTTTGGCGCCTGCCGCATTGATGAGCCCCATGTTTTTCATCATCACTTTATTCATGCCAAGCGGGATGTGGAAAAAGCAGCGCAGGGTGTTTTTTATGAAAAGCTTGTTTTTCCATTTGTGCGTCTTGTTCTGCCAGGGAGCGGGGTTGAAGCGGGGGCAGCAGCCGGTTTCAAAGTCTTTTTTTGCCATAGAGGAGATTGAGTGCGCGGGCAATAAAATGCTTTCTTTTGCGCGCTTAGGAAACAACTTTCTCTTTTCGCGCGGCGTATTCCAGGATTTCGGCTTTCATGCCTAGCAGCTCTTCCTTGCCCTTTTCAGTGAAGCCCTCGCCCTTGCGCAGCATTCCTTCCTTTTCAAGCTTTGCCAGCCCTTTTCTTATCTTGAACGGGCTGATGGAATGGGAAAGCGCAGCAAGGTAGCCGTCAATGCCGTATTTGCCGCAC
>JAPLWY010000124.1 GCA_026396355.1 Microcaldota archaeon
ACCTCGCCAATTGCAACCTGCCCTGAGTCTATTTTGTCAGTCGCTTCAACTGCAGGCAAGTATTTTTCTAGGAACGGATTCTCATAGTACTCATAAGCAACGCGCGCGGCAGAGGGCGCAAGCTTCCACTCGCCTTCAAACTTTATCCCGGCATTCGGCCTGCTGCTTTCATGGTGGTCAAACCACATTCCGCACCGCCTGTCAAGAGGAAGGTCGGATATTATGTCGTTTTTCGTGAACGGTATCTTGCCCGCCTGCACAGTCCCAGGGTCGACAAACCGGAACTCATCCACCTCTTCAACGCACGAAATAAGCACTGCGCACATCACTCCGTCAAGGTCAGTGTGGGTATATAGCCTCATGGCTAGGCATTTGCAGGGAAAAGTAAAAAAGGCGCTGGCACTGGCAGCCATTAGTTTGCAGGGAAAAAGGAAAAACGGCAAAAAGAAAATAAAAAAGCAGGCGGGCGCAAAACAGGAAAAAAGCAGGGGCTTAAGCAGCCTTCTTCCTGCCCATCCTCTTGCTTGCCATGTAGACAATCCCGAGCGCAAGCGCCACCCAGACATACCAGACTGCCGAGACCTGGTCCGCCAATGTGAGCGCGCGCACTGAAAGCGCGAAGTCGGCAGTGTCTGACATCTGCTTGCCCTGCGGGTCCTCGAAATCAACCTGGAAGCTCAGCAGCTGGTTGCCTGCCGTTGCATCCTTGTCCACCGTAACAAGGTAAGTGATGTTGGCGGACGAGCCTGCCGGCAGGGAATCGATGTAGCGCACCGTCCCGTCGGTTGAGAATGGGAACATGGGCTTTATCCTGACCTTGAGCTTCTTCGCCTCCTCGGTGCCTGTGTTGGAAAGCGTGATTGCCACTTCCTTCTTCTCTCCCGAAACAAGGACGGGGGACGCCGATGCTGCAGTGAAATCCGCCTTGGGCGAGACCGGCACCATGAACCTGAAAGAGGTGCTGCCTATGCTCTTGTTCTCGCTGGCATATTCCAGCACAACATCCAGCGGGTAGCTTCCCACTGCTATGTTCTTGGGCGCCTCGATATTGAAATATGCGGTTGCGCTTCCGCGCGCGGCAATCGAGCCCAGGTCCTGCGTGCTTCCGGCCCATTTCACCACGATGCCGCTTGAGGTTGCGGTGGCGCGGGCGGACTGCACCATGCTGCTTCCTGTGTTCTGGAAAGTGACTGCCACCTTTGCGTCGTCGCCTGCGTAAATGTCAACAGGCGCGGACGATGTGATTGATGCGTTGAATGATGGCGCGCCGCCAACCTGCAAGTTCACGGTATTGCTTGATGTGAGCTTGGTGAACCTCTTTTCATAAGCGCTTGCGACCGAGACTGGGTAGGTGCCGCTTGTCGCAAGGTTGTCCACCGGCAGGTAGAATGTTATGTCTCCTTTGCTGTCCGGGTCCTGGGCGCACAGGAGCGAAACATATTGCGTGTCGCTTCCCCGTATGGAAAGTGGGTAGCCGACCGCCAGCGTCACCGAGAAGCTCTCGGCGCAGTTGTCCGCCTCCATGCTCTTGAAGTGGAGGGTCAGGGCGACTGTCTGCCCTGGCTGCGCCGGCACCTCGGACAGCGTGTAGTTCAGCAGCTGCACCTTCGGGTTTATCGACGCGAATGCGCTGCCCGACAGCAGCAGCATTGAAAGCGCGAAAATCATCGCCATTCCGGATATTTTCCTGTTCACCATGTTTACCACCCATTCATCTGATTAATACCAATCCAAGCTTCCTTACGCAATCTCCCTCTTGAACATAATTATCGACAGCGCCAGCATGAGAAGCGCGAATGCCGTGAGCACTATCATGTCCGGCATCACCTGCGCCAGCGTGAATCCTTTCACCATCACGCCGCGCAGCGCGTCGGCGGCATATGTCACCGGCAGCACCTGCGCGAATACCTGCAGAATTTCTGGCATGGTCTGTACCGGGAAGAAAACTCCGGAAAGGAACATGATCGGCATCGAGACCAGCATGCTTACTGCCATGTACTGCTCCTGGCTGTGCGTGAGCACGGACAGCACCATTCCCACTCCGGTCGCGCCCATCGCGAACACCGCGATTATGGCAAGGATGTCCAGCGGGCTGCCGGTAACTGTGACTCCGAACAGCATTATTGCCGCCACTATTATCATGCTGGAGCGGAAAGTCTCAAGCAGCATGTAGAACAGCTGGGTGCCGAAGATTATGGTGGTGTTCGAGGTCGGCGTCAGGAACACGCGCGTGAGCGAGCCGTCCTTCCTCTCGCCGGCAATCGCGCGCCCGAGCCCCATTGTCGCGCCCTGAAACACAATCATCGCAAGCATGGCTGGAAGCAGGAAGTCTATTGCGCGCCTGCCATAGCCGTAAGGCTCAAGCACAAGGAGGTCAACCAGGCTCGGCACCCGTTCTGCCTGCCCTGAAGCCTGCTCCAGCTTGGCGTCAGCCGAGCCGATGAATGCCACTGACACCTTTGCAGCCGCAGCCTGCCCGCCAGCAATTCCCGCAATCTGCTGCGAGCTTGCATAAATCAACCTTGCGTCCGTGAAAATCATGGCCTGGTAGGCGCCAAGCAGGGAAAACATGCCCGCCTGCTGTAGCGTGGCCTGCTGGCTGTCCCCTGTCGAAAGGAGGGCAACCGTTGCCGAGGTCATGGATGCCGGCGTGAAGCTGTCTGCAATCTCGTTTTGGTCAATAAGGTAGCCAAGCGAGTTTGTCAGCCCCTGCGCGCTGGCGGATGACATCGCGTAGCCTTGCGAAAACGAATGGCCTGCATCGGCAAAATAAGCCGAGCTTGACTCGGCCAGCGCGCCCGCCTTGGCGGTGTCCGTGCTGCCTGCCAGCGCGCATTTTGCGGCGGCAAGGTCAGCGCGGGCGGAAGCGACCTGCGCCGAAAGCGCAGCCAGCCTCATCTGCGCCACCTGCGACGAGAGCCTGCTGGCAAAGGATTGCGCGGCCGCCTTGGCGGTCTGCGCCACCGAGGAATCCGACTCGTCCACCATCACCTCGATTTGCGCAGGCTGCCCTGCGACCGCTTTGCTTTCCAGGCCCGACGGCAGCACGAACAGCACTTTCACCTTTCCGCTGTCCAAAAGCTTTTTGCCCTCGTCCTGCGTGCCTACATGATACTTGACTGCGAAAATATCCACTCCCGACAGCTGGTCCGAGACCATGCGCGAAAACGGCGTCTGGTCATAATCGGCAATCGCGGTGGGCAGGTGCTTTGGTATGTTGCCAGAGGCAAATCCGAACAGCGATATCATCAATATCGGGAAGATGAAGAGCGGCAACAGCCTGATCCTGTCGCCTTTGAGCACCATCCAGTTCTTCTGCACAATGGCCCAGATCTTGCGGGTGTCTATCATCCGTTCCACTGAGCCGTTGTGCCCCTGAGCCGTCAGTTTTGCGGTTTTTGCTGCCATCGAATCAGTCCCTCAGCTCCTTATTGGTCAGGCTTATGAAAACTTCCTCGAGCGTGGGCTCGGAAATGTTAAGGTTGACGAGGCTCAGCCCCCGCTTCTCCAGGAATTCCACGATCTTTTGCACCACGCCCTCGCGCATCCTGTGCATGCGCAGCTCCACGTGGCGTCCGTCGCTGGACACCGTTGTAGCGCCTGAAATGCCCTTCAGCTCGTCCGCAATGTGCGGCGGGTGTTTGCCGATTTCAAGCACTATCTTGTGCCCATAGCCCTTCAGCGCCTTGAGCTCCTGCGGCGTGCCCAGCGCAATCAGCTTGCCATGGTCCATTATGCCGATCCTGTGGCAGAGCATGTCTGCCTCAGCCATGTCGTGCGTGGTGTATATCACGGTCATTCCCGTCTTGTTGAGCGTGAGCGTCAGCTCGCGAAGCGCAATTCGCGACTGCGGGTCAAGCCCGGTCGTGGGCTCGTCCATGAATATAATTTCCGGCGAGTGGAGCAGCCCCGCGGCGACCGACAGCCGCTGCTTCATGCCGCCCGAAAACGTGCCTGCAGGCACAT
>JAPLWY010000057.1:0-2228 GCA_026396355.1 Microcaldota archaeon
TCTTTCCGCAGGAAAACTGTATGGCACCCTGTCCTTTTTTTGCAAACGTCAGTCTCACCCTCTTCAGATTTTTTCCAATGCCCAAAGCAGCAGGAAAACGCTGCCAATTATTATGATCGGAAGCGCCAGCCTCAGCACAGACACAACTGCATTTATCGTGGATGCAATCTCAACCGACTGCCCTGTTCCGAAAACGCGTATGCGAAGCGACTCCTCGCTGCAGCCGAACTTGACTTGCTCCAGCCTTGCCTCGGCTTCCGAGAACAATTTTCTGACTGCTGACATCACCTCGCCCTTCCCGCTCACTCCAAGCGGGTGGAGCACGCCCCGCACAGTATTTATCTGGTGCGTGTCGGTGGTCATCACTTCGCCTGTGCAGGAATAGCCCTTCTCATTCCCAAGCGCAATCAGGCGTTATGCTGTTAGAATCTGCAAGCAGCACCGCGTCGAGCTTTTTTCCGCGCGCGAAAAGCGCAAGCTTGAGCCCGTTTTTCCCAAGCGTGTCAATCTGCAGCTGGGCGCTTGAGCAGGCAAACAGGAATTTTTCCACCTTTTGCTTTCCCGAAAGGGCATCTCCTGCTGAGCGGAGCATCTCAAAGCCTATCGGGTTTCCCACCTCAATTGAAGTAATGTCCCCGGTCTCGGCATTGTGCTCGTCTATCACGCAGGCATTCTTGGTGTACCTTCGCGCCCGCTCCAGTATTGCCATCCCTATCCCGAAATTCACATCCTCGGTTGTTGCCGGGGCGCGGGAGAATGAAAGAAAGGCAGAATCATTCACCTTCATTGCTCGGCAGCGCACGCTTCCGTCTTTGCAGCAGACTAATGACATCTTTGCCTGCGAAAGCTTTATCTTCCCCAGCGCCTTCCTGCACGCGCCCACAACTTTGCCGATTTCGCTTGACGAGACAGGATTGAAGTCATGCGTGGCGGTCCCATGGAAAACAAAAACATTTGCGCCATCCCCTTTTCCCTGCTTTGAAATGGCATCTGAAATCATCCAGGTGAACTCAGAGCCGCCAAGATTCCCGAAAGGACCGAAATGCATGTATGGGACAATGAAAATCGCGTCGTTTTTCGCTCCGGAAAACCTTCCCACAAACACGCTAGTCTCAATATCCTCTCCAATTTCTGCGAAAACTTCCTCCAAGTCCTTCTCGCCATACAACCACTGCGAAAGGAACATGGAAATTGTATCCAGTGACGAGATTCCCAGATTCTTTTTCATTGGCGCCGAGACAAGGTAGAACATCGCATAAAGCGCGGCAAGGAAGACAAAGGCTGCAACATACATTTTCGTCAGCGCATCAGCCACGCCCTCTGCCCCGATTCCCGAGTGCGCCATGAAAAACGCCGCGAATATCACCAGCTGCATGGTGGCAAACAGCGCAGCGCTTTTCCGAAAGTCAAAGGCAAGGAAAAGCATGAAATACCAAAGAACGAAGGACAGCCCGAACCCCACGAATATCAAGTTGCTTGCATACGGGATTGTTCCTTCAAGCGCAGCCGCGCCAAAGTAGAACAGGCCATAGCAGATTGCAGTAAGGAGCCCCAGGAAAACCGCGCGCCTGAAAACCGCCTTCCTCCTAAGAAGGTAAAGCCCTACAGAGGCGAGTATTGCGGGAAAGGCGAGCAGCACCACTCCGTCCAGCCCTCCAGCGAACAGCTCGGTTGGCCCAAATTTTCCGCTTTTTGCAATGAACAGCGCTGCCCCGAAAATAAATGAGGCAAGAAAAATCAAAATAACGGTTTTTGCCGGGTTGGGCAATGAAACAAAGTAATTGGAAATGGAAAGCGCGTTTTTTTTCGCTTCCTGCATGGAAATCAACTTTAGCGTATCTGCTTGCTTGCCTTTCTTTTAACCGGGGATGCTTTCTCGCCCGCAATCATTCTCTGCAGCTTATGCGCGTTCTTCAGGTATTCCTCCGCAACTTCAGCAAAGCTCCTGCCTGACTTCTGCGCCAGCTTCATAAGCTCCAAGGTGATGTATCTCATCTCGGAGTTTGCCGCGCTCTCGTCGTTTTCCTCATGTTCCATATCTCTCTTTCATGGTATATGGATATATATCCTTATCTTCACAGCCATTTTCATGACAAGATTCTGCCCCCGCTGCGGGAAACCCGACACCGATGCGCAATTCCATGGCGAGCTCTGCCTGGACTGCGCCAAGGTGAAGTCAGTGCAATTCCCGACTGTTCGAATAATGGTCTGCCCCAAATGCAACGAAG
>JAPLWY010000057.1:2293-8497 GCA_026396355.1 Microcaldota archaeon
AAAAGCGCCTCCCCAATATTTTCGCCCGACTTCTTGTCAGTGGAATACGAAACAGAATACGGCCGGATGACCCAGCCAGTCCTGGTTCTTACTGAAAAATGCATGTGCTCCGAGTGCGGCAGGGCAGGCTCGCAGTACTTTGAGGCGATAATACAGCTTCGCGGAGACCCAAAACGCGTGGAAAAGATGGCTGAGATTCTGATTAGGCGCATCGAGTCGCGCAGCTTCATCCCAAAAATAGAGGAGCTGAAGGAAGGGCTGGACATTTACTGCGGAAGCAGGAACGAGGGGATTGCCGCGCTCAACTCGCAGAAACTCGGCTTTGTGAGAACCGAGAAGCTTGCCGGCGAGCGCAACGGCAAAAGGCTGTACCGGACCACGCTATTGGTAAGGCTGTAGCTTCTCTTCTTCCAGAAAAGCAAAGAAATTCTCCACAGTAGGCTTTTCCTTGTGCGTTACATTCCATTTTCTTACAATCTCGCCGTGCCGCAGCAAGTCCGCGCGCAGCGCCTCTGCAATTTTAGGGGCATCCTTCTCTCTCCCGAATTTCACAGGGCAAAGCGCGCCTTTTTTCATTCCCGCGCCATCCAGGTCAAACGGATAGAGCTGGCAGACAAAAGGGCGCTCGGAATAAAGCGCGCACGCGCAGTCCTTCCCAAGGAAAATGCAGTCTTCTCCTGAATGGCGGATTACCAGGAAATAATCCCTTAGCTGCCCTTCTTCAAATGCCAGCACAGGGTAATGCGGGGTGTGCCTGTAATTCACTCCAGAGCTGAACTCCAGTATTTCCTCTGCCTTTCTTCCTGACGCGCGCACCAGCCTCATTGCTTCTGGCACAGTGAGCACAACAGAAAGCACTCTGCAGCAACGCGCAGTGCAGTTCTTGCAAGGGTTTACTATTTTCTGGGAGATTTTTTCCATTCTCTCACTCGCTCAGCTGCGGATACTCCACTGGAATGTCCCTGAACCGGTCTATTTTGTAAATGTAAGTGGGTTCCACGCGCTGGATGATGTCTGAAAACTTGAACTTCATCTCTTGTATGATTTTCCTGAAAGGCTCGCCCCTTTCCACCTCGATATCCAGCACCAAATCCCAATTGCCGATTACGCGCAGATGATGCACAATATTGGGGTGCAGCTGGCAATAGGTGAAAAGCATTTTCTCCTTTTGCGAGGTGAGGCTTGCCAGCTTGAACAATACCCTGTGGCGCGGCTTTTCCAATAACACGTGATTTGGCAGAATAGTATAGCTTTGGATAATTCCCACTCTCTCCAGCTTTTTTACAATGCTTTTTGCGGTTATTTCCGAAATCCCAACCTTTCTCGCAATTTCCACGAGAGGCACGCGCGCGTTGCAATTCACCATGGACAGCACTTTTCTCTCCTTCTCGCCAAGCGCCTCTTCTTTCACATCCGCGCCAGTGAAAGCAGTGTAGGCTTCCCCGGGCAGCTTCTTTTCCGCGCCAATCAAGTAAGAGCGGTGGAACTGGGTAAAGCCAATCGGGATTGTGGTGTCATATTCCCGGAAATTCCTGCCGAATTTGTTGTTAAGCTCAGTGATTATGTCTCGAAGGTGGAAAATCCCCCTGGCGCAGATGGCAATTATCAGGTCTGC
The DNA here is from genome assembly GCA_026396355.1 of Microcaldota archaeon. Classification (GTDB taxonomy): domain Archaea; phylum Micrarchaeota; class Micrarchaeia; order Anstonellales; family Anstonellaceae; genus UBA10161. The sequence continues at coordinate 3,909 of JAPLWY010000057.1, forward strand.
ATACCCCTCCCCCCGCATTATTATGGGAATGAATTTGTGATTGTTCAAATAAGCGAAGAATTCCTTTTCAGTCTTCTCATCCATGTTCTGCAGCTTGAAAAAATACAGCCCGAAAAAGTAGCCGGCTTTCCTGTACTCCACCATGGGCCAGCAGTATTGCAGCGCGCCTGCCTTGAGCAGGTTTTCCACCCTGTACTTGATTACCTGCGGGCTGGTCTTGAGGGACTTGGCAATCGCGCTGTAGGACTGGCGCGAATCCTGGTCAAGTTCATAGAGTATTTTCCTGTCGGTCAAGTCCATGTCTTTAAATTATGCAATAAAACTTATAAATTACTATACTTTTTAAAGAAAATCTTTCAAAGATTATAAATAATCCAAAAACCATACATGTAGCTGTGATTGGCTATGTGTGGGATTGGGGCAATGTGGGGCGGCGCATCTGGCAAGGAAGCAACTGTCCACCAGATGCTTTTCGCAATCGCGCACCGCGGCAACTCGCTTTATGAGATGGAAGAGGCTGGGAGCTGCTGCCTTGGCGCCAATCGGCTGGCGATTGTGGGCAGAAGCAGTGGCAAGCAGCCAATGAAGAACGAGGACGGCAGCGTGCTTGCAGCCTTCAATGGCGAGATATTCAACCACGGGCAGCTGAAGGCAGAGCTTGAGGTAAAAGGGCACAAATACCAAAGCGACTGCGACACCGAAACGCTGGTGCACCTCTACGAAGAATATGGCGAAGGAATGTTGAGCAAATTAGACTCGGAAATGTTCGCATTTGTGATTTATGACAAGAAGAAGGACTCTCTTTTGGCTGCACGCGACAGGTGGGGCGTAAAGCCCCTTTACTGGGCGCATGACAACCTGGGCAATTTCTACTTTGGAAGCGAAATAAAGGCACTATCCTGCCTTCCACAGGTCAAGTCAGTGAAGCTCTTTCCGCCCGGCCACTATTTCAAGAACTGCAAAATGGCAAAATATTATTCTGCAGGCAACCAGGCAAAGGGAAAAATAGGCGAAGAAGCGGCAGCAAAAATGCTTCGGGGTCTGGTGGATAATGCGGTGAAGAAAAGAGTCAACACTGATTTACCAGTGGGCGTTTTCCTTTCCGGTGGGCTTGATTCCACTGCCATACTTGCAACTGCGCTGAAATACTGCAAGGACGTGACTGCGATAATCGCAGGAAAGGAAGGTTCGGAAGACGTGAAATTCGCAAGGCGCTACTGCGAAGAAAATAGGATAAAATATATCTGGCGGCAGCCGCCTGACGAAGAGGAGCTATTCAAGAGCATTGAAAAGATAGTTGCCATGGCCGAGAGTTTTGACCCAAATGTGATCCGCCTGATCCGCCAGTCCGCAATCTCCTACTGCATTGCAGAAGCTGCAAAAGAGCTCAATTTGCGCATTGTCCTGTGCGGCGAAGGGGCAGACGAGCTTTTCCTTGGCTATCCCGAATTCAAGGGGCTGGGGAAAAACGCTGCAGCAGAAAGGCAGAACGCATTCCTGAAAGACCTGCACCGGACGCAGTTCCAGCGCGTGGACAGGACAGCCATGCACTTTACCATCGAGGTGCGCGCGCCGTTCTTTGATGATGCAATTGTCAAGTTTGCGCGAGAGCTACCTGTAAATCTATCCATAAGGGAGGAAAACGGGCAGAAAACAGAGAAATACATCCTGCGCAAGGCAATGGAAGACAGGCTGCCGCCTTGCATATGCTGGAGAAAAAAGGCAGTCTTATCCGAGGGCGCAGGATACAGGGGAAACCAGCCTGGCGGCCTTTTTGAGGAGCTTGCGTCTGCAAAAATAAGCGATGAGGAATTTGCGAAAATGCAATCCAAATTCTCTGCTTGGAACATTCACACCAAGGAGGAGGCGTTTTACTTTTCTATTTTCAGGAAGTTCGGTTTTGACAAGGCACAGTTCAACTCAGATAGGGTGGCTTCGAACAGAATCTCATCTATGGAGAAAAAGTCTGGGCTTTCGACCGAGGAAGAAATATTCTGCAGGCTGACTAGCAAGAAACACTGCAGGTTCCATCCTAAAAAAGAAAGCGGCACGCGCCAACTCATAAGGCAGGCAATTGCAAAGAAAAAGCCAATCGAGCTTTTCATGCTCTGGGGCGTGTGGAAAAAAGAAACAGTGGGTGGCGCGGAATCTACAGCACTTGATATAATTGATGAAATGCAGAGCGAGGTGCAGGAAATTCATCCGCCAGGCTTTCGCCTCACCCTAGTGATGGCTGACACGCACGCTACCCTCAATTTAATGGACAAAATGAGCGTGTACGGCTATGATTCCTACCTTGGCGCATTCGAGCGTTATGCGCGCGCCAGGGGATACTGCGCGGTGAGACTGAGCGAATCAATTCCTAAAATTCAAGCCGATACGAAGGAAGTGCAGGAAGGGCTTGCGCGCGTGCGGCAAAGCGGCTACTGGCCAATACTTGTGGCTTCGGCCAGAAAATACTACGAAGGCGAGGACAAGGAAGCAGGCGCAGGGGCATACGTGGCGCGCAGGCTTGCCGAAAAGCCGATTCTTGAGCGGGCATTCAGGAAAGCGATATTCCTGACTTACAATGGGCCGCGCTTTGACGCGCTTGCGCCCGACCTGCCAACCATCTACCCAATCTCAAACTGGAAACGGACAAGCGAAAAGCCCTGGTTTGCGCCAGGCTGACGGGCTATGCTGTGCAACCCGCACCCCCATTTTTAACCCTTTTACCCGTATTTTCCCTCATGGACGCAGAGCTTGAGCGGCACCTCCAGAAGGGATGGGATTCAACCTGCAAGATTGTCTTTGGGCAGGAATTGGGCAAAGTGGAGGATTTCCGCCCCTGGTTCTCAAAGTACCTGCCAAAAACCGCCAGGCGCAAGTCCTGCCTTTCCGGCAAGGAGGTGCTGCTGGCAGCGGACAACTACCCGAAACAGGCACGCTTTCTCTCCTCGGAAGAGCTTGCCTTTAACAAAGATTATTCGCTTTCAATCAACCAGGTAAAAGACATTGACTCGCTCCTTGCCGCGCTTGCCGAGAAATGCGAATACACTGGCAACAAGTGCCTGGGCACGAGCGCGAATGTGAGCCAGTCTGACCTGATACTGGACTCGCAGCAAATCTGGAACTCCACCAACATAGAGTCCTCCATGTGCTGTGACTCATCCTTCATGATGAGGAAGGGCAGCAAGTACTGCTTTGGCGCAGGCTGGAGCGCAATGACTGAATTCACTATGCGCTCGGTCGCGCTTCTCAACATCAAGCGCTGCGTGGAAGTGCACTGGTCTGCCCATGGCAGCGACTGCTACTTTTCCTTCAACTGCTTTGGCTGCCATGACCTGATGTTCTCATTCGGGCAGAGGAACAAGGGGCACATGATTGGCAACCTTGCCCTTCCCAAGGAAAAGTATGCTGCGCTAAAAAAGAAGCTGGTGGGTGAGATTGCGGGCGAGCTTGCCGCGAAAAGGACATTCCCCTCTCTTCTCGAGCTCATGCCGAATGCAATGCCCTCTCCGCTCCCGAAAATAAGTCCGGCTCCCGACAAGGACATAAAGGACATGGGAAAGATCGACAAGGACTTTGCCAGCACTTACAAGGTGATTTTCAAGCGCGCGCCAGCTGCAGGCATAAAGGGCTTCCAGGAATGGCTTGAAAGGGGGACGATTGCGGCAGTCAAGGCAACCTCGATATTCGGCACTGTGACTTGCTACCCTGACAACATGCCGCTTTATTCCAATCTCCCTGAAAAAAGGCTGGTTTCAAGCCGCGAGTCCATTGAGCTTGCAAAGCTTGGCATGGCGAATGAAGACGTCCAAAGCCTGGCAGCAGTGGTAAAAGGGCTAGGCAAAGTGGCATATGTCACTGCCGAGATTTGGGAGGGCGAGTGCTCCAATGTGAATGGCACCCCGCTTGCCTTCAACACCCACAATACTTACAGGGGCTACGAATCCACCTATTCCGAGCACACAGGCTGCAACTCGCTTGCGCTCCACTCAAAATATGCATACGGCTGCGGGCGCATAATCGAAAGCGAATTCTGCATCAAGTGCTCAAATTCTCAGTACCTGGTGCGCTGCCTTGAGATGGACTCCTGCGACAAGTGCGCGGACTCGTATTTCTGCCACAATTGCGAAGGCCTGTCTGACTGCATGTTCTGCTTCAACATGAAAGGCGCGCGCTATTGTATTGGCAACACGCAGCTTTCCAAAGAGGAATACTTGAAAGCGCGCGACTTGCTTCTGAAAAAAATGGCTGATGAGCTGGACAAAACACGCAGGCTGGAGATGAGCATCTACAGCATTGGCGCGCTCAAGAAGTGATTCTGATGGATGCGACACTTGAACGGCAGCTTCAGAAAGACTGGAACTCAACCTGCAGAGTGCTCTTCGGGCGCGAGATTGGCAAGCTTCCGGATTATTCGGAATGGCTCTCGGAATACCTGCCCCCGACCGCCAGGCGCAAGTCCCACCTTTCCGGGAAAGAAGTGATGCTTGCCTCAGACCTGTACTCCAAGAACGCGCAGTTCGTGTCAGCCGACGAGGCGGTCCAGAACCGCAAGTACGCGATTTCAATAAATGACATGAAGGATTTGGACACATTGCTTC
>JAPLWY010000057.1:8555-35545 GCA_026396355.1 Microcaldota archaeon
TGAAAAGTGCGAGTATTCCGGCAACCGGCACCTCGGAAACACTGCATATGCTGATTCCTCTGACTTGATAACAGATTCCCAGTACACTTTCCTGTCCAACAGAATACAGAACTGCTCGCACGTGTTCGCGTGCTACCTGATAAGGAGGGGCTGCAAATACGCTTTCGGCTGCGGCTGGCACGGGGAATGCGAATTCACAATGCGCGTATTGGGCTCCTACCTAATGAAGCGCTGCTTTGAGTGCTCCGGCTCCTCAAGCTCATCAGACCTTTACTTCTGCCACACTTGCCATGGCTGCAGCGACATAATGTTCTCGTTCGGGCAGCAGAACAAAAGCCACATGATCGGGAACCTGCCCCTTCCAAAGGACAAGTACGCGGCAATAAAGTCAAAGCTTGTCGGGGAAATAGCCGAGCGGCTGATTCAGGACAGGCATTTCCCATCCCACCTGTCCATTGTGCCTAACGTGCGCGCAAAGCTCCCAAAAATCAGCCCCATTGAGCCAAAGGATGAATTGAACCCGGGAATTATCCGGAAGGGATTTGCCTCCACTTACCATGTCATATTCAAGAGGGAGCCTGCGGGCAAAATGGAGGATTACGGGCCATGGCTGGAGCAAGGGGGCATGCACACCAGCGTCATTGAGACTCCTTACGGGACCAAGATACCGATTGCGGAAAACTACAACATGTATGAGAGGATGCCCAGGAAAAGGATAGTCAGCCTCGCCGAGCTTTTCGAGCTTGGAAAAATCCAGATGCCGTCTTCCTGCCTCGAAGGGCTGCCTGCCGCGCTTGAGGCTGTGAAGGAAAACTTCTATTTCACCAGCGAGTTCATCCGCGGGAACAGCCGCAACCTGAACTATACCCCTGCAGCATTCAATGCAGTGAATTCTTTCCGCGGGTTTGACTCCACCAATGCGGACAATACAGCCTATGCCACGCTCGCGCTCAACTCGAAATACACTTACGGTGGCAACTGGACGCTCGAGTCGGAATTCTGCATAAAGTGCTACAACTCCAACCACCTTGCGCGCTGCCTGGAAATGGACGGGTGCAGCAAGTGCGCGGATTCTTACTTCTGCCACAACTGCGAAGGATTGACAGACTGCATGTTCTGCTTCAACATGAAAGGCGCGCGCCACTGCATTGGCAACACGCAGCTCTCAAAGGAGGAAAGGAGGAGTATCTGGCTGCGCGCGACTTGCTCCTGAAAAAAATGGCGGATGAATTGGACCGCACGCGCGGGCTGAAGATGAGCATCTACACAATAGGGGCGAAAAAATGAGCGAGCCATTGCAGACTCTTGACAGGAAATGGAAGGCAACCTGCAGGGTGCTCCTTGGCCAGGAAGTTGGCGCGCTTTTGGAATTCGAAAAATACCTCGCACACTATGCCGAGCCGATTTTCGAGAAAAGGTCCTTCATTTCAGGCAAGCCGACTTATGTTTCGCTTCCCAATTTCCACAAGGGCGCGAAATTCATAAGCAATGACGAGGCTGGCGAGTACTGCAAGTCAGTCTCAAAAATGAAATTCAGCCCCAATGACATCAAGGACATCGACTCAATTCTTCAGACATTTGCCGGGCAGGCTGCCTACAGCGGCAACCTCATCACAGGGAACTCGCAGTTCGTGGAGCAGTCCAACAGCTGCGTGGACTCCGCATTCATATTCCGCTCAAGCGACTATTACGGCGCCTCCTACATAGCATATTCCAGCAACGGCAGGTTTGACGAGTGCGTGTTCGGCTGCAACTACACAGGCGAGTCAAAGTTCATCATAACCTCGTACGACACCTACAAGCTCACGCGCTGCCTTGAGACTTTGAGGACATTCACCTCGTCCGACTGCTACTACACTGCCAACCTGGAGGACTGCTCAGGCTGCCTGTTCTCGTTCAACCAGCGAAGCAAGCGCAACCTGATTGGCAACCTCGCACTTCCCAAAGACGAATACGCCGGCCTGAAAACAAAGCTGATTGCCGAAATGGCAGAAACCCTCCAGAAGAAAAAAGCGCTCCCATCAATAATCGAATTGATACGTGATTAGCATGGCAATGCACCCATCCATTGAAACTGCTTTCCGCTCATTGACCAGGGTGCTTTTCGGGCGCGAGCTTTCAGGGTTGCAGTCCTACTCGAAATGGCTGGAGCGGGATGTGCGGATGCTCACCTCGCACAAGTCAGCGCTCTCTGACAGCAAAGTCTACCTCTCCTTCTTCTCATTCTTCCAGCAGACGCAGGGCAGGGTGGTTACGCTTGCCGAGGGGGAAATGCTTGGCAAGAAGTCAATTTCGCAAAAGGATGCGCAAAGGCTGAGCCTGTCCAATGCTGCTGGCATGCTCAGGGAAATCAAGCTTTACGCAGCAGAATCGGACGTTGGCGACAACATTGAGGTAGAAGAGGTGGCGCAGCACGGCTATTCCAGCTTCTGCTTCCACGGGGACGCATTCGTCTATTCGAAATACTGCGCTTACTGCATGTGGCCGCGGAGCAGCGAGTACACGTTCGGCTCGGACTTCACGTTCTCATCGAAATTCTGCCTCAAGTGCTACAACTCGGTCAACCTTTCGCGCTGCTTCGAGATGAGCTATTGCGTGGGCTGCTCAGACTGCTATTTCTGCCACAATGCGGAGAACTGCCACGACTGCATGTTCTGCTTCAATGCCAAGAACCTGCGGAACGCGGTCTGCAATGTTGAGCTTTCCCGCGGGGAATATATGAGAATAAAAAAGATTGTGCAGGAAGAGATAGCAGGCAGGCTTGAGAAGGAAAAATCATTCCCGACAAGCATTTATTCAATCGGTGCATCCCATGGCAAGAAGTGAAACACTCAATATTCTCAACCGCAGGTTCAAGGGCGCATGCAAAATCCTCCTGAGGGAGGAGATAGGCGAGGTCTGGGAGTTTGACGAATGGCTGGAAGGGATGATTGAGAAGAACAGGATTGAAAAGTCCTGCGTTTCAGGCAAGGACGTGGTGCTTGGGATAAAGGAGTATGCGAAAAATGCGAAGTTTGTCAGCTTTGACGAGATTGACTACGGGAAAATATGCGGGAAGGAGGGACTGGGCGGCATCAAAAGCATGGACGGGCTCATCAGCGCCCTCTCAGGCCGCTTCATGTACGCCGGCAACCTTGTAATCGGGAAATCCAGCCACGTGGAGAAAAGCGCGAACATTTCCGACAGCCACTTTGTCTATGATTCCGCGCTTTACGGGGACTGCAAGTACCTGCACAAGAGCACGCTTGGGCGGCTCAATGAGGACTTGTTCGGCTCGCATGGCTGCGGGGAGTCGCAGTTCTGCATTCGCTGCACGCAGACCTACCGCGACAAGCGCTGCTTCGAGGCCTGGATGACGCAGAACTGCTCGGATGTCTATTATTCCTTCAACCTTGATTTCTGCTCGGAGTGCATGTTCTGCTTCAACCTGAGGAGCAAAAAGCACTGCATCGGGAACCTGCAGCTTGAGCCAGCGGAATATTTCAAGGTCAAGGAAAGGCTGCTTGGCGAAATGGCAGGAATGCTGAAAAAGGGAAAAAAGCTGCCGTCCCTCCTGGACATTCTTGCAAAAAGCAAATGGGGCAAGCCCGCAATTCCCAATATCCCAATCACAAACCAAGTCGGGGGGAAAGACGAAGTGGAGCGGGCGTTTTCAAAAACCGCAAAGCTGATATTAGGCACAGAGCTGCGCGGCATTGACAGCCACAAGGAATGGCTGCTGAAATATACTCATACTCTTCAGAGGCTGAAATCAGCATCAAGCGGCAAGGAAGTGCTTTTCCTGCCCTTTGTGGTCGCACTCCCCGCGCTTCCTGACGGCCGGCTGCTTACCATGGAAGAGGCCCTCTGGCTGGGCGAGCACTCCTCAATCGGAAAAGAAGAAGCCGGCGGCATGAGCATGGCAAACGTGCATGAAAGCATCGGCAAAATAGGCTTTTTCCCAATCGAGTTTTGGGAGGGCAAGAACATTTTCGTGACCGACTGCTACATGTCCCTCTACAGCGCATACTGCTACATGACTTCTGCAATGGTGGAGGCAAAATACTGCGCCTGCGGCATGTGGCCGCGCACGAGCGAGCACTGCTTTGGGTTTGACTCCCTCCTTGACTGCTCGTTTTGCATAAAGTGCTACAGCTCCACAAAGCTCATGCGCTGCTTCGAAGTGAATGACTCAAACAACTGCACCGACTGCCTCTTCTGCCGCCACAATGTGGAGAACTGCCATGACTGCCTCTTCTGCTTCAATGTGAAGAATTTGAAATACGCAATAGGGAATGCAGTGGTGGGGAAGGAGGAATACGAGCGGATCAAGAAGCTGTTGCTTGGCGAAATAGCGCAAAAGCTTGAAAAGGATAAAAAGCTGGACTGGAGCGTCTATAACATAGGTGCAAAGAAATGAGCAAGGAGCAAGACGAGATAAACCGCAAGTGGGCTGACAAGAAGGTAAAGGCAGCCACAATAGGCTTTTACCACCAGGGCTGCCAGACCAGCATCTCAACCGAGAAGTTCCCGCACGTGCGCCTGGACGAGGTAAGCCCGGTGGTCTATCTCACCAAAAAGCCCAAGAAATACGATTATCTTCTGATGTGGAATGTGAGCGCGGAAAAGCCATCTGAAGTTGGCGAATATCTCTCATATGTAAAAAAGCACAATGACACAAAGAAGCTCACTGTGCTTGAAAAGTCAGGCAACCAGGCGCTCATTCTGCTGAATGCCTACATGCCCTCCTCAAGCTATGAAAAAGTGCTGGAAAGCGGGGCAATGCCTGCTGCGCCAGTGGTGGCAAAGGAGGGATATGAAACCTACAGCATTGTTTCGCCAGACCCAAAAAGCATAAAGAAACTGGCGCACGAGCTTGAATCGATTGGCGATGTGAGGATAACGCGCGTCGGAGATTTCCGCGGGCAGGTGGAGGGGCCGCGGCTCACCGACAAGCAAAAGGACGCGCTCTCAGTCGCGCTCATGAACGGCTATTACTCCTGGCCGCGCGGAGTGGGGCTGGTGCAGCTCGCGCATGCGGCAAAAATCAGCAGGAGGAGCATGCAGGAGCGGCTTCGGCGCGCGGAAGCAAAACTTTTCCCGCACCTCGTCAAGGACTACTTGAATAAGAAAAAGTAAAGGAAAGCGTGACATATGCCCAATAAAGTTTTATTTTGGGGCGTCTCCATATTTTGCACATGAACAACACACAAGCTGCGCTTCCAATTCTGCAAAAGAGATGGGACAGCACCTGCAGGGTGCTTTTCGGGCAGGAAGTGGGGCAGCTGCCAGAGTTTGGCAAGTGGCTGTCTGAAATCGGCGAGCAGCTGGCGCACCGCAAATCCTCTGTCTCAGGCAAGGACGTCTCCTATGCCATTGCCAATTACAAGGAAGGCAGCAGATGGATTGGCTTTGAGGAGATTGATTTCACAAAAAAGGCAGCCCCGCTGCCAGAAATAGAGGGCGCAAGCATAGAAGAATTGGTTGCCGCTTTGCAGGACAAGTTCTATTACGTGGGAAGCGCAGTCCTGGGGAATTCGCAATCCGTGGAAAAAAGTTCAGGCATCACAGACTGCTTCTACATGCATGAAACCGGCAAGCTCACCGAATGCAAATACACGGCATATTCCATAATCGGCAGGCTGGGCGAGGACTGCTTCGGGGTGAACGGGATAGGTGAAAGCGCGATGTGCGTCAAGTGCTGCGAAACATTCCGCAACAGGCGCTGCTTCGAGCTTTGGCAGTCCCGCTCCTGCTCCGACTGCTTCTACTCGCACAACCTGGATGACTGCCAGGAGTGCTTTTTCTGCTTCAATGCGAAAAACCTGCGCTATGCAATCGGCAACCTGCAGCTTCCCAAGGAAAAATACCTTGAAGTGAAAAAGAGGCTGCAAGCAGAGATGGCTGCCCTCCTCAAAAAGGAAAAAAGGCTGCCCTCGCTTGTGGACATTGTTGCAAAATGCCCAACTCCAACCGCACCCAAGCTTTCAGCCCCGCCTGCGCCTGAAAAGACCGACAAGGCGCCAATTGAGGAGGCATTTGCAAAAACCTGCAACATTATCCTGGGGCAAAGGCTGCCAGGGCGCATTGACGATTATTCAGGCTGGCTCAAGCGCGATATCCACAAAAGCCGGGCGCTTTGTTCAGCCGCCAGCAAAAAGCAGGTGCTCTGCTTTGACTACTGCCGCTATTTTGAGCTGCCTTCCAACAGGCTGCTTGCCATTGAGGAGGCGCGCGAGATTGGCGAAAAGGCAAAAATAAGCGCGGCGCAGGCTGAAAGCCTGTTGCTTGCAAACGCGCACGAGAGAATATCGAACGTTGCATTCTTTTGCCCCGAGTACAAGGACGGCATGAACCTGAACAACATCGGATGCGCAAACATGGGCGACTCGGCGCACTGCTATTGCTCCTCTCCCGTTGTTTTCTCGAAATACGCAGGCTACTGCTTCTGGCCGCGAAGCAGCGAGCATGCATTCGGCTGCGGGGCTCTTCTCTCTTCGGAATTCAACATACGCTGCTTCAACTCGGTGAAGCTTTCGCGCTGCTTTGAGGCGGATTTCTCGCGCGACTGCTCAGGCATATACTTCTGCCACAACTGCGAAAATGTGCATGATTCCATGTTCTGCTTCAATGCAAAAAACCTCTCCTACGCAATCGGCAATGTCGAGGTCGGGCGCGAGAAGTTCATGGAAATAAAAAAGAGGCTGCTTGGCGAGATTGCGCGCGAGCTTGGGGAAAAGAAAAGCCTAAGCGTCGGAATCTACAGCATTGGCGCGAAAAAGGGCTAGTTTACACTTGCCCGCCGGAACTGTTTTTCGGCATTATTTCAAACGCCTTGTTTGCCAGCAATTTGGTGAATTCCTTTGCCTGCGAAAAGTATTTCTTTCCAAGCAGAAGGCCAAGCGCCGGGACCCAAAGCCCATACAAGTAGCTTACGTCTCCTGACACGATGGCGGCTGCGCCAAGTATTCCGGTGATGACACCGCTGCCAATCAATACTGACTTGTCCACTTTCCTGGCATACGTGAATTTTTCAACAATGCCTGGCATTTCCACCAGCAGTTTATCAGCCAATTCCATCGCAGTGCTGACGGTTATGGCTGCAAACCGCTTTCCAGCCCCATCAGAGGTGGTGCTTTTGGCAGAACCGTAAAGGAACACGGTGCAATCCGAGCGCGTAAGCGGAGCCTCTTTTTGCGTAAGTGTTTGCGCTGGCCCGGGCTGGTGTTTCTTATTTTTGGTTATTTCACTAGCAAAAACATCCACTTGGTCTTTTGCAAGAAGGGGCACATTCTTAAACAAGGTCTTTTTTTCGCCTGGCAATTTCAGCTTGAATGAGGCCGTTTTCATGTTCATATTTACACCCCTATCGCCTGTATTGGTCTGTTATAAACCGTCTGCAAACGTTTTAAAAAGCATTGCACTGCCCGGCATTGGCTCTAGCGCGAAAAAGAGTTAGTCTTGAATTGGCGCTTCTCCGAAGGCTCAGCGCTTCTTTGTTTTGCTCACTGGCTTTTTCTTTGCTGCCTTGCCCTCCTTCTTCCCGGCAGAAGGCGCAGGGGCTTCCCTGTTTTCACTTCCCTTCGCGCTCTTCTTCAAAAGCGCCTTTTCCTTGAGCTTGCGCAGCTTCTCTGAAACGCTGGCATATTCCTCTTCCAGCTTCTCATTATCTTCTATTGGCGCTTCCTCTTCCTGAGTGCTTTCCTCCTCATCTGGCAGCCTTGCCAATTCATCGCCTGCAAGCGCCATCCCGAAAGGAGTGTCGCTGCCAGAGCTGGATGGCGCTGGCTTCTCATCAGCATGCTTTTCTTCCTGCCTTTTTTCAGCCACGGCTGGCGGGGCAGCCTCTTCCCTCTCAGCCTCCTGCTTAACCGGCCCAGGCTCGTTCTCCTGCCTGTCATGGTCTGTCTGGACATCGTGTTTTGCATCCATCATGGACAGTTCCATGGTCGGGGAATAGCCCCACCTTGCAACATCCACCACGTGCAATTTCATGGGCAGTATGTATTTCTTCCCATCGAAAAGCCTTACAATGCACTCGCGCTGATGCAGCCTGACAAACATTTCTTTCTTGCTTTCCTCCAATTCAGTCTGAGTGCGCGCCTTCTTGAATGACTCCTCTATCTTGATTTCCATTATCGAGGAAATCATGGTCGCGTCCTGCTTGTTGAGCTTGAATGCCACAATGTTCCTTATGTTCGAGACTATGGAGTCATGCACTTCCTTTGAAAGCTGCCCCAGGTACTGCATTGAAAGGTAGGTGTAAAGGTTGAATTTCCTGGTCTCGGACAGCATGTCCTTTACTACTTTGGTCTCAATTCTCTGGAACTCGTCCATTACCAAAATAGTGGGCGTTTTCAACTTTTCAGTTATGGCAAGTATGTACATCTGGTTGATTACTGCGCCTGCCAGGAAGTTTATCATGCGCTTGCCGAAAAAGTTCGGGTTGAAAGTGATGACTGTTATGGGGTTTTTCTCTATGAGATTCAGCAAATCCTCCTTTTTCTTGTTCCCGCCAAGGTAAAGCTCATATTCACCGACAAAATTCAGGATGGGGAGCACTGCGTCATTGAAGTGGTGGATGTATATGTCATTGAACTCCTCATCAAAGAAGCGCTTTATCTCATCATTTGGCGCCTGCGAGACGAATTCCGCCCTCTTGGACGAATCAGTCAAGAGCAGGCTGATGTTCTTCAGGTTCATCTGGTCGAGCGAGGAGAGCAGGTGGACCGAGTAGAAAAGCACGCGCTCGGAATACTTGTTCTCGCCCCCAATTGAGGAGGAAAGAAGCTGCGACACCAGCTGCCCATGCGCACCTCATTGCCCTTCATGGCGCGTATTGCCTTTATGAGCGCGAACAGCCCCTTGCTCTTGCCTGTGCCCGATGCACCAAGGATGAGCGTGTGCTGGTATATGTCAAAATTGTCCACTCCAACAGAAATTCCGGTTTCCTCGAAAACCGGGTATTTGGAGGTGACTGACATCCTTTTAGGTATCGGGTCGAGTATCTCGATGTAGACAGAAGGGTTTTTCTCAAGGTCAACAATGAAGAATTTCTCCGGGGTGGTGCAAAGCACAATACTCTTTCGTCCTCTTTCATCAGTCGCGCTTCCAAAGCCTATGGTGCCTCCCAGTATCTTAGATATTTTCAAATCCACTTCCACAATCCTTTCCTTCAGCGCAAGGGAGAGGAAGTCCTGGTTCCCTGAAAGCGCGTAGAATTTCGGTATCGGGAAAAGGCTCCCCTTCTCTTTCTCCAGATAAGTGGGCTCGGAGACCTTGTATGGGAACACCAGCATTGACATATCCTCGAGTCCCGGCCTTTCGCGGGCAAAGAACTGCAATGTGTTGATTTTCCTCTTTTAGGCGAGAAAATGCCCCGGAAATCCAAAAACCCGAAAAGCGGCATCCTGGAGCGCAGCACCTGGTCGAACAGGTTCTTCACATCGCTTTCCTTCACCTGCTCGGAGTAAAGCAAAAGCTCGTGCACCTTGATTTTGCCACCCATACTCATCCTCGTCTATTTCTGCGGGGCACTGCTTAAAAACGTTATATCCGGGTCCGCGGCATGGCTAGGGCTAGCCTGGCACTAAAAAGTGGGATCGTAGGGATTTGAACCCTAACATGCAGGTGTATTCTGGTGCCAATGCCTTTCGGCACTGGCGAGATCTGGAGCCTGCCGCGCTACCAAGTTACGCCACGACCCCGTTCACTTTGTTTCTTAGGCTGAAAGTTAAAAAAGCAATCCTGTGCGTCCGAGGGCAAGGGCGGCTAAACGCCTGCAAGGCCTCTGGCATACCTGAGCGGGCGGACAAAGAATTTTCCGAATGCCTCTTTCAGCTTTCCGCCGTGCATTTCCGCAAGGCGCTCGAATTGCGAATGCCCCAGTTTGGTATTTGCTTCTATGAAAATCAATCTGGCGTCTGTGGAGAGCAGGGTGTCAATGCCTATCTCGCCCCCCGCCTCTCCACAGGCTTTCTCAAGCGCAGCGACCGCTTTTGTCCCCATCTCTGAAATCTGTTCGCGTATCCTGTCCCATCCTGATATGATGCCGGACGGTTCTGCGCCGTAACCCATGAGCCCCGGTACTGGCCCCACGTTCGACTGGCGCGATCCCTCTGCGCCGATAATTGCGTAAGTCGCAGTTTCATGGAGTTTCAAATCGCCGTCGCGCTGGAAAACTGACCTGAAACTCATCACTCTCCCGTCAATGCGCGCCGAGTCAATTCCCGCCTGCACGATCCATTTATCGTCAAAATTTCTGCTTTCCGCCCACTCCAGAATGCCGGCGAGCGAATCAACTGCAAACAGCGCCGTGCTTTTCTCATAGGCAGCGTATGTGCTGCCTTTCTTTTCAACAAATGCCTGCCCAGTCCCCTCGGTGCCATTCCTTTTCTTTATGAATGCCATCTTATTTTCTTCTAGAACTTCCCCCAGCCATCCTGGCGTGTAGCGATTGGTTGCAGGCAGGTTAATCCCTGTGGGGAGGACGGCAAGATGAGTTTCCCACTTGTCCGCGCAAATGTCAGTTACCTGAGGGGGGTTCACAAACGGTTTCCCTGCTTTCACAAGGGCAGACATGAGATTAAAGTAAATGCTGTCCATCTTCTGCCCGCAATCGGGCTCCCCTGCGCAGTAGAAATCATAAGCTGCAACAATCGATTCCATTGGCACGCTTATTCTCGCAAGTTTGCCGTTGCTTCCGGCTCGAAAGCCTTCCAGTTCGCCTTTTATTGACGCGGACTTAACATTGTTGGCGTTCAGTTCCAGTTCAAAAAGCTCGATTCCTGCTGGCGCGCCGAGCCTGGCCTTTTTCCTAAAGCCGTTCCTGCCATATATGGTGCTTTTCCATTCGACCGGGTTGTTCAGGAGGGCGACAACAGGCGCGCTCCAGGTCATCTTGGCTCGGCTCATGTCCCGCACCCACAGCCAATCTGTCCGTCCTTGGCCACTATGGCATTTGTGATGACTGTGCTTGGGGCGCCTGAAATTATCCCGTTTATGAACGGAAGCAGCGACTTGGAAATCTTTTCTGAGGCTAGCCCGCCCCAGAGGGACGGAATATGCGCGTTGTTGTATACCAATATCTGCTTATGCTGGTAGACAGGCGCAAGGACTTTCTGCGGCTTGGAGAATTCTATCCCGTCTGCGCTCAAGTCAACCACGAGGCAGCCGGGCTTCATGTCCTTGACGTGCTCGTTGCGGAAGAACGGGCCCGTCGTGAAATCGTATTTCACGCAGCTGACTATCATTTCCCAGGAAGGCAGCCGCGCGAAGAACTGCTCGCAGGTCTTGCTCGTGAATATCTCATACTTGACATTGAATCTGCGCAGTATCTTGAATACCGATTTTGCCACGTTGCCGTTTCCGAGTATCGCCACATTCCTCAGTTTTGAAGGTGGCTTGCCGGCATATGGCAGGGCCTGCATCATGCCCAGCATGCCGGTGATTTCGCGGTTCCTCTGAAAGACGTAGCGCCCGTCTTCGAAGTACATCTTCTCGAATGCGATCGCAGTCATGGATTTTTCGCTGATTTCCCGCTGGAGCCAAGGCGACTGCGAAACATAGAGCCAGCCCATCAGGGTTTGGTTGCGGGAAAAAAGTTCAGAGTCATTTTTCCACCTTTTTGGAATGCATAGGATTTCGGCACCGGGCAATTCCCGCCTATCCACAATCGTCGCCCCTGCCCGCCGGTAATCCTCATCGGAAAAGCCAAGATGCGCGGCATAGCCCTTCTCAAAAAGAAGCATGCTCGGGGTGCGCACCTTCCTGACATCTCTCGGAATTAGTGCAATTCTGGTCTCTTCCGGCATCGAGGTTTTCGGGAACCCTATTTTTTTCATTTTTCGCCCCATTTCGCCGGCTTGCTTTCTAGATGCACTCTGTCGTGTGGTGGTTGGTGCCGCGCGGTTATAGTTTATTTTTCATATAAGTTCACTTTTTAAAACTATCTCTTGCCTCTATGCTTTCACAGGCAATACTTGTTATTGCATTAAGCCGTTGGAAAACCCACATTGCATTTCAAAGTAGCGTCCTGACCGATTGGGCACATTTCAGGGTTTCAACCGACACGGTCTCTTAACTTGGGCGCTAGGCCAGCGCCACGGCCTTTTCGTCGTAAAGTAGGTTCAATCCTTGCCCCTAAACATTAACTATTGCGTGACAGCGCTTATGAAGCTATGACACATTCCTGCCTCGCGGAAATAAACTGCGGGAAATCTTTCCCTAACTGTTAAACGGCACCACATATAGAGCCTGCAACTTGCTTGGCCCTTCACTATCCCATAGCGCGCAATGTGGTTCAAGGCTTCCTCTTGATTGCTTCTAGAAAGCCCCTAACTTGATGTTCCCACCCGCAGCGGACGGTCAGTTAGGGGCATAGAAGAAGAAAAAATGGAGCTATAGCGTGAAAACACCATCTTTCATTGGGCTTCCACTTTGCGCCGGTTTCATCTCCAATAGGATCCCCGAATGCTATGTGCACTCCGGCAGCTTTCTCGTCAGCCAGCATATTTCCGATGAAATACGTTATCGCAGTATTGGTTCCTATGGCAAATTCGCCCACCCTGTCGGTATTTTCGCCTTTATTCAGGTAATCTGCCAGTTCTCTTTGCAATGCACTGTCTTTGCATGATACTGAGACCGCACGACCATCCTTTATCTCTATTGTCACGGGGTTTTTCAACACCCCATATTTCGAAGAGAAATGATCGCCTAGCAATGTAGTGACAAATTTCCCATTCACAATAAGCGGCGTGGTAAACACTTCCCCGTCCGGAAGGTTGCTGAATGTGCCTTGCTTGGTCAAATCGCCATCCGCGGCCATCCAGCGCAGTTCCTTGCCGGTGTGGTCAAACTTCGCAGTCAAATCCGTTCCCATTTTTGTGGTTACCCGTATTTCCTTCGCAGTTTTCACAATCTCCAGCACTTGGTGTGTGATGCGGTAAACTTCATTGTAATCCGCGCACATGGCTTGCCCGCCTGCCACCGCCTCGGTCATGTGCGGCATGTGGACGTGCCTTACGTTGAATTCGCCTACCAAGAGCCCGATAATCGGCTTTCTAAAACCAAGTTCGCCTTCCTGCGTTGTCACAGCAAGGAAACTTACTGTCGGCTCCATTGCCTTTATTTTTTCTCTAGTGATATCCGGTAGGTATGTGAGCGGCCTTTGCCCCAAATCCTCCATCATGATGAACTCGACTTTTGCGCCAGTTGCCTCGGCAGCTGTTTTTATCCCCTCACCAACCTTCAAGGTCGGCCTGTCGGTAATTATGACCACTTTGTCCTTTTCGGTAATGCCCGCGCATTTGATCATGTTTGCAGTCCCAGTCGCTACTCCCATTGTCTGCGACTCGGATTTTATCGGTTCAAATGTCTTATCTTTTTTGATTTTTCCCACTATTTTTATCCCATTTGTTTTTATCTCACCAGTTACATGCACAGCCTTAGCCATAGCCTCACCCACCGCTCCACAGTCTGTGGCATTGTTAATTTAAACATTTCTTTCTCCTTTGCAACCACGCCTTAAGAAAAATGCACGTGGAAATTTATAGAATTTACATTACAGTGAAAAAGAGCGAAAGCCAGAAACGAGAAAACGGCCAACCGCACCTCCGTGGCTCCTTTCAATTCGAATATCGCCACGCCACGACCCCGTTCACTTTGTTTCTTAGGCTGAAAGTTAAAGAAGGTTATGATGGCGGACCAGCAGTTTCAGTCAATTAATCCGCGTTGCAGTGAACGTGCCAACGCCGTTAACGGTATCTCCGGTCGATGAATCATGCAAAAGCGCATCCACTCTGCCATTGATTTGCGTGGTTGTGATGCTAGTGCCTCCATCCGAGGCCATCGCACTGAAGATTATTCCGTTTTGGGCGCCTTCACTCCCGAAATTAATCAGAAAAGAATGACCATCGAACCAGCTCGAACCTCTATCCTTATCCAGCGTCATTGGCTGATAAGCCGGATCGGTTATTCCCGTGATTTTCCCGCTAGTCAAAGTTAGCAAATTTTGACAGGGCTGAACCGAGCTCTCATTCACGAAAGTAAATGTGAAGGTTCCGCTGTTGTGAGATCCGTCCATAGGTCCAAGCTCATTGCCTGTTCCTGTTTCCGAAACGAGATAATTGAACGTGGCGGTCCAGCCGGTTCCTGCGTAGTCAGCCAACGGGCATTTTTGCTTCACCACTGGCAGGTTCGTATCAGCGCACGTCTCGGTCCTGCTGCTGTCTGTCACGCACACATGGATCGGATAAATGCCCTCATTGGCGCCTTGGGGGACCGTGCCGATGAGAATGCCGTCCGGCCTCATAGTCAAGCCTAATGGCTGGCCTGAAGCAGTGAAAGAATATGGTGTTCCGAGTTTTGCACAGTCAATCCCGCCATTGGAAGTGCCACAGAAATTAAATCCATAAGTAGTTCCAATGGTTGCCGTGGGTAGGGTAGCTGGCAGATTAAGTGCATATGGCGCCTGGTTTACCACAAGCTGAAGGCTGAATGGCCCTCCGCTCTTTCCATTGGAATCGATGATTACAAACGAGAATGGATATGAGGCGGTTGGGGTGCCTGGGGCTAGTGTAGGAGCTTCGCCAGTGATGGAACAGCCCGGTTCGCTAAACACCAATGAGCCAGGCATCGATGTGCCGGGGGCCGCTGTGCAGCCATACGGTGGGCTGCCACCGAAAGGGGTTATCTTTGCATTGTAGGGGTTGCCCGATGTGGCGGCAGGTATGGTTTGGGTTGCACCGATGCTCACGGTGGTGTTGAATGATATGCCGTTGCCGGTTGCAGGCGCATTGTTGGGCGCGTTAGGCACATTAGTTGGCTGGTTTGTGCAGCCTGCGAGAAATAAAACAAATGCGCAGAACAATATGACGATAATCATGTTTCTTTTATATCGATAAAAATCAATTTAAATACTTGTTTTGTCGCTCAGGCAGACGAGTCTTGCCCAAGCGGACGGTCTGATAGACAAAAATAGCTTCGTCGTAAAGGGAGCACAATCCTTGCCCCTAAACGTTAACTTTTCATCGGCTCACGCCACGACCCCGTGTTCTGGCAACTGGGTTATGTCGTGCAAGTTTTTATATAGGTTTCAAATCTGGCTGAAGGTTAAAAAAGCAATGCAGAACTGCAAGCTGCCTACTGCTGCATCCGTTTGCTCATTTCTTCGAAAAATTTCCGTCCGCTTTCCGTTTCCCTGAACCCGATGAGCGCATCCGCAAGCTGCTGTTTTCCAAGCCCGCGCAGCTCGGCGGCAATCGAGACTAGGGTTTCCGCTTTGGTCAGGGTGGTGTGGATTGTCTCGTTCAGCTCAACTGCCTGCCCTGCAAAGAATTCAAGCGCCACTACCACTTCCTTTTCGCCCGCTCTTGCCATTTTGAGCAGTCTTGAAGATGCATCATAGCGTATGGTCTGTGCCGCCCTTATGATGGACTTGAGGCTTACGAGGTTTTCCCTGGCGATTTCATATGCTGTTTTTGGGCAGTCATACGAAACCCCAAGATTTTTTTCCGTTATGGCAAGATTCTGCCTGATGTCCTTGGCATACACAAAAAACACTTTGGTGTTTTCGTACTCAGGGATATGGTTTTTCCTATACCAATTCCAGTCGAAATCCAGGTAGGTGTAGGCTCCCGGGAAATTGCTGCTTACTGAAGCCTTGTGGGCTATATGCAGCAGCTTTGCGCGACGCCCGTTGAATAACAAATTGTTTGCGCTTGGGGCCTGAATGGTATATGACAGGTCTATGATTGCAGTTTCCTTGGAATAGCTGTTGCCCGTGCGGATCCTCTTTGCAACCTCTTTTACATATGTCTCATAGTCGAACACCAGGTCCAGCGCGCTGCTGTACGTTGTCAGGAAATGCGCAAGGAAATGGTATATCACATGCTCCATCGGCTGTTTCCTGTTCATTGCTGCCTCGCCGAGCATTTTTGCCAGGGGCAATGAGAAGTTGTATCTCTGCCATGCCTCATCCGAAAGCTCCTTGGCAAAATCCGGGCTGGCAGCCACTTTTTCAACAAAGGCTTTCCCTATGGAGATTTTGCTGTCTGAATACAAAATCCGATTGCAGTGGGGGTCGAATTCCATCCTGCCAGGCGGCAATCCGAAAGCCCTTGAAACCACGCCGCTGATGTGTGTGCCGACTCTTTCCATGATCAGCTCGTTTTTATGTTTCAGGCTGGGGGTGGTCTGTTTTATCATATCTTCTTTCCTTATTAGAAGAGTTTTTAACACTTATGAATCTGCAAAATCTTATTGCCGAGCTGTCTGTTTCAAAATCAAGGATTAGGATGCAGAAGGAACCGCCTCTGCAGCGCGAAGCCGTCATTTCTGCGCGACAGTTCCGCCAGGCTCAAGGTGCCGTGCATACTCCTGCACCACGAACTTTGTGATGTTGGAATTGAGCGCAACATCTGCTTTCTGGTGGACTGTCTTTATTTCAGGATTCCAATTTTCGGGCAAAATGCCCCTGTCCGGGCCAGTGTCCACGTAAACAATCCTGACTGGCATTCCCTTGCTCTTGTCCGCAACCTCTTTCAAATGCTTATTCACTGCATCGACCATTGCTTGCTGCGGGGAATATGGCGGGATGCCGATTATATAGACTGTGCCCCCTGGCTTGCAGGTTTTTACCGCCTCTTCTGCCAGTTTGTCGAAATTCGCAATAATCTTGCTTTGGTTCCCATTTCCAAGCGCAGCGTTGCAAATGTCATTTATCCCGGTGAACAGCACGCACATCTTGAGGCTTCCGCTGGCGTTTTCATTAAACTCGCGCACGCTTTTGAGGGAATTCAATATCGCTTTCCCTCCCAATCCGACAAGGTACAATCCTCCTATGCTCCTGTAAAGCTTCAGATTCGCCTGGTTCAGCCCCATTCCAACGCAGTAGGAATGCCCAAACACCCCGACTTCGCAGTCGCGGTCTTCGATCGATATCTTGGTTATCATGCCCCTGTACTTCGTCATGCTGACTTTTGTGCCGGCTTCCTCAGTAGTTTGATCCGACTTGTTGGTTTTCGGGGCAATCCCCACTGGATAATGGTGCGTTTTAGGAATATTGTCTCCAACAGATTGCACCACATTGGGCAAATTTTTTGATGGCAGGACTTGCGCATTCGTTTTTTCTGGAAGAGGCGCGACAATGATTGGAACCGGCTTCTCCTTCACATTTTCCTTGAAAAAACCTTCCCCTGTCTTCTCCTCAGAAACTCCCTCCGCTGCTCCCAGGAACCTGCGCAGCTTTTCAACCGAGTCGAATTCCTTTTTTGTCATGAAGTCGTATGTCTTGCCGTTTTTCAGCTCGGCAATCAGCCTGGTGCTTGCAATTCCTGAGAACCGGTAGTGGAGTATCTTGATTTCCTTTACCTGGTCCTTCAGCTCAGCTGCCTGCAGCTGCAGCTCTGCCTGGCTCTTCTTGTACTGCTGGATATCTGCCATAGCCAATTATTCACCAAGAAAGTTTTTATTACTCCCAATCCGCAATCAAAAACAGGCTCTTCTTCTCGGCGACCACAGTTTAAGGCGACCCTCCGTACGCCGCGGCCCAAGTTCTCATGCCTATCAAGGCAAACCCCTGGCAAATTCCTTCGGTGTGGCACTAAGTTAACATAGGTGTTATAAACGCTTCCAGGCACTTTCATGCCGATTCACATGCTTCAGTCAGCCAAACCGCAATCCCGTGCAGGCAGCCTGCAAACCCAAGCTGGCATAGCCAGGGTGCAAAGGGAATTCGAGGGCTGCCTGGTTGAAAAAAACGTGAAGGGCGCTGTAGCCTGCCTTGAGAATGGAAGGAAACATCTCCCGGAAGAATCCATCCGCCACCTGTCCATGGTGCTGGTCTGCTTTTGCCGCCTCGTCAGCCTGCCTTACCTGGAATATTTCGAAGAGACGGGCAAGCCGCTGCGCCAGGCGCTTGTCGGGGAAATGTTCCGCGCAGCCAAAACGCCAGATTCGCATCCAGGCGTTCTTGAGTCGGTTTTTTCATCAATGGAAGAGATAGATTCTGATTCTTCCAAGTATGCGCAGCTGCGCCTCGCGCTTGACGAATGCCTGCGCAATGAGGCGGCTTTCCCCATTCTTGTGGGCTCCATGAAGGAGAACGGCTTTCCCTTCAGGATAATCAGCCCGATTGCCAGCAGCCAGGCCTTCAGGGCGCTGATATTCGACTTTGACGGAGTGATTGTGGACACCGAAACTCTGCGCTGGAAAAGTTTCCTGCCGCTTTTCCAGTCCAGGGGCATCTGCATAAGCGAGCAGCAGTGGAGGCGCGAATTCTCAGGCCGCCACAGCAGGGAAATAATCGCGCAAGTTATAGGTGGGGGAAACAGGGAAAAGCTTGAGCAATTCGAGCATGACCGGAAAGCAAGGTACCTGGAGCTTTGCAGGCACGGCAAAATCTCCCCAATCCCGGGCGCCATCGAGTTCATACAGAAAATCCGGGACGCAGGGCTGGAAGTCGCAATCGCCTCAAGCGGGGACAGCCGCTGGATATACGATATACTCAAAAAGCTCAATTTCGAGGACCTGTTCCGCGTCATAGTCGGGCATGACACCGTCAAGGCAAGAAAGCCAAATCCCGCGGTCTACCTGAATGCCGCATCTGCGCTCGGGCTGGACAAGTCATTGTGCCTAGGGGTGGAAGATTCCAGCACAGGTATCGAGGCGCTTACTCTGGCAAACATGAAATTGATAGTCATAAACCCGGATAAAATAACCACGGTGCACCCGATTGTTCCTGATTTTTTTGAAGCGCTGAACCGCCTGCGATGATGCTCTTGCTAGCCGGGCTTCCCGGTATTGACGGTTGGCGGCATTTCTTTGAATAGGTTTCAAAGAGGCTGGAAAATTAGACGCCTTTTCCGCCCAAAGCATCGGTTTTTTACATTTCCGTAGCTAGAACTTGGAATATGGCAATGGACGAAACCGATGCGGCGCTTGAGAAAGCATGGCAAAGCACCTGCAGGGTGCTTTTTGGCGAGGAGCTGGGCGCGCTTCCGCTTTACAGCGCCTGGCTTTCCGAGCTTGTGGACCTGCCCGTAGTGCGCAAATCCACTCTCTCTGGAAAAGACGTGGCATATTCCACCAAGGACTACTCTCCAAAGTCAAAATCAATGGGTCTGGATGAAGTTGACTTCAACAAGAAATTCCCTCCGCTCTCCATAAACCAAATCAAGGACGTGGAAAGCATAATTGCAGCGATACAGGACAGGGTATACTACACTGGCAGCATGGTTTTAGGCAATTCGAAATTCGTGAAGAACTGCTCCAACATAAACGACAGCTTCTACATGCAGTCCGCCACGCTTTCAGGGAACGACAAGTACATGGCTTACTGCACGCTTGCGCGGCTTGACAGCTACGGGTTCGGGGGCAATGCATTTTCCCAGTGCGAGTTCTGCCTGAAATGCCACGAGCTTACCCGCGTGAAGCGGTCATTTGAGCTTTGGATGAGCCAGGACAGCCTATTACTCGCACGGGCTGAAAAACTGCTCAAGCTGCATGTTCTCCTTCAATCTCCAGAACAAAAAATTCTGTATCGGGAACGTGGAACTTTCTCCTGAAAAATACAAGGAACTGCGGGCAAAGCTCATTTCTGAAATGGCTGGGATGGCAAAGCAGGACAAGCGCCTGCCCTCGCTTCTTGAAATAATCGGGAAGGAGAAGGCAATCGCCCCCAAAATTGCGCTGGGCAATGCAGCGCGCGCGCAGCCAGGCGACAAAACAAAAATAGAAACAGCCTTCGCCTCCACAATGCAAATAATTCTTGGGAAAAAACCATCAAAAGGCATTGACGCATATGGCGGCTGGCTAGTGAAGCACACGCGCGGTTTTGACAAATGCAAGTCAGCCTCAAACGGAAAGGAAATCTGCCTTGCGCATTACGGCAACTACTGTGACCTCCCGAAAAACCGCCTGCTCACCCTGGAGGAAGCGCAGGCATTCGGGCAAACAGCGAAAATTTCCCAAAGCGACCTGGAAGGCTTCAGCCTCAAAACAGCAGGCGCGAAAATAAGCAAGATAGCATTCTTCAACTCGGATATTTCTGACGGGAACAACTCAAATGACATTGAATGCACAATAAACATTGATGCGGTGAACTGCTACCGCGCAGTGTGCAGCGTCTATTCCAAATCCGTTGCATATTCATTCTGGCCGCGGACCTGCGAGCACATATTCGGCTGCGACACGATTTTCGACTCCAGCTTCTGCGTGAACTGCTACCGCTCGGTGAAGCTCACCCGCTGCCTGGAAATGGACAGCTGCAACGGATGCTCTGACTCGCTCTTCTGCCACAACTGCGAGAACCTGCAGAACTGCATGTTCTGCTTCAACGCCAAGAACAAGAGCTATGCAATCGGGAATGTTGAGATGGGGCGCGAGGCGTACTTGCAGGCAAAGAAAGCAATCATGGAGCGGCTCGCAGGGCAGCTTGACAAGGGCGGAAAACTGGAATTCGACATTTTCGCGCTTTGAACGGTTAGGTTTGCAGCATGGCTCTCCAGTTGCCATAATGCATATAAATGCACACTGGGTAGCCTATACAGGTGATTCAATGGTTTCAAGAAAGGGTCAGGCAGCGCTTGACTTCCTGATGACGTACGGATGGGCAATCGCACTTGTTGTGATAATTGCCGCAGTCCTGTTCGCCCTCGGGGTATTCGACACGAGCAACTTCATAGGAAGCAAGGCATCCGGCTTTTCCGGCGTGGCAGTCACTGCATGGAAGCTTGAGCCTGTCGCGGGCGCGTTCACCATGAAGGTGGCAAACCAGGTGGGCCAGCCGATAAAAATCACGAGCATCAACGTGTCTATCGGGCAGAACAGCGTTGTCATGAGCAATGTGTCCACGTCTACTCTTACTGTGGGCGAAACATCTGGCACGCTCACCAGTAGTGCGCCACACTTTGGTGCACAGACGTCTGGCAGCAGCTACACTGCAAAAGTGGTAATTGCCTACAATGACACCAATTCAGGCTTTACATACACCACTGCAGGAACGCTGACTGGGAAAGTCTCCTCTTAAGGGGCTTTTCCGTTTTCTTTCTTTTTTATGCTCTTAGCTTCAGCGCCAGCTTGCTATCTACAAAATAACCCTGCGGCAAATGCACCTCTCCAGTCTCCTTGCAATTCGCGCGCAAAGGCGCGTCACAGCGTGAACTTCGCAATGCCTATGACCAGTATTGCAGCAGCCAGTATCAGCGCAATGTCCCTGTCCTCGATTCCCGGATTCTTCTGTTTTTTCACGCCAATCAGCTCCAGGAGAGCTTTCGCGCTCCATGGATTAGGCTGGCAAATTCGCTTATATATGGTTTTCCCAGAATTGGCTCCAACTAACCCCCAAATCCCCCCAGTTTTTCATCCATTTTGGCGCTTTGGGGGCAGATGCGGGATTGCGGCAAGCAATGCGCGTTTAATCTAGTCCGGCATTTTTGCTTTTGTCAGTTCAGCTATTTCATTGGCGCATTGGAACTCAAGGCCAGCGTATTCCGAATTCGAAACGTTTGCAATCTGAGCCAGGGGTTTCTGCTTCAGGTTCGTTTTCATGTATGCATACATGCCTGGGTAGCACTTGAGGGTTTCCATAATGGCAAGCGCTGCCGTGCCTTCCTCTTGGGTTGCAGACCCGCCCGCCCACATCGATGCCTTGGTAGTTGATTTTGCATCGAAAACCAGGAGTTTGTCATCAGGCAGGGAGACTGCGCTTGCGCGGACCGTCCTGTTCTTGTCCACAACCATCACAAGCTGGGCTCCGCGCGACGAAACTTTGGTGGCGAAGCTTCCGTTGGCTGAAACTAGCGAGCTGAGTTTAAAAAAAGAAACCACTGTCAAGTTTTCCCCGCCGATTTCATCAAGATTCACGTAGCCGTCTCTCGTCTTGGCCAGGCTGTTTGGAGTCTGCATTACTTCTGGCTTGGCCTGTTGCGCCGGAGATGTTATGGCTGGTTCCTGGACAGGCGGCGCCTGCTTCGAAAGGGTATGTGCCTGTGCTGAAGGGAATGGCGCCTCACTCTCGTTTTGTTTCCTTGCATTATCCGCAGATGGCGCGCCAATGCAGCCAAAAATAAGGAATGCCAACACTGCAAAAGATACAAACGCTATCGCAAATCTCACCATTCCGTCCACCTCTAATTCTTGTTTCAAATCGGCGTCAAGTCCACCTTGTTATCTCGTATATGCCAAACAGGATGAATATCGCGCCCACAACGTACTTGCCATACCTGTTCATGGCATTTCCCACTGGCAGCAGCACTTTTTGCGAGGCTTGCGGCGCAATCAAATAGGCTGCAATCGGAGCAAGAGCAGGCAGGAGGAAGAAAAAGTCGCAAAAGCCAAGAAGCTCCAGCTTTGGCATTGTGGCAATGCTTGAGTTGAATATTTCGCGGATTGCTGCCAAGTTGAGCAGTACTGCATCAAAATTTGTGAGATTGCCAACAAAGCCAATGAAAAACCATTTTGCATGGTGGCGCATTCCCTTTCCCGCAGTCTGAATCTCTTTTTTCTCAGACGGCTTTTCAAGCAGAATTTTTGCGCCAAATAATAGGAACAGTACGCCCACTGCCAAATCAATCACTGTCGGGGGCCGTCCCATACCCTCTGCCACCTTGTCGTCATTGGCTGCAATCGACATGCCTACTGCCGCAAGAATCAGCGCTACCACCAATCCGCCTGCAAGGAACGCAAGCGCGCTTCCGAAGTTTTTCCTTGAAAGGAGCGCAATCGAAACACCAAGTATCACTGGGGACGCGGCTGATGCGATTGCAAGCGGGAGTATTTTTGCGAATGTTTCAAGCATGCCAAATTACCTCTTTTCAATTAAAAAAATAAAAGAAAATAAAGAAAAAAAAGAAGAGCCTGTGTGCGTTTGCACAAAGACCTAGCGCTTCTTTCCGGTTGCTGCAGTTTTTCCTTCGCAGCAGGACATTCCGCCTTCTTTCTTGTATATCCATACTCCGATGATTATCATCAGCACGGAGAACAGGAATCCCGGCGCGGCAAGCCCGATCAAAGCCAGCGTCCAGCCGATCAGCACCAGCACCACTTCAGAGCTGTTCCTGGCATTCTCAAACAGCGAAATCGCGGCGTCGGCGTATTGCTGCACTTGCGCAGTCTGCGCCATTGTTCCGATTACCGGGATTTCCGCCACCTTCGCAGAGTATTCCTTCACCTTGGCTGCGATATTTTCCGCACTGGAATAGTAGCCAGAATGCGTTATATCATACGTTTCCTGCGCATAGGGCTGCGCAGTCTTAATCGTGCTCTCGTATGGTGCCATGCTCTGAAGAACCCGACAAATATTCCCAGATAAAACTTACCCATCAAATACACCTCACTCCCGTATTCGAAGCTTTGGTTATAAAACTTATTGGTCTTCTTGCGCAAGAGAAGCGCGCAAACTTTCAAATATCATTAAATAAGAATGCAATCACAATCAGCTTTGCGCGAATGAGGACAAGTGGATTCGATGAGCCCGTGCAAGGCTGGACACTTTGCCCTGCGGTGATTTCAAATTTTATTCTGACGCGCTAAAAACAAGCGGCAGCCTCTGCACTTACTTCTTGGTGGTCTCCACCATCTTGCGCGCCTTTTCCGCAATATGCTCAGCAGACAGCCCGAACCTGCGTATCAAGTCCCAGGGCGCGCCAGTCTCGCCAAACCTGTCCTCAACTCCCATCATGTCAAACAGCACCGGCTTTCCGTAAAGCATCTGCTCGCAAAGTATTGCCGATGAAACAAGGTTGCCCAAGCCGCCTTTCTGATGTTCTTCCACTGTAAGCACGCAGCCGGTTTCCAAAGCCGCGCGCGCAATCGCCTGCTTGTCCAGCGGCTTCACAGTGGAAAGGTTCACCACTCTTGCCTTTATCCCAAACTCGGAAGACAGAATCCACGCCGCCCTCATTGCCTCTGCAACTTCAGGCCCGCACGAGAGTATTGCAATATTCTCGCGCTCGTCCTTTGCCTCTGGCGCAAGCACGGTCTCAAATGCATCAATGAACATCGGCATCTCTTTCCTATAGTGCACCACAGTCGCAGTCCCGAATTTGTAAGGAGTGGATTGCGAGCTTACGATTGGAGTAGGCTCGCGCGCATACCTTATGTAGCACGGGCCGTTTATCTGGTCAATCATTGCCTGTGTCGCCTTTTTGGTTTCCAGAGAGTCGCATGGAATCAGCATATTCATATTCGGCAGGCCGGCAATTTGGAATATTTCCTCAAGCGCCTGGTGCGTTGCGCCATCAGGCCCGACTGAAATGCCTCCGTGCGCGCCCACTATTTTCACATTCCAGTTCCCATAGCAAACAGTGGTCCTGACCTGGTCCAGCGCCCTGCCTGCTGCAAATACCCCGTAAGTGCCAAAGAACGGGATTTTTCCCTCCTTTGCCATTCCTGCTGCAACGCAGGTGCCTGACTGCTCGGCAATTCCCATTGAGAAAAACCGCTTCCTCTTCTCAGGATGCCCCTCGTAGAACATATTTATCGAAATGGAACCCGAAATATCAGCGCCAAGTGCCACAGTATTGGGATTGGGGTTGTCGCGCAGCTCCTCTCCAAACCCCGCCTTGGTGGATTTCATCTCCACCTTCATTTTCTCCTGCGCATTCCACCAGTAATTCTTGGAAAATTTGGGCATTGATGCTTCTATCTCTGCAGAAACTTTTTTCTGGTGCGCAGAGGCAATCGCAACCATCTCGTCCTTTGGCAAATATTCAACTGCAAGTTCAGCCAGCGCCTTGTCCAATTCTTCCTTGTTCGGGGTGCGCCCATGCCAGCCTGCCTGGTTTTCCATGAACGGGACTCCCTTTCCCTTCACAGTTTTTGCAATTATCACAGTGGGCTTGCCTTTCACTTTGCGCGCCTCCTCGAACGCGGCAATAAGCGCCTCAATGCTGTGCCCGTCGCAAACTATCACATGCCAGCCGAATGCATTGTATTTCTCATCTATAGGGTCAATATCCATGACATCTTTTACCGCGCCATCAATCTGAAGCGTGTTCTTGTCCACAATCCCCACCAGATTATCAAGCTTGTAGTGCGAGGCTTCCATTGCAGCCTCCCAAATCTGCCCTTCCTGCTGCTCGCCATCGCCCATCAGGCAGAAAACGCGGTAGTTTTTCCCGTCAAGCTTTGCAGTGATTGCGCTTCCCACCGCAATCGACAGCCCCTGCCCAAGCGAGCCGCACGAAGCCTCAATTCCCACGCACTTTCTCCTGTCTGGATGCCCGCAGAACGGGCTGTCCAGTTTTCTCAAAGTGGAAATCTGCCTGACATCAAAGTAGCCGCAGTAGCCAAGCGGAGTGTACCATGCCGGAGCCTTGTGCCCGGCTGAAAAGAACAGCCTGTCCCTGCCGTCCCAGTCAGGCTCAGAAGGCTTGTGCTTCATCTCGCGAAGGTAAAGCGTGGAAACAACATCCATTGCAGACAGCGTGCCGCCGGTATGCCCAGAGCCTGCGCAGAAAAGCGAAATCAGCGCATAGCCGCGCATCTCGCGTGCGGATTTCCTTATTTCGTCAGCGGAAAATTTCCTCTCGTTGCTGCCAGCGTCGACAATCCCCATGCACTGCCTCCTTATTACCAACTGAGCGTTCCGCGCTCATTCCCCTTGCTCCCGATTATCTCCTTCATCTTCTGCAGCCCTTTCACGATATTCTCCTTTGATGCGACATAGCTCAGCCTGATGTGCTGCTCATGGTCGCCTGGATTGCGCTTGCCGAAGTGTATGTCCGACAGGACCGCAATCCCGTTTTTCAAGAGGAGCTTGCGCAATTCCTCGGAATCCTTCAAGCCCAGCTTGTGCACTGCTTTTGTCACATTCGGGAAAACGTAAAACGCGCCGCCTGGCACCAGGCAGCTCACGCCGTCTATCTCATTGAGCAATTTCACGATAAGGTCGCGCCTTTCATGGTAGCTGTCCACCATGCGCTTCGAATCCTCCTGCGGGCCTTCGAACGCCTCCTTCATCGCATACTGCGCCATGTGGTTTGCGCAGCTCTCGGCGTTCGTCACCCACCTTGCAAGGTGCGGGGCAAGCACAGGGTTTGCGGCAAATCCCATCCGCCAGCCGGTCATCGCGTATGTCTTCGATGCGCCATCAGAAATTATTGTGCGCTCGTACATTTCAGGCAATGACGCGATGCTTTTGAATTCCCTATCATAAATTATCTGGCAGTAAATCTCGTCAGCATAAACCCAAAAATCGTGCTTTTTCGCGAGCGCGGCAACTTCCTTCAGGTCATCCTCCTCCAGCACGCCCCCGGGTCCGGTTGCTTATCTTTCCCTTGAGCTCCTCAATGTCAAAGCTGAATTTTTTCTTCTCGGTGAGAGGGAGCGCAATGGGCACAGCGCCATTGGCAATTATCTGCGACTCGTAAATAGGATAGCCCGGGTTCGGGTAGATCACTTCATCTCCCACTCCATAATCTGTTGTGCAGGCAACCGCAAAGCCGATGAAGGGCTTGGCGCCATTCGCAATCACAACATGCTCGGGCTTTACATCTATTTTCCTTGTCCTTGAAAGGTATTTTGCAATCGTCTCCCTGACTGCCAAAACGCCGGCAGAATCAGTATAGCCGGTTTTCCCCTCGTTTATCGCCTTTATCGCAGCCTCTTTGATGTTTTTGGGGGTGTCAAAGTCGGGCTGCCCTATGCAAAAGCTTATCATCGGCTTGCCCTGGCGCACCAGCGCGTTCACCTCGGCAAGCACCTCAAAAGCAGTTTCGGTTCCAAGCGCCTCTGTTCTTTTTGAAATATCCATCTTCTCACCTTCGGCCGGCAGATATTCCGCCCGCCGACCTCCCACTAGCTACATCCCACATTCTTCCAACAAAGTTTTTTATTCGTTGCCTGCGCGCCTTTTGCGGTGATAGGATGGGATTTGTGGATGAATTCATGACATTTTTGAACAAGCACAAGGTAATCGGGCTTGCAATCGCGTTCATAATCGGCGCTGCTGCAGCAAAGCTCGTCAGTGCAACGGTGCAGGACTTGATAATGCCGATAATAGGGGCGCT
>JAPLWY010000002.1:0-6592 GCA_026396355.1 Microcaldota archaeon
TGCCGCATAGAAGAGCAGCTTTTCAGCGCCGATTCCATCAAATGTGGAAACATCAGTCACAGACGGCTTTCCGAACGTGAGTGTGCCTGTCTTGTCGAAAACAACACAGTCCACCTCTGACGCAGCTTCCAGGTAGGTGCCGCCCTTTATCATGATGCCCTTGCGAGCGCCATTGCCTATTCCAGCAACCACCGCCGCGGGAGTTGCCATGGAAAGTGCGCACGGGCATGCCACAAGCAGCACTGCGGCTGTTTTGACCGGGTCGCCTGTCACCAGATACACTAATGTAGCAAATCCAAGGACAGCAGGGATGAATACTCGCGCAATCTTGTCGGCGTATTTCTGCACCTCGGGCTTCTTTTGCTGCGCGTCCTGAACCATTCTCACAACATGCGCCAGCGTGGTGTCCTCGCCCACCTTGGTCGCCTTCATCTCAAATGCGCCAAGCTCGCATATCGTGCCGCTCATCACCATTTCGCCTGCGCCTTTCTCAAGCGGGATCCCTTCCCCTGTGATTGTGGACTCGTTTATTGAGCCGTTGCCCTTGATTATTGTGCCGTCAACCGGGATGCCCTCGCCGCTTTTCACGACCAGTATGTCACCGGGCTTTACAGTTTCCACCGCGACCTCTTCCTCAATATATCCGCGTTTCACCCTGGCTTTTTTCGGGGCAAGCGCCATCAGCTCATCCACTGCGCTTTTCATCTTCACCAATGTGAATATCTCCAGCGTTTCAATGCCGAGCATTATTACGATGACCGAGCCTGCCGGGAAATACGGGCTTGAGAAAAGGCGGTTGAGCCCCTCGCCAAGCCACGACGCATCCACGGAATGCGCGGCAGGCACGGCAAGCGCGGCAATGATGGCTATCCCGATAAGCACGTCCGTAGTGAGCTGCTTTTTCAGCAGGGCGTCAAGCGCCCGGCTTCAGCACCGTTTCATTCACTGAAACAAGCGGGAGCGCTATTTTGCCATCCGAGCCAGCCGCCTTGCGAAGGAAAGGGTATATCTTAAGATCAATCGCAGGGTAAGCCTCGAATTCAAGATGCTCTGCGCCGAATTTTTTCACCAGCTTTCCAGCAACAAGCTCAAGCGCAGCCACGTCCTTGTTTGGCCCGCAGCCGCATCCGCTGCCGCAGGACGAGGCAAAGAACAATCGTACCATAACTTTTCCGCTCATTTCAAATCACCTTTATGCACTAGCAATTTTACCCTCGGATCGGCTATCTTGTATATCATTTTCTTCCCCTCTCGCCTTGCGGATACAACTCCGGCCTTGGAAAGGCATTTCAGCTGGAGGGAAACCGTCGGCTGCGCCCTGTTGACTATCCTCGGAAGCTCGCAGGCGCAAAGCTCGCCATCAAGAAGTGCAGTGACTATTCGGTACCTCGTTTTGTCGCCCAGCGCCTTGAAAATGTCGCAGTTGCAGCATACCTTTGTTTTCATGAAAACGTATTTATGAACGTAAATATATAAACCATTCTATTTGCAGAAAAAATAGCCTCTCTCATTTCCGCGTGGCATTAAAGTGCCACGCCCATGACGGTTTTGGCTATGTCGGTCTGTCATACTAATTCACAACAGATGTACAGTCTGTCATCACTCCACGCCTGTCTTGTTTATTTCCCGCGGTTTCCGCGGACGATTGCCGCGGAAATGAACCTTCCAAATAAGGCTATTGCCAAACAGCCAGTCATTTACCTGAGTTTTCCCGCTAAAAAGTCCGTCTTTTGCCTGAAAATCATGTTGGTCAGGCACAGTAATATGCATCAGACCGTCCGTCTATCGTCATCGGAGATCAATCCTTGGAGATCACCTTCGTCATCATTTGCGCGAATATGGTGACGGCAATCTATTTTAATGTAGCCGCCCCATGAAATGCCATGTCAGATTCATCGGTCCAGCCGTTCAACGCATTCTCGGACGAGAAAAACCCCTACCGCGCGCGCGGCTTCTGCGGCGCGATTGCAGGCGGCAAGACGCAGAACCTGCGCTCCGAATGGATAGAGGACTTCAAGCCGATAGTCTCAAAGGCGCAAATAGCCTGGGTGGATTACATCATCGACGACTTTGGCAAGGAGGCTGCCAAGACCGCGGTGAAGATGGGCTTTTCCGAAAATCTGATCCAAGCGCTCCTGAAAAACAAGCGGAGCGGATACGAGGACTTTGAGACTGAAATGGGGCTCGTCCTCCCGGCAATTCACGTGAAGGGGTTCGAGGTCATTCTCGAGCCGCAGCTCATTCTCATAAGGAAGAACATGCTCCTCACATTGCACACGCGCGAAACCACGCGGTTTGCGCACATCCGCCGCTATGCTGAAAAGTACCTCAAGAAGCTCCCCTCATCGATGAAGCAGAACGACAAGCTCACCATGCTCCTCATCAGGATTCTGGACGAAAGCAATTCGCGCAACTTCGACCACCTGCAGGAAATCGAGGAGTGCGGCGACACGCTGAGCCAGGACCTGTCCAACTCGTCGATTTCGCGCACCAAGCTTGGCGGGCGCATCTACCAGATGAAGCATGCGCTCATTGTTTATCTATCCGGCTTATGGGCGACAGCTGACGCGCTCTCCTCGCTGCGCTATGGCGATGCAGAGCTGATAACCGACGACCAGAAAATACTGGACCGGATTTCAGCGCTGGTTTCCGAAGTGCATGCACAGATAAACCTTGCAGAGCATCTATCAGACGTCTTGGCTTCCGGGCTGGAAGTATTGCAGTCAATCTACAACAACCAACTGCAAATCCTCAACAACCGCCTCGCGCTCCTTGTGGCTTACCTGACAATAATCGGCACCGCGCTTCTGGTGCCAAACACAATTGCGACCGTGATGGGCAATGCAATGTTCGAATTCGCAAAACAAGACATTGGCTGGTATATTGCTCTCATTATAGTTTCCACAATAGTTGCCACCATGATTTCATGGTTTGCTGTAAAAAAATTAGGGCTCTTGCCCTCCAAGCCTGATTCTTCAGACGACTAGCTGCAAACTATTCCGCGCACTTCTTTCCGCAGGTATTCAGCTTCAAAAGCGAGTAGAGCCGGCAGTTCCCGCTGGCAGCAGTATAAAGCACGATGAGCGCGAACACAAGTGCAAGATATGACATTGGCGCTGCAATCGAGCCAAGAAGCACCAGCGCGCCAAGCACCGCTCCCACCACTGCGCGCACTGCCCGATCAGCCTTGCCTATGTTCTCTTTTCCCATGGCATCACCTGCTTGTGCAGTTTCCCACATAATACGCAATCGCGTTGCTTGCTTTTGCACAAGCCTCGCACGGGCTGGCAAAGTCCTGGTAATACGGCACTTCCGAATCCCCGCTTACAATCCTGCCGCACACCGGGTCGGCTGTCTTGGCGCATGTTTCGCTTCTTGCTGACGGGCAGTAATAGAGCTCGCCTTTTACCAGCGCCTTGTGCGACAGGTTTTTCATTGCGCACGTTCCGTCAAAATAGCCGCGCGCGCCGCTTCCGGTTGAACATGCCACGCACGCATTAGGGTAGTCTACAAAATTATACATGCTGGGAGTTTCCCCCGCCCTTCCGCAAACAGGCGCATATTCCTGCGTGCACAGCTGCTGGCGGTTTGCCAGGCATTGCTTGAATTCGCTTGCAGTGTTCGGTTCCACGCACAGCCCGCCGGAGTCAGGATAGCTCCCGTCCAGCCTGCACACCAGCCCTTCCTGGCATTGGAAACTTGCAATCCCTCCGCAAAAGCCGCCGAGTGCCGCCTTTTTCCGCGCAGTGCCATTCTCATTGCACTCTCCCCTAAAATATGACCATTCCTCGCACTCGCGCCCGTTCTTGAAAATGCAATAGCCGACTTGGCCAGTGGCGCCTTCCCGTATCTCGAGCCGGTTGCCCCTATTATTCATGCAATACACTGAGGCAGGGTTTGCCATCTGGGTTGGCGGTGCGGTTGTGCTGTTAGCTGGAGCGCCAGTGACATTCTCCTCTGGATTTGGCGTATTTTGCGGGCTGCTCGCGCATCCAGCAAGCAACAGCATTGCAGCAATCACAAAAAGACCAATAAATCTCATCAAAGCACCCCTGCGCTTATTGCGCACCGATTCCAGTTCGATTGTAATGCTTATATTTGCTTCCTGCTCGCGCCGCGCCAACGCGCTGGGAAGAATGGCGCGCTGCGCAAGAAGCGGGAAATGCTATATAAGGGTTATCCACGAACCATCCTCGGTGGTATGGTGCACAAGGAAATCCTTCCAATACTCATGATCGTGTTCATGTTCGCAGTCGCGTTTTATGCCAGCCCGCTTCTCATCACCAACAACAATGGCCAGATCATCAGCCACTGGGACTTTTCAGGCAAGGCAAACGGATGGATGGACAAGACCGTGGCAATCTACCTGCTGCCCCTGCTGACTGCAATCCTGTACTTCGCGTTCCTCCTCATACCAAAAATCGAGGTGCACACGGAAAATCTCTCCAGCTTCAAGCAGCAGTTCTGGGGCTTCAAGGTGATTTTTGTATTCGTGATGTGCGCAATATTCCTTGCCACGCTGATTCCCAACTTTGGCTACTGGGGGGATTTTGACCCGCTCATAATAGTGATTCCCGCGATTGCGCTTCTCTTCTTCTATGTGGGTCACATGCTCAACTTCACCAAGCAGAACTATTTCATCGGAGTTCGCACGCCCTGGACGCTTGCCAGCGAAAAGGTGTGGGACAAGACAAACAAGCTTGCAAGCAAGCTCTTCTGGGTTTGCGGCATATTGACATTCGTTTCGCTCCTTGCGCCAAGCGACTTCCGCCTCTGGCTGGTGGTGATTCCGCTCATTGTCATGGCAATTGCAGTTTACATTTACTCGCTATTCGAGTACCGGCGCATCAAGAAAGAGTCGGCGCAAAAAGGGAAAAAGCGCGGGAAATAAGTTTTGGGCAGACTTCTTGTTCACTTCGCCTTCCTGCTTTTCGCGTACTCCGCGAACTTTGCTATTGCGCGCATTGCTGACGAAGGGGAAGAATAAGTCGGTATTCCGTAGCCTTCCAGTATCCTCTTGTGCATGTCAGTGTATTCCCCACCAGTGCAGACGGCAATGATCGGCTTTTTCCTGGTGTCTGATGCGCGTATCGCAATGTTCACGACCGAGCTGTCTATTGCAATTGTCTGGAAAAGTATTATCAGCAAAATGACATCCACGTTCTGGTCGCGCATCATGGCATTTATCGCAATTTCATACCTGTGCGAATCAGCATCGCCAATTATATCTAGCGGATTCCGCACATTGGCATATGTCGGGAGCGCGGCGCGCAGCACGGAATTAGTCTCGTCCGACAGCTCGGCAAGATCCATCTTTTCCACTTCAAGAGAGTCAGTGGCAAGCACACCCATACCGCCTCCATTGGTGATTATCCCCACTCGCTTGCCCGTCGGCAGTGGCTGGTCGAATATCTTGGCAAAATCAAACAGCTCATCCAGTGTCTCGGCCTCAATCATCCTTCCCTGCTTGAAAGCCGCGTGATATGCCTCGGCAGCGCCTGCAAGCGAGCCAGTGTGCGATTTTGCAGCCTCGGCCCCAGCCGCGCTCTTGCCCGCCTTTATCACCACGACCGGCTTTTTCCTGGTGATTTTTTTCGCAACCGAACGATGCGCAAGGTATTCCAGCAGGTCGCACTCGTCTATCACCGCGGCATTGCCGTAGGAGACGAACTTGCTCATGCCGATTCCTGCGCGCGCGGTCAGGTCCACAATGCAACCACCAACCGCGCCAGACTGGGAAATGAATGCAATTTTCCCCACTCTCGGCCTTCCGAGCTTGTAAATAGGGAGGAAAACGCTGTCCACTCTTGTCGCCGGAGTTATCACACCCATGCAGTTCGGCCCAATGAGCGCGATTCCGTACTTGTTTGCAATTGCAGCGATTTTTTTCTCCTCTTCAACTTTTCCCACTTCTGAAAACCCGCCTGTTATGAGCACCACTCCGCGTATGCCTTTCTTTCCGCATTCCTCGAGCGCGCCAGCCACAGCTGCTGCCGGGATTGCGATTACTGCCGAGTCTATTTTCTCCTTCACATCCAACACGCTCTTGTAAGCTTTCAGCCCCAGTATCTGGCTTGCATTCGGGTTTATGGGGTAAAGTTTGCCTGCAAAACCGCCATCAATGAAGTTCTTGACTATGACATGGCCGATTTTATTGGGCTCCATGCTGGCGCCAATGACCGCAATGCTGGAGGGCTTGAACACCGCGTCCAAATTCTTTATTTTCCTTGAAAGTTTTTCAGCCATATCATCGCCAGCCTGCGTTTTCTTTTCATCAGCCATTATTCGCGTTTCTTTCATTTTTTATTGTACTGTAAATTTGATAATTTACAGTGCGGACAAAATTTATCAGAATTTTGTCCTCCTACTTTATGAGCCTCATATCGACCGCAACACAGCCCTTCTCGCTTGCCATGAGCGGGTTCAGGTCGAATTCCTTTGGATTTTCAGCCTCCAACAGTCTTGAAACCGAAAGCAAGGTTGAAACCAGCGCTTTCTTGTCAACAGGCTTTCTTCCTCGCGCGCCCTCAAGTATTGGGTGCGCCTTAAGCTCTGCCACCATTTCCTCGGCATCCTGATGGCTTATCGGGCA
>JAPLWY010000002.1:6667-7020 GCA_026396355.1 Microcaldota archaeon
CATTATCATCTGCCCGAACTGGGCATCGCGCTTCCCGCCAATGATAAGCTCGACCGCGCCCTTGCCAACCATTTGCTGGACAAGGATGCCGTCAACCTTCTTGCCCCGGAACTTGTCCGCAAGCGCATCATAGGTTTTCTCAACCTCATTCGCATTCTGCAAGCCCAGCGCCACTCCTCCCAAATCAGTCTTGTGCAAAACTTCAGGAGAAACTATTTTCATTGCAACAGGAAAGCCTATTCTTTTCGCGATTGAGGCCGCTTCTTTCCTGCTTTTGGCAAGGCTGCACTCAGGGTAGGCTATCTTGTACTTTGAAAGAAGCTCAAAATCCATCCAAATCCCGCTCATGCGCT
>JAPLWY010000073.1 GCA_026396355.1 Microcaldota archaeon
ATAGGCATCAACGTCAGCCACGCCCACCTTCACATGTATTTCGCCGTTCGCGCCAGGCTCGCAGCACTCTATCTGGTCCAAATCCTGCGTGTCGTAGTTGTCAATCGAGGACCAAAGAAGATTCCGCATGTCCTGCACATTCTTCCCTTCACGCGCATCCACTCTTGACTGGAGCGCATTGACTTCCCGCTCCACCTGCATGGGAAAGCCTGACACAAATCCGTACTTTTGCATTGCAGAGTGCGCGATTGCGTGCAAGTCGACTTCCTGCGCCTGCCTGCCAGAATATTTTGCCCTCTGATTCCTCTGGTTATTGGCGCGTTCCCTCGAACCGAATTGCGAAGGGGGGCGTGCGCGCGAGCGCGGGCCGCGTTTCTGGAAGCGTCTCATGCAAGGAAAACACTCGCCACGATTAAATACCCGACGCCTTGCGCGTCCTGCCCGTTTCCAAAGCGCGCAAATCACTCCGCCCGCGCAAACGATAGAATATTAAACAATCCAATCGTTTTAATCGCATGTTTTCCAATCTAGTCCCTAAAAAGGTTTTTTTCACGAAAGGAGTTGGCACGCACAAGGACAAGCTCACCTCGTTCGAGCTGGCGCTGCGCGATGCCGGGATTGCCAAGTTCAACCTTGTCACAGTTTCAAGCATTCTCCCGCCCTTCTGCGAAATAATCGGCAAAAGCCAGGGGCTTCCCATGCTCAATGACGGCGAAGTGGTGTTCGTGGTCCTCTCCAGGAACGAATCCAACGAGCACAACCGCCTGATTTCAGCCTCGGTCGGAGCTGCAGTGCCTGCCGACCGCGCGCAATACGGCTACCTGAGCGAATACCACTCATTCGGCGAGACCAATGAAAAAGCCGGCGACTATGCCGAGGACTTGGCAGCTTCCATGCTTGCCTCCACGCTTGGCATCGAATTCGACCTGAACCAGGGCTGGGATGAGAAAGAGACCCTTTTCAAGATGAGCGGGAAAATAGTCCGCACCTCAAGCGTGTCCCAATCTGTGGTGGTGGACAAGCATGGCGAATGGACCAGCGTGCTTGCGGCTGCGGTTTTCATACTGCGCGAGAATGAGGTCAACGGCAAGGCCAACCCGGGCGCCAGCGCGATCAACATCAGCGTGTCAGCCATTGGCTGGGCTGATTTGAAATCCTTGTTCTCTTGCGTTTTCTCCCTGAGCAAAAAGTTTATCCTCAAAGTGTCCCCTGCCTTTGCCTTGGCAGGAACAGAATCGGCTGCAATTGCAGAATCAGCCGCAATCTGGCTTTTCGGCTCCTTTTTGATAAGCTCATTCAGGTCTTTTTTGCAGGAAGTGAAAGTGAGCGCGGATGCAAAGGTAATCGCCGCACAGGCAATAACGAGCGCCTTTTCCCTTGCAAGCCTCATGCTCTTCACTTATTCTGCGAAAATATAAAAAGAGATTTGATTGCGGCAAATCCCGGACGCCCCCTCTCCCGAAGCATAGCCTTTTAAATACTTGAACATCCAATATTAAACACTCAATTACAGAATAAGGGCATCAATATGGCAGACCAAAAAATAGATTCAAATAAACCCAAGAAGTACGAGTCAGTCTTCATTGAAGGCGGCTGCCAAAAAGGGCCCAGAAACAACTCGTGCCTAATCTGCAAGATTCCCGCTTACTCTCTTACAAAAGACAAGCTGCAGCTGCTTTTCGCGGCAATAAATGACATCAGCCGCCAGAATGGCAATCTGATAATTTACCGCGACCTGAATCTCGTAAAAACCGTGGTCGAGTGCGCATCTGCGCAGCCTGCCATCCAGTGCCATCGCGGCGACTTTGACCCAGCGCAAGTCGGCGAGATGGAAGTGAACGGCGAAAAATACCCGCACGCAGGCTGGCTTGTTTCATCTTTGACTCATATTGACAATGAAAACATGAAAATTTTGCTTGACCGGGTCCATGCAAAACGGGGCAGCAGATTCGGGTCAGGGCTTGAGCTCATAATAACTCTTGAAAAGAACATGCTCAATGTCAGCATAAGCCAAAACACTGATTCAGTCACTCTTGATTACCGCTCCTCGCAGGAAAAAACGATCAGCCACGAAGGCGGCAATACCGGGGTAAAATACACAACAGACGATCTTCTCAAGCCGGAAAACAAAACAATACTCGCAGATCTCAAAACCCTGATTCCAAAAGAAAAGCGCTTGGAAATTTTCGACGACCCAACCGATTAATCGCTTATTTTGCACTCTCCCGCTCGCGAATTCCCATTCAGCTCCACGCAGCGCCAACCCAATAATATATAACGCTTGCTTGCGTGGCAATTGGCAATGGAGGTGTGGATTTGTCAGTAAAAATATCCATGGGAATAATCCTATTGCTCGCTTTTTTAGCGGTTCCGGCGTACGCGTTCGGCTGCAGCCCCGGAACATCAGAATGCTACAATGAAACCGCCTATCATATGTGCAGCGGCACTGCTATTTGGGATTCTCCAACAGACTGCACTGCTGGGCAGACCTGCGTGCTTGGCGCATGCGAAGCTCCGATTGGCTGCAAGCCAGGCGTGAGGGCATGCGTTACCTACAATACTTATCATCTTTGCAGCGATTATGCGCTATGGGGCGAGGAAATCACCTGCCAATCTGGCTGGTCATGCAGCAATGGGCAGTGCCTGCCTCCAACCCCTGTTCCGCAATGCAGCACTCCTGGGCAGACAAGGTGCGCGCCTGACGGCTCGAACATCGTGCAGGTGTGCGACGGCAACCTTCAATGGACAACCCAGCGCTCCTGCGACTATGGCTGCAGCAACGGCTACTGCAAGACATGCAGGCCTTCAAGCACCCGCTGTGCTGACACGACGCATTACCAAACCTGCAGCTCGGACGGAAACTGGGGCGGAGACAGCTACTGCGGCGCAAACAATGTGTGCCAGGATAGCGCGTGCATACGCGATCCATCCACCAACTGCCAGACAGTTGGCGCAATCCGCTGCTCGCCGACAAACTCCAACATGCTTCAGAAATGCAACAACAATTACCTCTGGTCAGACTTCCAGATCTGCCAGCAGGGCTGCTTCTACAATGCCTGCAGGGCATGCTCAACCGGCGACCGCTCCTGCCGCGACACTGACTCATATTACATGTGCGACAGCCACGGGCAGTGGGGGTTGGCAACTTCCTGCCCCAACGGTTATGTTTGCTTCCTCGGATCCTGCCAAGTGCAGTCTGGCAGCCAATGCTCGGCAATCGGGCAGAAGCGCTGTTCTCCAACCACTCCCGGAATGACGCAGATTTGCGGGAACAATTTTGTTTTCATGGACTATGTCAAGTGCGGACAGGGCTGCGCAAACGGCGAGTGCATGGTCTGCCAGCCAGGGACAAATTATTGCGCAGACTCAATCTCTTTCAAGAGCTGCGACCAGAACGGGCAGTATACCGCGGCAATCCCGTGCGCATCAGGGCAAACCTGCACTGGCGGCAAGTGCGTGCTGACTTCAGTCTGCACTGAATCGGCAAGGCAGTGCTCTGGCAATACAATACAGATTTGCAAGAGCGGACAGTGGGCAACTTATTCCTCCTGCTCATCGGACAGCCCGTGCTTTGAATCGCAGGGCACGGCGTACTGCAAGGCTGTCCCGTTGCCAACTCCAGTTCCGACACCGACCCCAACACCGACACCCGAGCCGCAAAACAAAGGCTTCTTTGATGGCATTGCGAGCTTCTTCAGGTCAATTTTCAGATTGTAATTGAGGTGATTTGCATGAAAAAAATGTTTTTAGTATTTGCAGTCGCATTGGCGCTTTTCATGGGCTGCGCCTCGCAAGGCATGCAGAAAAGCAGGGCGCAAATGCCTGGCTCTGACCGGGACTCTCATGGCTGCATAGGCTCGGCAGGCTATATTTGGTGCGCGGAAAAAAGCAAATGCCTCCGTCCCTGGGAAGAGAATTGCACTTCAGCGCCTGCGCTTGTGGGCAATGACAAGGATGAGCATGGCTGCATAGGCTCGGCAGGCTACAGCTGGTGCGCATCTCTTGGCGCCTGCGTGCGCCCCTGGGAAACAACCTGCCCGGAAAAATCCGAAGTCCGCGTGCTCACCGAGAATTTCCCGCCCTTCAATTTCAAGGAAAACAATGTGGTGGAAGGCCGCTCAAGCAAAATAGTGCGCCTGATTCTCTTTAACATGGGGCAGTCCGCAGACATAGAGATAATTAACTGGCCAGAGGCATACCAAATCGCGCTTACCACGCCCAATGTGGCGATTTACTCTGCGGCGAGAAGCCCGCAGCGCGAATCCTCGTTCAAGTGGGTTGGGCCGATTGGCACTTATGACAAGACTCTTTACAAAAAGAACGGCTCTTCAGTAAAACTGACCACGCTGGAGGATGCCAAGAAAGCAAAATCAATCTGCGTTGTGCAATACGACGACAGGCAGCAGATGCTTTCCGGGCTTGGCTTTGCCAACCTCATGCTAAAAGAGAACGATTCAGCATGCCTGGAAGCGCTTTCGCTTGGCGAGACTGACTTGTGGTTCGGCTCAACCGACACCATGCCATATGTTGCAGCAGGGGCAGGCGTGAGCCAAAGCGCAGCAGTGCCTGCTCTCCACGTGGAGTCAAGCGAGATTTACATTGCATTCTCAAAAAGCACGCCAGATGCCACTGTGCAAAAATGGCAGGCTGCGCTTGATGAAATGAAACTCGACGGGCTCTATGGCAACACGCTGGTGTGGTGGGGCTCCAACATAACGCCTGGCTCTGACATTGACGAGCACGGCTGCATAGGTTCTGCAGGCTATACCTGGTGCGCAGGGCTCAACTCATGCATCCGCCCCTGGGAAGCAAGCTGCCCGGCGCAAACAGACAGGCTTTCATCTGCAAAGAAACACTGCAATGACGCAAACGTTGCGCAGGTTTCCATCTGCGGGCAATATGTCAAGGTGGTGAGCAGCCTGATGGGCGGTGGCTCAACATTTTACTCGGACGATAGCACGCAGATCCGCTGCCCGCTTGTTGCGCCCGACTCGATGAGCGAGCAGTGCCGCATGCTCACGATGGGCAGCAACTGCGTGGAGCAGATGGTGGACTGCAGCTTGGCAATTGTGCCTGCTGCAATAACCGACCTGCACGATGACCCGAACTATGTCGGCGCACAGCTCACCTGGTCCAAGCCGGACAAAAACGCGGTTGCCTATTCCATTTACCGCGGCAACAAGGAGCTCACCGTGATTTCGCTGATAACCACTACGTCGCAGGCAAGCTACAACGATGTTTTTGACGGAGGCAACCAGACGTTTGCCTATTTCGTGCGCGCGCAAAACGCGGATGGCGCATTGTCCGAAAACTCAAACGTCGTGCTGGTGCAGCAGCTGAGCACTTCCACCACGCCCTCGCCAGGGCAGATTAACTGAAGCTAAGCAGAAAGCCCCAGCATTTTTTTATTTTCCATTTTATTTTTTGTCCATTTACAACCGAACCAAACAGGCAGGATAGCACCATTGAGGTGGGCTCATGGAAACAATCTCCACATCTGATTTCAAGGCAATGGAAGTGAAGGCTGCGCTTTCCGCGCTTGAGGCAAGCGAAAAGGGGCTGTCCGCCTCCCAGGTTGCCTCACGCGTGGCAGAATTCGGCTATAATGAAGTGGAGGAAAAAAAGGAAAGCGCGCTTCTCGAATTCCTGCTGCATTTCTGGGGGCCGATTCCGTGGCTTTTGGAAATTGCCACGATTCTCTGCTTCATCATTGGCAACAGGTTTGACGCCTATGTTCTTGGCTTCATAACCCTTGTTAACGGCTCGGTCGCCTACTACAACGAGCATGACTCGAAAAAGGCGCTTACTCTCCTGAAAAAGAAGCTC
Source organism: Microcaldota archaeon (assembly GCA_026396355.1). Taxonomy (GTDB): domain Archaea; phylum Micrarchaeota; class Micrarchaeia; order Anstonellales; family Anstonellaceae; genus UBA10161. The sequence goes on from JAPLWY010000073.1 coordinate 5,827, forward strand.
ACCATAAAGGCGCATGTGCTGCGTGGCGGCGCCTGGCAGCAGCTTAACGCGCGCGAGCTGGTGGCTGGCGACATAATAACAATCGGCCTGGGCGACGTGGTGCCTGCCGACGCGAAAATACTCACCGGCGGCGTCTCTGCAGACCAGTCCTCGCTCACCGGCGAATCCCTACCGGTCGAGCTTCACGAATCAGACATCCTTTTTACAGGCTCGATTCTCAAGCGCGGCGAGGCAAAATGCGTGGTGGTGAACACAGGCATGCGCACCTATTTCGGGAAAACAGTGGAGCTTGTCAACATTGCAAAGCCAAAGTCAAAAACCGAGGAAATCATGTTCACAATTTCGAAAAACGTGACCTACCTTGGCGCGGCGCTGTTTCTTGTCATACTCGCCTATGCGCTTTCCATCCACTCCACTACCGTCACAATATTCACTTTCGCAGTGCTCTTCATCGGCGGAGGGGTGCCTGCCGCGCTTCCCATGATGTTCACGATTGCGCAGTCAAAAGGCGCCACTGACCTCTCCAAGAAAAACATACTGGTGACCAAGCTCGACTCGATTGAGAATGCAGCCTCAGTTGAAGTTCTCTGCCTGGACAAGACCGGCACTATAACAATGAACGAGCTTGAAATACGCGAGGCAATCCCGTTTTCCGGAACGGATGCAAAGGAGCTTCTTGCGCTTTCCTACCTCGCTTCCAGCACTGAAAGCAAGGACGCGATAGATTCTGTCGTGATAAAATACGCAAAGGACAATGGCGCGAAACTTTCAGGCTTTGAGCAGGTCTCCTACACTCCCTTTGAGCCTGCAACGAAATACGCATTCGGAATAGTGAAATCCAAGGGAAAGAAATTCAAGGCCCTCAAGGGCGCGCCGCAGAAAGTGATTGCGCTTTGCAAAGGGCTGAGCAGCAGGCAAAAGGCGGATTTGACCCGGAAAATAGACGAGCTTTCGCTTTCCGGCTGCCGCGTGCTTGCAGTTGCAAAATCCGAATTCGGAAAGCTGGACAGCCTGAAGCTTTGCGGGCTTATTGCGCTTGCCGACCCGCTGCGCAAGGACGCTGCCGAAACGATTGCCGCGCTTCGCGAGGCGGGAATAAAGCCGATAATGATAACCGGCGACAACATCTCGGTTGCGCGCGAAATCGCAAAGCAGGCAGGCATTGGCGAAAAAATCCTGCGCATTTCAGACATAAAGTCATTGCCTGAAAGCAAGCAGGCCGACGCAGTGCTTTCCTGCGACGGGATTGCCGAAATCTACCCTGAGGACAAGTTCTGGGTGGTGAAAACAATACAAAAGCAGGGCAAGATGGTGGGCATGACCGGGGATGGCGTGAACGATGCGCCTGCCCTCAAGCAGGCCGAGCTTGGCATCGCGGTGAGCAATGCGACCGACGTTGCAAAAGCCGCCGCAGGCATGGTGCTCACCGAGCCTGGCATAAAAGTGGTACTGAACGCAATACAGACCAGCAGGGAGACCTACCAGCGCATGCTCACCTGGACCCTCAAGAAAATCTCGCGCTCCATACAGTTCATGCTGATACTGCTGGTGGGATTCGTATGGTTCCAGGATGTGGTGGTTTCAATAACCGGCCTGGTGTTCCTGATGATAGTCAATGACTTCCTGACGATGACACTGGCTGTTGACAACTCGCGCGGCTCGAAAAAGCCCAATTCATGGGATTTGAAGAACATCACAATGGCCTCCTTTTTCGTGGGCGGGATTTTCTTTTTGATAGAGCTTGCCATCCTGCTCTTAGGCATGCACCAGTTCAACCTTGATCTCCTCGGGATTCAGACGCTCATACTGCTCTCGCTTGTCTACACAGGGCAGATGGGGATATATATCATCCGCGAGCGCGGGCACTTCTGGCAGTCCTGGCCGAACCGAATGGTCGCCATGGTGCTGTGGCTCGCAATAATCGCATTCACGCTCCTCGGGATATTCGGGATTGGAATGGCTCCGCTTCCGGCGAACGAGGTGCTGCTGACATTCGCGATTTGCGCGGCTGCGATAATAATCACCGACTTCCCCAAGCACTGGGCTTACCAGAAGCTGGGGATTGGGTTCTGAGACGCGCAGCAAACGCGCGCTAGCGCCGGATGGCGCACGCAAATGCGGTTGGCGCGAAGCTTGGGCCAGTGCTTGTGCGGAAACGCGGACAAGAGGGCAAGGGCAGGCGCAAACGTTTATTTACTTTAACAAAGAATCAGCGTTGGGTGGTTTGGAATGAAAGGGCTCGTTCTAGTATCATGCTTGACAGTGGTGCTCATGCTTTTGCTCGGCTGCGCAGGGCAGCAAGCGTCTGCTCCGCAACCCGTGCCACAGGCGCCTACTCCGAATGTTTCATCGCCTGCGCCAGAGCCTGTGAAAAACATCACCAAAGCCACAGAGCCGCCCCCTTTCAATCCAATTCATCTTTCCTACCTGATGGCAAACACAGACCAGCAGGGGAGGCTGCAGAACATGAACTTTGACTATTATTTTGCCGAGAAAACAGCCTGCGGAGGCAGGCCTGCGCTCAACGGCTTCATGGCAGCAACACAGCCGGGGCAGCAGGGAACAGGCTATGCGAAAGTGACGGTTTACTTGGACACAGGGGAAGCGGCATATTCGGAAATGATGGGCGAGACCGACCTTGCATTTGACACTGCCAAGCCCAAGATGGCAGATTTTGATTTTGCCTTTTACCTGCAGACCATCACAGCCCGTGGCGGGAAGACATTCCTCTCTGGCGACGTGTGGAACGCCACTTCGCCCGTGCTTCTCAAGGGAGTCAACGCATTCGGCGGCGTGGGGGACTACTCAATCACCTCGACCGGCAGCGACAAGGTGGCCGGCCTGGCATGCAAGAAATTCACTGCTTCCATAAAGTCAAGCAATATGGACGGGCAGATTCTCATGTGCGTGCACCAGCTTGATGACATGCCGCTCTCCTTTGTTGCAAGCGCCGGTTTCCCTGCAGGGGAGAACGGGCCTGCATGGCATCTCACTGCACTGAAGCGTGAAAAATCGCCCGTTGCATACTATTCCCAGTGCCTTGCGCCGGTTTCCTGCCCGGCATTGAGCAAGCCAACCCAGGAAGAGCGCGATGCCTGCAACGCAAAGGGAAATAGCCTTGAGTCAAAGCGCGATGACAAGGGATGCATCACTGCATTCGTCTGCCTCACTCAGGAAGAAAAGGCGCGCGGGTCAATAACGAACAGCCAGCGGTCAGGCTGCGCGGTGAACGAGCAATTCATCCAGCAGACGGCAAATTGCTGGAAGCAGAACGGAAATGTGAATTATGACAATGACCAGCAGAGCGGCTGCATAACAAAAGTGAATTGCAATGCTCCATCGGCAACATCAAGGTGATTGGATGGGGATTCTTTAGTTTTTCCCGCGCAAGCCTGCGTCCTTATTCCCCTTTTATGTAATTATCCCATTCTTCTGCAGATTTTTCCGACGCCGCCTGCCTGCTTTTGATCACTTCGCGCACCACATCATCGCCATTTCCAGAAACCTGGCTGCATTTTGCCGCCCATTCATCAGTGTAGCTGGCAGAGGCGAACATTTTCTCCAGCGTGCCAGCTGAATTTTCCCAGCTCCCATCTGGCGCCTCATAGCCCCAAAGATTTATCCACCAAGTGGTGCCTTCGCCAAAATCGTATGTTTGCATAAAATAGCGGCCCCTCATCCGTGTTCCATTGTAATCAAAGGATGCATCGAAAATCTGCGCATCGCATGCGGCGAGCCCTGAAATGCAGGTTGCCTGCGAAAACTTTTGCGAGGCTGCAGCATCGCTGCCTGCCAATTGCACATTTTTTGCGCCGGCAAGGGACGCCACCACTTGCAAGAATGCCTGCCTGGCATCAAGATAGCCTGCCACCGGGGAACTGTCAATTCCCGCCAGCCCGTATGTCTTGTACATCTGCCGCGCGGATTCGGATTTCAGCACCATTATCTGGTTGCTCATGAATGCCGATGCAGTGCCTGCTGCGTCCCGGGCTTCCCAGCTCACAGTGCAATTGTCTGTCCTTCTCTCGCTTGCCTTCCATCCTTCAGGCACCTGCAGCGTCATGGAACCGTCAGGCGCTTTCCACTCGCTGAATTTTGCTCCTGCCTGCGCACCTGCAATTCCCCCTGCGCCGCCAGTTTCATTTCCTCCAAGCACGTTGCCCTGCGCTGCTTGCGCCTGCTCGTCCCTGTCGCATATGCCATTGCCATTCTGGTCCAGGCAGCAAACAGAACCCACTTGGGTGTAAGGCTTGCTGCATGCGAAAGGCTGCGCGCCAGCGCAGCCAAGAATCACCAGGAAAACGGCAAGAATTGCAGCCAGAATGACAAGACGCATCAAAACACCCAATCCCTTCTACTCACAAAAAGGTTATACGGCTTTTCCGGGCATCAGCAGGACAACAGTTGCGCTTCGAACGATTCAGATGGACTTTAGGAACTTAAGTGCAGTTCTCATGTGCGAAATCGGCATGGACTGGTTCGGTCTGTCAAAGCTGCCAAACACAACCGGCCCGAATGCGAATGACGGAGATATTTTCCTGTAAACCGCAGCCTCGTCATGCCCAGGCAGGTTGCGCACCTTTACTTTCTTGTTCCTGAACCTCTTTACCAGTTGCGCGCCAATTCTCCTGGATGCGCGCGTGAAATAGCCGTCAAGGTAGCAATGCGTCCTGTCTTCCATATGGACAATCTCATGATGCTCCTTGTTCCAGTCAGTCTTATGGTGGGGCGCGAGCAGCCTTGGGTAAGTGACATCTATTGTGACGCACAGGCTTGGCTTTATCCTGCGCCTTTTCATTGTGCGCACAACCTCTCGTGCGCTTTTTTCAAAAAGATTGGGATTATCTCTCCTGATTTCCTCTGAAACAGTGAAAACGTTTATCCTCCTGCCCTTTTTCGGCTCGCTTTGCGCCAAAAGCAGGTTGAGCGTGCAGCCCACCGCATTGTCCAGCACTCCGGTTGCCACTGCCCTGTTCCCTATTCTTGATTTCTTCAGCTCCTTCCTGTGAATTCTTGGGTCAACATCCATGTGCGAGGAAAATACGACAAGGGGCTTTCCGCTGCCTTTTTCAGCCCAGATGTTCCCGCTAGAATCGCACACTGGTCTGCAGCCTGAGCGCACAAGCTCGTCGAATATGAATTTCGGGCGCGGCCCATGCAGCGTCTCCCCGTTAAGGTAGCGCCTCTCTATGCTGGCAAGGAGCTTTCGCATCCCCCCTGGCTTTTGCATGGGGTGGGTTGCAGCCTACCTGCTAAAAAGACTTTTTGAGGGGGACTATTGCTTCATGCCGAACAGGCTTGCAATGAAGCTGAAAATTGCCTCGAAAATTCCTTTCTGCGGCGCAGGCGGTTCAGGTTGAGGATTAAGCTGGTTTATTCCTTCCTTTCCAGGCTTCTGGTTTGAACCGATTGGCGGTTCCGGCTGCGGATTCAACTCAGGCGATGGAGTTTGTACCTGCCCGTTTCCGTTCCCTATTTTGCCGGGCGTTGGCGATTCAGGTTGCGGAT
>JAPLWY010000011.1 GCA_026396355.1 Microcaldota archaeon
CCAACCCAGATGAACGGCACGAGATAAAGGAGCGGTTGCGCCGCAGCCCCGAACACCATCCCGGCAAGGAACGCCCCAATGCTTGGAAGGATTATGACCGGGAGAAGCCGCGCTCCCCGAAGGTTGAGCGCAGCAAGCACGAGCGCGCAGTTCACGAAAGCGCCAACCAGCAGCTGCTCATGGCCAAGCACGAAAGGAAGCGAGAAAACAATCACGGAATACAGCAGCATCTCGGCGTATTCTCTCGCGTGCGTATAATCGAACTCGCTTTTGTTGAATGATTCAGGCACAAAGGGATATTCCATTTTCATATCGACCACAACTTCGATTCCACAATTAGAAATATAAAATGAGCGAGCGAACCAACCTCATGGAAGGCGGCAAGGACGAAATCCTCCTCAATGTACTCCACAGGGCCCAGGAGAAGCACGGTTACCTCTCAGAGAGCGTTCTCAAGAAAATCTCTTCAAAATACAGCATTCCGATTGCCAAGCTTTACGGCGTGGTCAAATTCTACACAATGTTCCACACTGAGCCGCAAGGGAAAAACATCATCGAAATCTGCGGCTCCCCCTCCTGCGTCCTGAACAATGGGATCTCGCTTGAACAGTTCCTCAAGTCAGAGCTGAAAATAAAAATAGGGGAAACCACTCAAGACAAGCTGTTTTCCCTTTACAAAACCTCCTGCATAGGCTGCTGTGACGAAGCGCCTGCAATGCTTCTGAACCGCAAGCCGTGCACGCGACTTACAATTGATAGTTTGAAAGCAACAATAGAAAACCTGAGAAAGGAAGCAGGGGAGAAAAAAGAGTGAAATAATGCAAATACTGCGCAAAACCAACCTGAAAGCGCTTGCGAAGGCGCACGCATTAGGTCAAGAAGGAGTGATTGCGCTCATTGAGAGAAAGGGCCTCGAAGGAAGGGGCGGCGCGGCATTTCCCACTGGAAAGAAATGGCGAACCTGCCATGACACTCAGGCTGATGAGCGGTTCGTGGTCTGCAATGCCGACGAGGGCGAGCCAGGCACCTTCAAGGACAAGTTCATCATTCTAAACAACCCTAAAACAATGATAGAGGGCATTCTGATCGCAGCATACGCAATCGGCGCCAAGCGCTGCTTCATCTACCTTCGCGGGGAATACGAATTCCTCCGTCCAAAACTGCAAAGGCAGGTCAAATCAATGCTTAAGCGCGCCAAAACAGACGTGACAATTGAGATCGTGCGCGGAGCCGGCGCCTACATCTGCGGAGAATCGACTGCGCTTCTCCAGTCATTGCAGGGCAACCGGGGGACTGCAATGTCCAAGCCGCCGAATCCCACGCGGAACGGATTGTGGGGGAAGCCGACCATGATAAATAATGTCGAAACCCTCACCTGCGCTGCGCAAGCAGTCCTGTTTGACAACTGGAAACCCGAGGTGCGGCTGTTCTCGCTTTCAGGCAACATCCAAAACCCCGGAGTCTACGAATTCCCAATCGGCGTGAAAATGTCAAAAGTCATCAAGGCCGCAAACCCCAAAAGAAAGCTCAAGGCGGTCTCATTCGGCTGCTTTGGGGGAATAATGCCGGTCGATGAAAACATGGCGATAACTCCAGAAACCCTCATGATGGAAAAATGCCACCATGGCGCATACAGCATAATTTTCGCGGATGAAACCAACAACGTTGTTGACCTGTCGCTCTCAATCGCAAAATTCTACACTTACGAGTCATGTGGCAAATGCACGCCTTGCAGGGAAGGCACAGTGAGAATGCTCAACCTCCTCAGGAAAATTCACTCCGGCGAGGGCAGCAGGGAAGACCTTCCAATCCTGTGCGAGCTTGCCAACCACATACAGGAAACTGCGCTTTGCGGGCTTGGGCAGACCTGCGGCAACCACGTGCTTACAAGCATTCTGCATTTCCCGCAAGATTACGAGGCATATTTCTCCAAAAAGTGATTTTGCATGAAACTCAACCTGAACGGCAAGGAAATGGAAGTTGAGGAGGGGAAAACCCTGCTCACCATCTGCCGCGAAAACGGAATTGTGGTGCCCACAATGTGCTTTCAGGCCAGTTTAACACCTGAAGCGCGCTGCCGCGTCTGCCTTGTCGAGATGAACGGGGAGCTAGTTACCGCCTGCTCAACAAAGCCGCGCGAGGGAGCGGCAATAATTACAAACTCCAAGCGCGTGCTTGACGCACGGCGCCTGAACATGGAACTCATGATTCCAAACCGCTCCTGCAAGAGCGAGGATGATTTCGAGGCATGCGAAATCTACAAGGAAGTCGGGATGAAGCCGCGATTTTCCCAGATAAAAAACTACCTTCCCGATTTGGGCGCTGCGGTGATACGCGACAACAACAAGTGCATTAACTGCGGCAGGTGCGTGCGCGTGTGCGCTGAAATACAAGGCGTCTATGCAATAGACTTTGCCAGCCGCGCGCACAACGAGCATGTCACCCCATATTCCGAAAAGCACCTCTCTGACGTTGCCTGCATACGCTGCGGGCAATGCATACTCCATTGCCCGGTTGGCGCGATTTCCGAGCGCTCGCACGTCGAGGAAGTGATGGCTGCGCTTGCAGACCCCAATAAGCACGTAGTGGCGCAGGTGGCGCCATCCATACGCGCAGCACTGGGCGAGCTTTTCGGAATGCCTGCAGGAACACTGGTGACTGGAAAAACAGTTGCGCTACTTCGCAAGCTTGGCTTTAACAAAGTATTTGACGTTGACCTGGGCGCCGATATGACTATAATGGAGGAAGCCTCAGAGCTCCTTCACAGGCTGGAAAATGGCGGCAAGATTCCCATGATTACGACTTGCTGCCCTGGCTGGATACTGATGATGGAATTTTTCTACCATGACCTGATTCCCTACATGTCCACTTGCAAGAGCCCGCACGAGATGTTGGGCATGCTCATCAAGACATACTATGCGAAAAAGGCGAAAATCGACCCGAAAAACATCGTGGTTGTCTCGATAATGCCCTGCACTGCGAAAAAGTTCGAATCCGCCCGCCCTGAGATGGAAAGCGGGGTGGATTATGTTCTCACCACGCGCGAGCTTGGCAGGATGGCAAAGATAATGAAGGCTGACTTTGCCAGCCTTCCTGACGAGGAATTCGACCCTGCGCTTGGCATCTCAACAGGCGCCGGTGTGATATTTGGCGCAACCGGCGGTGTGATGGAAGCTGCGCTTCGCACTGCGCATTTCCTTGCAACCGGAAAGGAGCTTGAAGCGCTTGAGATAAACGAAATCCGTGGCATGAAAGGAATTAAAGAAGGCAAAATAGTGCTCAACGGAAAAGAAATACGCTTTGCCTGCGCTCACGGCGGGGCAAATGCGCGCAAGCTGATTGAGCAAAAAGACAAGTACCACTTCATTGAGATGATGGCCTGCCCTGGCGGCTGCATTGGCGGCGGGGGGCAGCCGATTTACCGCGACCCTGATACATTGCGCAAGAGGACAGAGGCGATTTACTCTGCAGACAGGGCAAGCAAGATACGCCGCTCGCACGAAAACCCCGTTGTCCAGGAAATATACAAGAAACTGCTGGGCGCGCCCCTGTCAAAGAAAGCCGAGAGGCTGCTGCACACGAAATACACCAAGAGAAGCAGGTTCTGATTTTTCACCATCCTGCGCAGCGCAACAGGCAATCGCACACTTGCTGCAAGCGATTCCCGCGCAATCTCTCAACAAGGCGATTTTCCGCGCGGCGGCATATATTCTTAAAATCAATCTTGCAAAAGCGGTACCGCGGGGGTTGCGGAGCCCGGTTTAACGCGCCAGACTCAAGATCCTGCAGGCAACTGCGGAATGCGTTATCTGGTGACTTAGGTCATCGGGAGTTCAAAAGCCTAAAATCAGGCTGGCACTCTCCCCCCCCGCACTTTATTTTTCTACTGTAAATTCCTATTGAATTTACAGTGCGGACAAAATTTCGCGAAATTTTGTCCTTACGCGCTCAGATTTTAGGCGGCTCGGGCGGGGGCTGCTTGTAAGGGGAAGATTCCTCTGCCTCCTGCTCTTCCTTTTTCTTGTTAATGTAGTAGACCGCGGCATAGGCTGCAATGACGAATGCGAAAACGCCCATTGCAATGGCTTCAATCGTTATTCCCCCAAACAGGCCGGTCTGTGGCTTGGGCTGGGGGGGTTCCTGCGTGCTGTCCATCGGCACTGCATAGCTTCCCGCCTTGGTTTCAGAGTTGCCTTCCTTGTCTGTCACAGTTATCACGTACTTGACTACTGTTCCCTGCGCTTGCGGGGGTATTTTTGCTTCAAAGCTGTTGTAGCCCACCGCATAGGTCTGCACCGGGATCCGCACCCCGTTCACTTCCCACACAACCGTAACTGTGTCAACTCCGCTTGCCCGTATTCCATTATCCTCTGCAAAAAGAGTGATGGTGCCTGACCCGCTTTTTGAAACAGTCGCATAAACATCCTTTATTATCGGGGGTGTCCTGTCAAAAACAACCTCGACTAAGGCCTGCCTGTCAAGCTGCGGCTTGAGCTTTTTTATCTGGTTCATGTAAGTGATTTTGACGCTTGGCAAAACTTCCCCGATGTTTTTTATCAAAACACTGCCGTTTGCCCCGGTCTGTGTCTGCATCTCACCGATTTCCACATGCGCCACTAGCGGCTTTTGATGGTCATCCATCACATTGATTTGCAATGTGTACTGGGGCACTTTGAGTTCCACTGCCACATTTCCCGTGCCGCTATTCACATCCACTGTCTCGCTTTTTGAGAACACCTCGCTTTCGGCGCGGATATTGTATGTTCCGATCGGAACGCGGAAAGTCACCCTGCCGGAAGAGTCAGTGTCAGCTGAAGCTTCGAAATTCGTAAATGAAAGCGAGTCAATGGTCACTGTCGCGTTTAGCGGCTTGAGATTCTGGTCTACCACTTTTGCATTGATGTAGTATGCATCTATCTCAAAGCTGTATCTTCTTGGGGTCGCCGCGGTCGTGTTTCCTGCAATCAACCCATTTGACGTCGTGAAATTCCCGTATTTCACATAAAGCGTGTAGGAATATTCAGTAGAGCTTTCCAGCGGCTCGTAATTGGTGAAATGGAATGCCGCTTCCCCGCTTGAATTCGTTTTCACAGGCTTGCTTTTCATTGTTCCAGCAACCGCGTTATTCTGGAACTGCGCATAGACCTCGGCGCCCTCGACTACGCTGTAAGAATGGTCAAACACCTGCACTACCAGCCATTCGGTGAATGCCGCACTCAGGATTCCGCAGAAAAGCAGCAGCAAAAGCGCAAAAACGAAGAGTTGCCGTGAAGACATGGGTGGATTTAGGCGGGATTTATTTTAAGCGCTTGCGTTCCGGGCGGTTGGCGCGCCTTTTTATTATCTTCCTTTCCTACTCTCCACAACAGAGCTTGACTGGTTTTGCGAGCATCCCTGGCGTAGTTGCTTTGGGGTGCAGCCTCAAGGCTAATCTGAAACTGTCTATGTCAAGCGCCAGGAAGGTGTTAAAATGGGATTTAAGAAATTAGGCTTGAGCCAGCCAGTGCTTTCGGCTCTTACTGAAATGGGCTTTTCAAAGCCCACTCCAATACAGGAAAAGGGGATACCTCTTTTGCTGCAGGGCGAAGACCTTATCGGGCAGGCGCAGACCGGAACAGGCAAAACTGCTGCATTTGGCATTTGCATACTTGAGAAATTGGCACTTGGCAAATCAGAGCGTGGCAAGGTGCGCTCATTGGTTCTTGCGCCAACGCGCGAGCTTGCCATCCAAATCACAGGCGAGATACAGAAAATAGGCAAGCATCTTCATTTGCGCACGCTGGCGGTTTACGGCGGACAGGATATTGAACGGCAGCTCGGGCCTCTTTCTTCAGGCGTGGACATAGTAGTCGGCACCCCTGGCAGGATACTGGACCACATTGAAAGGCGCACGCTTGACCTGTCGCGCGTAGAGGTGGCAGTGCTTGACGAAGCCGACCGGATGCTGGACATGGGATTCATTGAGGACATTGAGAAAATACTCCAGAAAACCCCGCAGAACAGGCAGACTCTGCTTTTCTCTGCAACCATGCCTCCAACCATAACCGAGCTTAGCAAGAAATACATGCACGCGCCCCAGGAAGTGCGCGTTTCAGAAGACTCGCTCTCGGTAAAGTCAATAAGGCAGTATTTCATCGAAGTCTCAAAATTCGACAGGCTGAACGCATTTCTCATTCTCCTTGCGCAGAAAAAGCCAGAGCTCGCGCTCGTTTTCGTGCGCACCAAGCACGGCGCTGACCGGCTCAACGAAATACTGGAGGACAGGGGATTCCGCTCAATGGCGCTTCATGGCGACATGTCTCAGAACAAGCGCGACCGCTCCATGGACGCATTCCGCAGGAAGCACATCAACATACTGGTGGCTACTGACCTCGCAAGCCGCGGGCTGGACGTGACCGGGGTTTCACACGTGATAAATTACGACACTACGGATGACCCCATGACTTATGTGCACAGGATTGGAAGGACCGGCAGGATGGGCAAGGACGGCGAGGCAATAAGCTTCATTTTCTTCGACCAGGCAAGTATAATCAGCATAATCGAAAAAGTGACTGACAGCAAGCTTGAGGAAATCAAGCTGAACTTCAAGATTGAGGACCTGCCGCGGCGCGTGAACTTTGCGCGCAGGGAAAGCGACGACTCGAGGGGAAGGCGCGACAGGCCTCGGAACGGGCCGCCCCACGGCGCGCGCAGGGAAGGGAGAGGGGACAGCCGCGGACCAAGGTGCGAAGGCGGACGGGACCGCTCGCCCCACATCTCAACCGCAAAAAAGGAGTTCTCCTCGCGCAGCGGGCACCAGTTTTTCGGAAGGAGAAACTGAAAAGCGCGCAAGGGCAAAGGATAAATATTTCCCGCGCTTAAAGGTTGCTCTATGGGCGAAATAGACCAGCTGCGCGCTGAAATAACGGCGATAAAGGAAAGGAACGCAAAAGTGGAGTCAGACAAGTCTTGGGAGACAAGCTGGTCGCGCAAGTTCGTGATTTTCATCCTCACTTACGGGGCAATAATCATCTACTTTTACGCGGTAGGGCTTCCCAACCCGTTTGTCAACTCGCTCGTGCCAGCGCTTGCATTTGTAATCTCCACACTGAGCCTTCAGTTCTTCAAGAATTACTGGGCAAAGCACATTTACAAAAAGTGAAGGGCTGGCGCGCGGATAAAAACAAGAAAAATTTTCTTCGATTGCGCGCTTGCCCGGAGTGCCTGTGCCTAAACGCCTATCCCCGAGTTTGTTTCTTGCCTTGCGTCGCAGACGCGTTTCCATCCTGAGAAATATGCTTCTTTATTTTATTCACAGCCATCTTGGTCATATCCGAATCTGGGTCAGGCGCGTGCTTATTGAGAAGGCGTGAAATATTATTGTTGATGCTTGGAAACGTGCTCTTTCCTTTCGCCATTTCAAGCGGTGCCCACCATTTCAGTTCAGCGCACTTTTTTATTGCGTGTATTGCAATGAGTTCCGACTTTTCCATGATTAAGCCTGCTGCAGCCGCCGCATCTCCACTTTCATGATGCAATGAAACGAGTTCAGGAATACCAACAGTTGCCATTTGCATAAGATGCTGCTCAAAACCGTATCTCGTAAGACTCATATAATCCACCTTCTAACACCTTCTAATACGAATGTATTAAATGCGTTATGTTTTCAGAAGTAAAGCGAAAAACAGAGGGATTCTCATCGGCTACGGCAGTATTTATTTTTCCAGCTTAAAGTTCGTCCTATGGGCGAAGTAGATACTCTGTACGCTGATAAAAATAGACAGAATTAGTGCTCCGACCGGGATTCGAACCCGGGTTACCGGCTTTCTTCATGCCCCTAAAAGTCATGTGAAAGGCCAGCGTCCTTGACCGGGCTAGACTATCGGAGCCCGACTTTTTCTTGCCTACAAGGGGTTATAAAACTGTTCCTCTCCCGCATTTGCCATTGCAGGGCACGCAAGCACGCGAAAGGATAAAAGCAAAGCCTGGCTTATTCCGGGCGATTCCAATGGACCTCAACGCAATTTCAATCATAACCGCATTCATCGCGCTATTCGTGGTAATGGACCCGTTTTCCTCAGTTCCTGTATTTCTCACGCTCACCAAGGCATTTGCACAGGAGAAAAGGCGCGAGGCTGCAGGGGTTGCCGCGCTGGTGGCTGCTGGCGTTTTCATAGGCTTCCTGACTCTTGGCCCAATGGCGCTCTCATTCATGGGCATCCGCCTCGAAAGCTTTGAGATTGGTGGCGGAATACTGATGCTCCTGATTGCTATCTCATTCGCTCTTGGGATAGAGTATGGTGACAAGGACAAAACTTCAGTTGAGGCAGTAATCATTGGCGTGCCCATGCTCTCAGGCCCTGGCACCATGCTCACCGCCGTTCTTCTTGCCACCAGCCTTGGCTTTTTCAATGTCCTGGTTGCGGGAATTGCCTGCTGCTGCATCACTTACCTAATACTCTTATTCTCATCAAAAGTATACAAGCTGATTGGCAAGAACGGGCTGGAAATACTCTCGCGTGTTGCAGGCGTGCTTCTGGCGGCGTTTGCAGTGGAGTACATAAGAAAAGGACTTGGGCTGTGAATTCCAAACCAATCTTGCTCTTGCTAGCGTGCAAAAAGGGCTCAGCTTCTGAACTTCTACCAACGCACGCTCTTTTTCTCAAACCCCTACCAGCATGCGAAGCGCGTCCCTGATGCCTGGCGCAAATCCCACCACTGCAACCACAAGAAGTATCAGCGACTTGTCCGACTTTGCCATCTTTTCCTTGTTTATGAAGTAAACAATCAATGACGCCAGCGTTATTTTTATCAGGAAAAACAGAAAAAAACCCAAAGGCGAGGCATTCCCAATCCCGGATGAGAGCACATGCTGCTCGAAATACGCCTTTCCAGAGGCTGCAGAGAACAGGTCAATCACCACAAATGTGGCTGCCCCGTCAAATGCCTGCCCGAAAATCGCCAGCTTTTCATGAAGCTTCAACTTCATTTTTCCCAGCTTTGAAAGCAGGAAGAACGCAATAAGCGAGCCCGCGCCTGCAATTGCAAGCGTGAGTGCAAAAAAATCAAAGTTTTTTGCAAACGGGAGAAG
>JAPLWY010000120.1:0-2181 GCA_026396355.1 Microcaldota archaeon
GCTGCCAAGTGCGCACTACCGAGAGGTAGTGGAGAGTGGCTGATTGGTTGGGGCTGCAGGAAAACGGAAGCGAAATTGTCTGCAATGCCCCGCCGGAATATGCGCAGCCCTGCTTTGTCAGCGTGAAAAGAAGCTCTTTTTCAGAGGGAACCATTCTTCCGTTTGCATCAATTCCATAAACTGAATAACCTGAAACCTCGATGCAGGATGAGGCAGGCGAAGAGACGAGTATTTCTTCCGCGCAAGACGGGTCGGCAGATATTTTCGGGCAGGCGATTTTCTGCAGGCAGCCCTTGTGCGCAAGAAGCATGGCAGCGTCCTGCGAGTAAGTGTATTGCAGCGCGCTCTCGAAGCTGTCGGTGTGCATCCTGCCAAAGTATGAAAATGCCAGGACGCCCACTATCATAAGGAGAAGGAGCGCGATTGACACGTCAAGCGTGAAGAAGAACCCTTTCCTCATAAAGCCCCGCCTTTTGTCCTCCAAAGCATCACTTTCAGAGTTACTGTTTGCCCGTCAAGCAAGCACAGGCGCTGTGCGCTCGCGGAGGAAATTTGCCGGTCAGTGAAATTCGCCAGCCTGCCAAAGCTGTAAAGCGTGGCGCCGGACGAATCGGAAATTGAAATGAAAACATCGAACCTGCCCGCCCCCGCCCTTTCCTTCATCAATGAATAGTCCGAGTGGAAAAGCGACTGCATTTTTCGCACTTTTTCCCCTGCAAGCACATTTTTCGAGACAGCGAGACCGAACGAGGTTGCATTTTCCTGAGAGGAGACTTCCCAGTCGGACGGGATTCCTGGCGAGAGCGCCTGCGCGTCCGCAATCGAGATGAGCGCGGTTTGCATGTCAAGCTCTGAGCGCTGTTCCCAGTAAGAGTAGGAAATCGAGCTCCAGATGAACAGGAAAATCAGCATTGCGGCAAGGAACAGCGAAAGCGAGATAATCAAATCGGTTGAGAGCATCTGGGCGCGAAGCTTTGCAGGGGGGATAATCTTCATGTTGGCACCCCGACCACTATTATGCCTTCGCGGTTTTCCAGCGTGATTTCGGAATTTACCGGGATGCCGAATGATGCGCGTATGCTTCGCGTGGTCAGTGGCGCGGTTGCGGAAACGCCGGAGACCGTGGTCGCCAGCACTGACTGGTTCTCGGAAATTTCCATGAGAACCACATCGTCCATTGCGGAATTGAAGTAGCGTATTTTGGTCCCGTTCCCGCCTGAAACCGCTTTTCCGACCTGCAGCGCGAATGAGTTTGCTGCAAAGCCTGCTTCGAGCTTCTGCTTCTGGCGCTCCCAGGAAGCGGAGAGGTTTTCATTTACAAGGTAGGCGACAAGAAGCACGCCCATTGCAACGCTTGCCATGATGACAAGTTCAACTGAAATTTGCGCCTTGTGCATAAGCACCGACCAATCTAGCCCGCGTAGACTTCAAGCGTCACCGGGACGGTTATTGTCTCTCCCACCTGTGGATTGCCCCTGTCGTACACTGCCACTTGAAGCGTTGAGTAATATAAACCTCTGGCTTGCGCGCCTGTTGAGAAATTCAGGTAAATCGGCACGCTTGCATCCCCGTAGGTGAGGAAATGCGATGGGGAAATTGAAAGGTTGATGCTTGGGTTTGACCAGGGGCTGGTGACGTTCACTTCGGCCCCCTCGGAAGAGGTGATGTGTATTTGGAGCACTGACTCCCTCATTGCCCCGGCGCGCACTTTTGCGTTAATGGAGCTTGGCACTGGCTCTGCAATGTTCTCATTTATCGAAACATAGCTGCCGTGCGAGATTACCTGGAAGAGGTGCTCGCCGCTGCTTCGAGGGAATGCGCCTGCAAGCGGGGCGCGCGTGGTGATGAATACGTCAGTCCCCTGGATGCGCAGGCTGATTGCGTTTGCCTTTGCATCCGCTCCGCCGATGTAGGAGCTGTTGAGGTCTGCGTTGCTCGGAATGACCGCTTGCACGGACTGGCGGGCGCCCTCGCCTTGCGCGTAAACCGAGTCGGCCGCCCTTGCGAGCGCCTGCACTGTTTTGTAGGCTTCGTCGTAATTCTGCTGCACGCTTATGTGCGAGAGCATGCCTGATGCCGCGACCGAGTAGAACAGTATTATTATTAGGAAAATGCCGAAGATTGCTGTAAGCTCTATTCCTGCCTGCGCGCGCATGGGAAAACCACTCTTATGCAAGATTT
>JAPLWY010000120.1:2226-6375 GCA_026396355.1 Microcaldota archaeon
TGCAAGATTTAAACCTTTCTCAGCCTGCTGCTGATGCTGCCAATCCTTGTGAATGCCGCTTTCAGCGGGCAATCAGCCCGAGACAAATATTGTGACTGGGACAGTGAAGGTTTCGGTTGCGCCGCTTGCCTGCCCGGTCACGATGATTGAAAGCGTGGAGGAGTAAATGCCTGAAGCGTTGGGAAGCGAGGTGAAATTGAGGATTGCGCTTCCTCCGTCAAACCCTATTGTGCTGCTTGAAAGGCTGCTGGCGGCAGCCACGCCGGTGTGCGGCCATGGGAAGGAAATGCTTGCAGACAGGCTTTCGCTTGAGGCTGCGCGGATTGGCACGCTGGCGCTTCGCGTTTCATTGGAAGCCATGCGAAGGTAAACTGAGTTCTTGCCAAGCTCTGCCAAAAGCGGGAAAATTTCCACTGTCTGCCCGCGCGAAATCACCTTGAGGGAATAGGTGCCGGGAGATTGGGGCAGGGTGCCTGAAAGCGGCGCCTGGGAAATTGCAAACATATCAGTTCCATCAACGTTTATGTTCACGGTGTTTTTCGGGACATTGGGCTGGCTCTCGGGCCTTCCGATGTAGGTTTTCGAGCCGCCAAATACAGTGTTTGCCGGGAGAGTGAATGAGACTGTCTCGCTTGCGCCCTCGCCTTGCGCGTAAACCGAGTCTGCAGCCGAGGCAAGCGCGCCCACCGAGCGTTCGGCATCCAGATAGCTTTGCCTTGAGTTCAGGTTGGAGAGAAGCTCGGACGCCAGCACGAAAAAGCAGAGCAGGAGAAGAAGGGAAATCCCGATCACAGCTATGGCCTCAACGCCTGCTTGCGCACGCATGCCAAACGTTCTGCGTTGCGGTTTAAATAACTTGCATGGGTTTTGCTGGCATGCGCTTTTCGGAAGTTGCGGAATATTTCTCCAAAGTTGAGGAGACTGCCTCCAGGCTTTCAATGTCAGGCATTATTGCCGAGCTTTTCTCAAAATGCTGCAAAGGCGAGGCCCGCCCCCTAATATATATAATAGAGGGAAATGTCGCGCCTTCGCATGAAGGGCTGGATGTCGGGATTGGGGAGAGGTTTGCAATACGCGCGATTGCCAGCACTGCGGGCTATCCTGAGAAGAAGGTGGAGTCGGACTGCAAGAAATCCGGAGATTTGGGGACAACTGCCGAGAATCTGCTTTTGAAAAAGGCGCAGCTTTCGCTTGGCTCGTCGCCAAACGAGCTTTTGAAGGTGCATGCGGCGTTTTTGAAAATAGCCAAGCTTTCAGGCCAGGGAAGCCAGGAGTCGAAAATAAGGCTGCTGTCTGAGCTCCTTAATGGAGCTACTCCGCTTGAGGCAAAGTACTTGGTAAGGTTTTGCCTTGGAAAATTGAGATTGGGGGTGGGGGACCCTTCAATAATTGACGCTTTATCCATGCTGAAAAAGGGAGGCAAGGAGGACAAGGCGATGCTGGAGAGGGCGTTCAACCTTTGCTCTGACTTGGGAGAGGTTGCAGAAGTCTACCTTTCAGGAAGCGATTTGTCGCGCTTTTCAGCCCAGCCTGGAAAGCCCATCCGCCCTGCGCTTGCAGAGAGGCTGGCAAATGCTGATGAGATAATTGAAAAGCTGGGAAAATGCGCGGTTGAGGCAAAGTATGACGGCTTGAGGATGCAGGTGCATCTGAAAGACGGGGAAGTCGAGATTTATTCGCGCAAGCTTGAGAAGATGACTCACATGTTCCCGGAAATTGTGGAGGCTGCTGCGTTTTTGCCTGCAAAATCAGCGGTGTTTGAGGGAGAGGCGCTTGCCTACAACGCGCGCGAGAAAAAATATTACTCGTTCCAGCAGACAATACAGAGGAAGAGGAAATACGGCGTGGAGGAGATGGCAAAAGATTTCCCGCTTAGGCTTTTTGCATTCGACATAATGTATTTGGATGGGAAAGACTTGACGCTCACGCCGTACCTTGAGAGGAGGAAAACGCTGGAGAAACTGGTGAAGGGCAATAAGGCAATTGTACCCTCTGATTTGATTTACACTGATTCCCCGAAGAAATTGAACGAGTACTTTGAGAGGGCGACAAATGAGGGGCTGGAAGGGATAATTGCAAAGGACTTGGAGCAGCCTTATGTTGCAGGCGCGCGCAAGTTTGCCTGGATCAAGCTGAAGAAATCCTACGGGGAGATGGCAGATACGCTGGATGTTGTTGTAGTGGGCTATTATTTGGGAAAGGGGGCGCGCGAGGAGTTCAAGTTCGGGGGGCTTCTTGCAGCTGTGCAGAATGAGGAGACTGGTGAGCTGGAGACGGTTGCAAAGATAGGGAGCGGCTTTACCGAGGGAGAAATGGGCTCGCTTGAGGAGATGCTTGCCAAAATCAGGACAAAGGAAAAGCCAAAGGGAGTGAACAGCAAGCTTGTGCCTGACTTTTGGGTGACTCCGCAGCATGTGATAACTGTTGCAGCAGACGAGATAACCCTCTCGCCAATGCATACCTGCGGAATGATGGGGGAGACAGGATACGCGCTTCGCTTCCCGCGCATGGTCTCGATGCGCGAGGACAAGGGAGTGGACAGAGAAGGAAGAATGCGAGGTAGGCGCAGTCAGACGCGTGCGCAAATTCTTATTGTTTCGCAGGCTATTGGTAGCAATGGCATCCAAACTGCTGATAAGAAGATACCGGGATTCTGATTTTGAGGAAATGTTCAGGCTCCACCATACTGCTCTTGCGCTTGTTGGGGCTGACTTGGGAGAGGGGCCGTGGGATGACGACTTGCGCAGGATAAAAAAGGAATATTTTGACAATCGGGGAGAATTCCTCATAGCCACAATCGGGAAAAGGCTTGTCGGAATGGGCGCGCTTCGCAGCAAAGGCAGGAAAACTGCGGAAATAAAACGGATGAGGGTGCGCCCTGGCTTGCAAAGAGAGGGAATCGGCACCAAGCTCCTGGAAAAATTGGAGGCACACGCCAGGGAATGCGGCTACAGCAGGCTGATTCTGGATGCGACAGCAAAACAGGCGGGCGCGCTGGGTTTTTACGGAAAAAACGGATATGCAGAAATCAGGAGAAAGAGGGCTGGAAAATTTGTTTTGATAATAATGGAAAAGAAATTGGATTAGAGGGAGATTTGGAAAAGGAAGAGCACGCCTGAAGCCCGGTTGAGTTGGCGCGCGCAACGAACACAAAATACTGCCCCCATAAGCGCTGCCATGCAACATCTAATCATATGGGTGCGCCTGATAGCATTTGCAGCCGTTTATGGCTCAAAACCTATCTTTTTGAAGAATTGGGCGATGCTCATCTTCCCATTGCAATACTCCAGGAAAGCATCCGTGCCAGGAATAGAGTACCGATGAGGCGGCTGTGAAAGATGATACCCGAAAAGCTTGTCGACCGCACCCTTTGCAGCGTTTGAGATGCGCACCAATCCCGTGCTTATCTTTTCCGGATTCTTGAGAAACTCGGCGCGAATCTTGTCGTTTTCACAAATCGCAAGGAACGAATCGTCTGGCTGGTACCTTGTGCCGGTTGCAATATGCCCGAACGCTTCAATCAGTTCCTGGGGCCTTGCAATAAATGCACTCCAAATTTCCTTGTTCAGGACCGCAGTCAGCGCCCACTCCGCGCAACTCCCTTTAAATGGAATCTTTACCCCGGATATTATCTGCGACATCTCCCCCGGCCTGTTCGCAATCAGTTCGGCAAGTATGTCCATGGAATAGAAAAGCCTCATGTCGCGGCAGAAGTATTCCCTGCTGGAGGGGCAGACGTAATAATGGTCATATGTCCGCCCATAGGGCAAACCCTTCATCCACGATCCGCCCATAAATCCAATTATTTTCTTTAGAGCAGACATTGCCTTTGCCACTTGGCTGTCAATCGTGCTTTCGGACGCTGTTTCTTGCAATTTGCTGGCAATCAGCGGAACAAGCCCGCTTGGGATTACATCGAAACCCGGCGGGGCATCGTGGATAATCTTTTTTCCAGTATATACATTTATCCTCCCATTTTCCCGTTTTAGGCAGTAATGCCCGTTATCGGCTTCCGAGGAAAGCACATTATCCTGAAAAAGGATCATGATGTCTGGCCAACCAAGGTACCGGTCAAAGTCTATTGATGTGCTTTTGTTGTTTGTTTTATTATAGTCCAAGAGCGCGCCCTTGAGGTCCGCCTTAATTCGC
>JAPLWY010000120.1:6438-7217 GCA_026396355.1 Microcaldota archaeon
TGGCAGAATCCGGAACGGCAATTGCGCGAATCTTCTGTTTCACCATTTCTTTCAGGACTTTTTCCTCCACTTTCGCCAGCAGGAGCGTGTCCCTTTGCGTCACATATCCCGCCTTTTGCCTACTCCTGAATTCTTGCATCTGATCTGAAGTGGGCTTGCTTTGGGAGAAGACATGCGCTGCGCTAGCGATTAAAAGCAACGCTGCAGTATTCCGGACAACCTTTATTGCCTTGATGCAAACACCATATATTGACTTAGGCATACACTTTATATCGGTTAGCCTGGCGAGCCGAATAAAACGCATCAGACCGTCCGCTATCTGAACATCCTCGCACCACCTCTTGCACTTCCGTCCTTGTTATCGCCTTCGCGCAGTTTGTTTTTTTTTATTTTTTTCTTTTTTTTTGCGCTTTTTTTCCAATTTTCCTTTTTTTCCGCGCAGTTTTTCATTTTTTTATTTTTTTCCCTTTTTTTTATTTCTGCGCGGATTCTCCGCCGTAAAAATTGCGATTCATCGCGAATCGGCGTGCGCGAGTTCCACAATTGTGGAGCTTTTCGGAATTCCAACGGGTGCAACCGCTGCATTAACTATATAAACCTAATCCGCGAATTGGAGTCGGCGATAAGTATGGACAGCTTAGTAAGATCAGTCCTAGGTGAGCAAGAGCCAGCTCCAGCCGAATCTTTTGGCTCAGACCAGATTAAGATAGTGACAGTAGGAGTAGGAGGAGGCGGAAACAACACCATAAACAGGCTTATCCGCTCGGGAGTCAAGGGAT
>JAPLWY010000094.1 GCA_026396355.1 Microcaldota archaeon
ATCATGATGCAGCGCTGGTTCGTGCGCAGGAGCAGGCCGGTTGCAGAGCGCTTTGACCCCATCATCCCGCTCATCACAGGGCAGCGCATAGTCGACGTTTTCTTCCCGATTGCAAAAGGAGGCTCGGTCTGCGTGCCAGGCCCCTTCGGCTCAGGAAAAACAGTCACCCAGCACCAGTTTGCAAAATGGTCTGACACGCAAATAGTGGTTTACGTGGGCTGCGGCGAGCGCGGCAATGAAATGACTGAAGTGCTCACCGAATTCCCGCACCTGGAAGACCCTCGCACCAAAAAGCCCCTCATGCAGCGCACAGTGCTGATTGCAAACACCTCCAACATGCCAGTGGCAGCGCGTGAGGCATCAATTTACACCGGAGTCACAATCGCGGAATACTACCGCGACATGGGCTATGACGTTGCATTGATGGCAGACTCCACCTCTCGCTGGGCAGAGGCAATGCGTGAAATCGGAGGCAGGCTGGAAGAAATGCCTGGAGAGGAGGGCTACCCAGCTTACCTTGCAAGAAGGCTGGCAGAGTTCTATGAGCGCGCAGGCAGGGTACGCTGCTTAGGCTCGGATGAAAACCGCACAGGCTCAGTCACAATTATCGGGGCAGTCTCACCGCCAGGAGGCGACATTAACGAGCCGGTTTCGCAAAACACATTGCGCGTCACCAAGGTTTTCCTTGCGCTTGACGCCTCGCTTGCGCAGCGCAGGCACTTCCCGGCTTTCCACTGGCTAAGGAGCTACTCACTTTACACAGACACGCTGGACAGCTGGTATGTGAGCAATGTTTCCTCTGACTGGGTGGACCTTCGCAAGGAGGCAATGGCGCTTCTGCAGAAAGAGGCCGAGCTGCAGGAAATTGTGCAGCTAGTTGGGCCTGACGCGCTTCCTGAAAAGGAGCAGGCAGTCATGCTTTCCACCAAGATGCTTCGCGAGGATTTGCTGCAGCAGTCGGCATTCCACGAGGTGGACACCTACTCCAGCATGAAAAAGCAGTATTTCATACTGCGCAACATCATGAGGTTCCACAGCAGGGCAATTGCCTCTGTGGAGCTTGGAATACAACTGAAGAGGATACTTGAACTGCCCATCCGCGAGCGGATTGCAAGGATGAAGGAAGTGCCGGAAGAGAAGATTTCCGAAATAGACTTCCTGGGAAGCGAGATAAACAAGGCTTTTGACAGCCTTGGGGCAAAGTGAGGAGGCTGGTGATTGCATGAAGGAATACAAAACAATATCGCAAATCGCAGGCCCGCTGGTATTTGCAGGTGCTGGACACCCAGCGCGGCATTGCCGTCATCCAGGTGTTCGGCACAACCGCAGGCATTGACCTAGCCAACACAAGTGTGAAATTCCTCGGGGAAACCATGCACATCGGCGTTTCAGGCGAAATGCTGGGCAGGGTATTCAACGGGCTTGGCGAGCCGCGCGACAAAGGACCCTCAATCATTCCTGAGAAAAGGCTGGACATCAACGGTTCCCCAATCAACCCCTACGCGCGCGCAGAGCCTCGCGACTTTATCCAGACTGGCATTTCCACAATAGACGGATTGAACACTCTGGTAAGAGGGCAGAAGCTCCCGATTTTCTCAGGTTCAGGCTTGCCGCACAACCAGCTTGCAGTGCAGATTGCCAGGCAGGCAAAGACAATCACTGCCTCAAAATCAGGCAAAAAAGACCAATTCGCAGTGGTGTTTGCCGCAGTAGGCATTACTCACGAAGAGGCAAGCTATTTCATGCGCGACTTTGAAAAGACAGGCGCGCTTGAGAGGGCAGTGCTTTTCCTCAACCTGGCGGACGACCCCTCGGTTGAGAGAATTATCACTCCCCGCCTTGCACTGACTACCGCGGAATACCTTGCATACGAGAAGAACATGCACGTGCTGGTCATCATCACAGACATGACCAACTACTGCGATATACCGACTTGTCCACCATCTATGAGCGCGCAGGGCGCATCAAGGGCAAGGACGGAACTGTCACGCAGCTCTCAATACTGACAATGCCTGGCGATGACATTACCCACCCGATTGCCGACCTGACTGGTTACATTACAGAAGGGCAAATCGTGCTGGGCCGTGACTTGCTCCGCAAAAACATCACGCCTCCAGTGGACGTGCTGCCTTGCTTATCCAGGTTAATGAACCTGGGAATTGGCAAGGACAGGACGCGCGAAGACCACCGAGGAATGGCAGACCAGCTCTACGCAGCCTATGCGACAGGGCGCGACCTGCGCTCGCTTTCAGCAGTGGTTGGCGAAGAAGCGCTTTCAGCAAACGACAAGACCTATCTCAAGTTCGCAGACGAATTCGAGAAGCGCTTCATCTCGCAGGGCAGCCACGAGGACAGGACAATCGAGCAGACGCTGGACTTGGGCTGGGAACTGCTCGCAGTGTTCCCCGAGTCCGAGCTGAAGAGGCTCAAGAAGGAATTCATCGAGAAATACGGCAAGAAATACCGCAAGAACTGATTGGCTTAAGTGATTTGAATGGCTGACGACCCAAACCCGACGCGCATGGAGCTTCTCAAGGCCAAGACTCGCGTGAAGCTCGCGCGCAAGGGGCACAAGCTTCTCAAGCAGAAGCGCGACGCGCTCATTCTTGAGTTCTTCAAGATACTGGGCAAGGCGCAGGACCTGAGAAGCGAGCTCAATTTGCGCATGAAGTCAGCCTACTCCTCGCTTGCAGTGGCGCAGGCTTACCATCCCATGCAGGAGATTGAGTCTGCAGCACTAGCTGTAAAGCGCGCTCCCGGCGTTCACGTGGAAGTGCGCAACATCATGGGCGTCAAGATTCCCTCGCTTGAGACTTCGGAAGCGAAAAAGCCGCTTCTTACGCGCGGCTATTCCATTGTAGGGACCTCTGCAAAAATAGACGAAGTGGCAGACTCGTTCGAAAGCGTGCTGGACTTGGTTTTCAAGCTCTCCGAAACCGAAAACGCCATCCGCAGGCTGATTCTTGAGATAGAAAAAACAAAGCGCCGCGTGAACTCGCTCGAATTCGTGATGATCCCTCGCCTTGAAAAGCAGGCCAGGATGATTTCGTTTAGGCTTGAGGAAATGGAGCGCGACTCCTTTGTCATGCTAAAGACAATCAAGCGCAAGCTCGAGAAGAACGCGGAAAAGAAGAACGAATCAGAAGAAATTCTGGACAGGGGAAGCTGAAATTTCATCTAAATCGTGCAGTTTGGCCTCCCCGCAGCAAAAGCCCTGTCTCAAACGCCTAATCCGGAAACTCGATTCTCAGGTGCCGGTTTTGCTTGGAAGGCGCTCCCAATTCACAGCCAAATCCACTGTCAGATTGACGAATTTCTCAATCTGGGGGAGCGAAACATACTCGTTCGGGCCGTGGATGCTCTGGTTCTGCGGCCCTGCCGCAAGCGAGGGTATGCCCACCTTTATCAGCATGTCCAAATCCAGTCCGCCCAATCCGCCGTATATCCCGGTCTCAAGCCCCTGCCCTGCGAATGCCGATTGCACCTGCCTGACAAGGGAATCATTCACCGGGTTCTTCTCCAGCATGCAAGGCGCGTGCATTGACCATTTGCCATCATCAAGGATAAGCCCAGTGCCGCTTCCAGCGCCTTTCTTGAAAGCTTCAATCAGCTCGCCCTTGATTTTCATGATATCTTCCTCAGGCAGCGCCCTGGCATCCACTCCTAGCATTGCAAGCGTCGCAGTCTTTCCTGTGATATATTCTCTTACTAGCCGGATAGCTTCCGGAATCGGGTTGAGCGTCTGATGGGTGTAGCCAGCATGCCCTCCCTTTCCTATTATCTCAATCTGTCCGCTTGGGCCGCCTGCATCCACTCCAACATCATCGTTTCTTGCGATTATCTCAAATCCAGGGGATAATTTGCCCCGCAAATCAGCCACAAACCCCTGCCAATCTTTTTTCGGGGACGTGATTGTATACGCGCCCCCCAGGACTCTTACAAAATCATCCGGGATTCCGAACGAAACATAGCATGAGCCTGGGACGGAATTTGTCTTTTCGCCAGCCCAAATAGCATCAACAGATATCCCCTCAGTGCGTTTGATGTGGAAATTGATCATTGTCGGTGTCACCCGCCCCCATACATTCGGGCGGGGCGCCTCGGTGGCAAGGCAGACTGATTCGATTTTTTCCCTCTTTCCGGCATATTCCATTATTGCATCAAAAATGCCCAGGGCATCCTTTGTTTTCCCATGGAATCCGGTCTTTGCCCCAATCACTCCCGAGGAGGCAACCGTGATGACTGGCCTGGTGTCCCAGACAAGGGCGGCATCCGCCTTCAGAAGTCCGCTTTCAGCAAGATACTTGAAGCCAAGCTCGCTCCCGGTCTCCTCATCCCTTCCAACAAGCATCTGCACATTCACCTTGGAATTCTTCTCCTGCAGCAGCCTGTGCATTGCCTCAAGGCCGACCACTATGCCGCTTTTGCAGTCTGCGGCCCCCCTGCCATACGCCTTGTCGCCATCCACGGTAAATTCAAACGGGCCGGTTTTCCAATTCTTCATTTCGCCGACCGGCACCACGTCTGCATGGACTGCGATGAGTATTGTCTGCTTTTCCGGGTCCTCGTTCGGCATCTTCACAAGCCAGTTGCCGACATGCGCCCCAATCTGTTCGCAGCCCAATCCGCGCATTGCCGCCTCCTTCTGAAGGGCTTTTCCAAACCCCTCGTAATCGGGCGCCGCCTGTTCGCCTGAAACCGTTTTGACTGCAACCAGGCTGCCAAGGGACTCGACAACGCGCGTCCTCTGGTCTGTGCTCAGGATATTTTGCTTGAATTGTTTTTCAGAGGGCATTATTTTTCCGCCCGCCTTATTCTCATCGATTATAAAAGAAGGCTTGAACGATTTTGCAATATACGCATAAGGTTTCAGGATATTCATTTCTCCACCTCTCACACTCTTCCGCTTGCGTTTTCATTCCTGCTAATATGGTATTTTAAAACAATCGAAAATCCAAATTCCAAAAACAGACCGCGGTGCTGAAGATTATGCAACCCTGCTTGCACAAAAATAACAGGCGCTCGCGTTTCCAGCCCAGAAATTCAATGCAGATTCCCTACCGCCGTGCCGGCGCGCCATCTCATTTCACAGTGCTGCTCTTGCACGGCACTATAATGTCCAAAAAGTGCCCATCTTTCTTGTCTGCTTCCCTCACAGTGCAGTTGGTGAACCTCGCCTTTTCCTTAAGCACGGCAATTCGCCAGGCAAAGTCTTTCCCGTATGCCTCCAGGTAATCCTCGTGCTCGCTGCAATAGGCGCTGAGCACCAGATTGTCTCCCTTGGCATGCGGTACAATCCTGTCAATCAGGAAATGGTTCCTCGCCTCAGTCAGGAGAAAATACAGCTGTCCTCCCTGCACCCTGCTCAAATTCGGCTTCTTGGTAGGGCACAAGTCAAGCGCCCCGAAGTCTATACCTATCTCCATCTTGCCTGCCAGCTCGCCTGCCAAATCCGCGCTTGCGTCGATTTCAGATGCCTCGAGGAAGCGCAGGGTAACGTACATGCTGCTATAGCCAAGCGGGACGCCAATATAGCTCACAGGCGTTTCATGCGTGTTCACAACCACGCCTGCATCATAAGCGCCCTGCCGGATGAGCTCTTTTGCCGCTGCCATGCCTGCGTTGCTTATGGCGCCATTGGTTCTCACATGCATTGTGCCCTGGTCAAGCTCGCATATAATGGAGGGGCCAGGCGTTTTCTCCATCCTCTCTGAAAAATCCACTATCATCTTGAACTTCTGCAGGGTTTCCAGGAATTTGCCTGAATCCAGCTCAAATCTCCCGCAAAAAAACTCCTTTTCGCCAGCAATCTGGCGGGCATATCTCTCTTCGTATTTCTTTTTCAT
>JAPLWY010000114.1:0-1854 GCA_026396355.1 Microcaldota archaeon
CTGTATGTCTTTCAGCGACTGCGCGTGAAGGTTGTAAAGCAGGAAAATGCCTGGCTGGGTGTTGAGCATGTTGATTACTCCCTGTATTGCCAGGCGCGAGCGTATTTCGTTTATTATCACGCACGCGTCTCCCATGCGAAGCGCCGCATTGGTCATGGAGACCAAGTCCAGCTCGTTCTGCCCCATTTCCTCCCTGTCTGAAGACTGCACCTGCACTGCGCCTATGTGGAATCCTTTCTTGCGGTATGCCTTGGTGGGAATTTCCTCAATGTCCTCAATTGGAAGTATTCTTTTCTTGGTGCCAATCGCGGCGATTTTTGCAGAGGTGAACGCGGTTTTGCCCACGCCTTTCAAGCCAAGCACAGCTTCAGAGCAGCCCAAACCCACCATCACATCATCATAGCCTGCAAAAAACGGGCTCATTGCAGAAACTTTCAAATACATCGGGTAAGTGAAGGGCTGGTCGCGCATTATGCGAAGCGCAGCCTGAAGCTCGCCAAACGTGGCTGGGGGCTGCTGCAAGTGGCACCTCATTGCCAGCCTAGTAAGCACCACGTCAACAACCGGAGAGCTCTTGTCGAATTTCCTGGTGCCTCTTCCCACTGCCACCATATTCCTGAAAGCATGCTCCAGCATCTCGTGGTTGTAGCGCCACAAGGTATGGCACAGCCCGAATTTCGCATGCTCAATGTAGATGGGAGAATTCTCGCTGTCAATGTATATGTCTGTGATATTGTCCCTATCAAGCGCCATATTTTCCAAAGGCGAGCCAATCCCCACAATCCACGAGGCGGCTTCCCTTCCCATTGCAATTGCCTCATCCTGCGTTATGGGAATTTTCTCCAGCGTTGCCCTGTCCATGAACTGCTGGGTAAGCTCCCTTGTCTTGTCATCATATATTGTGCTGTAATCTGTAGTCTGCCTGTTCTCCTTGAGCCCGTCCTGTATTGCTCCCTTGAGCATTTCCTGCAGCTTCTCAGGCAAATTCTCAATTTTGGAATTCTCAATAGTGTAAATATGCGCCTCGCCGCCAGGAACGTCGTATATTCTCACTCTCAACCCATTGTCAATCTCATAATCCGCGTCAGCCCCAGGCACAGGGGTTGCCTCCTTTGGCACAGTGAGCATGAAGTTCTGCATGAACAGCAGGCTCTTGAGCCCCAGGAGCGCAAGGAACGCAAATCGCATGTCCCCGGTTTTCTGGCAAAGGAGGTACAGCATTGATTTTGTATAGGCGTCAAGTATCCCGTTCTTCCAGGCGGAAAAGCCACGGTAGCCTTCCATGAAAACTGATTTTTGCGGGAACGGCTCATTGTGCTCCTGCAATACGCGGGCGGCAACAAGCGGGTTCATGAACATGTAATCGTAAAACTCGCGCAGCACCTTTTTCCTCTGCAAATACGCCTCGTCCTCGGGCCTGCCATACGTTTTCGGGTTGTTCATTATCGTCTCGACCTGGCGTATCAGCCCGCCGTACTCGTAGATTATCGCTGTTTTTTCCTCGTCCAGCTCCACAACTATTTCTTCCTCGAACCGCATTGTCTTAAAAATGCGCGGGAGCGCCGAGGTCACCCTGAGGTGGGAGTTTATGCACTGCGGGGTAGCCAGCCCCAGCCCGCAGGTCGGGCAATCCATGACAAGGCGGCTGCCCTGATAGCTAGGTCTGCATCCCATGCGGCAAATTCTCGCGCGAGCTTTTAATTGATATCGCCGCTATTTTTTGCATGGGCGAAACTTCCGGGCTCCTGCTCTCGCTTGACCGCTCCTTCCGCTCCACCTGCCGCACGATTTTTGGCGAGGAAATCGGCGGGCTTGAGGAAAACAGGCGCCTTTTCACATATATACCGCCAATGA
>JAPLWY010000114.1:1883-15804 GCA_026396355.1 Microcaldota archaeon
CATCAGCGTGGGCGAAGTGGCATACATCTCCCCGTTTCCAGCACGCGCAAAGCTCATCAGCATGGATGAAAAGCCGCGCCTTCCCGCGCAGAAATTCTCTCCAAACGACATAAAGGACATAGACTCTTTGCTGCGCGCAGCGCGCGAGTGCGCCTATTACTGCGGCAGCAAGGCAATCGGCAACTCACGGCACGTGGCGCTGTCCGATAACGTGACGGATTCCTTTTTCGTCTATGCCTCGCACAACATAACAAAATCCGAATACATCGCCTACTCCGAGCTGACAATAAAATCAAAGCACCTCTTCGGTGCCGCGGCTGCTGGCGAAAGCGAATTCTGCATAGGCTTGAGCGAAGGCTCGCTCGCCCAGCGCGTTTTCGAAAGCGCGCAGGTGCAGGCAAGTTCAGACCTTTACTGCTGCTTTTTTGCAAGGAGCTGCCACGACTGCATGTTCTCATTCGGGCAGCAGTCAAAAAGGTTCATGATAGGGAACAACCAGCTCGGGCGCGAAAGCTACTTGCCTCTGAAAAAGGAGCTTCTTTCCCAGATGGCGGGGGTGCTTAGGTCGAAAAAGAAAGGGATGTCCCTTTCAGAAATAGCAGGTGGGGTATGATGGCTGGCAAAAAAATAGAGGAAGCCTGGTCTGCCACCACTAGCATTGTGCTTGGCGAGCCGCTGGAAGGCATCGACAAATTCGGCAGATGGCTTTTCAGCGGGATGCCTGGCTGGAGGGAAGTGAAAACGAAAAGCGGGCAGGCAATCGTCCCGTGCTACGCTGTCTTTCCGAGCCTTCCTGACTCGAAAGTGGCGCTGATGGCTGACCTCAAGGAAGTGAGCGGCATCCAGCTTGATATCGGTGGCAAGCCATCAGCAGAAAGGCTTGCAAGCCAGATGGGCAAAAAAGGGAAATTCATAGTCGATTTGGCAGAAGGGGAGAATTTGGACGTCGAGCGCTGCTCGATATACAAGAACCTCTCGGTGGCGCACATGTGCCTGGACTGCTTCTACTCCAAATACATCTCCTACGACTGGTTTTGCGACTACAACGACCGCATCTTCGGCTGCCAGTTCACATTCTCTTCCCAGTTCTGCATCAAGTGCTATCACTCAAGCTCGCTTTCCCGCTGCTTCGAGATGGACAGCTGCAGCAAGTGCTCGGACTCGTATTTCTGCCACGACTGCGAGAACCTGCAAAACTGCATGTTCTGCTTCAACGTGAACAACCTGCGCTATGCAGTGGCAAACACCGTGGTAGGGAAAGAAAAGTTCGAGCTTTTGAAAAAGGAGGTTCTTTCGCGCACCGTGCGCGAGCTTCGCAAAAACGGCGCCGCTTCGCTAAGCATCTATAATTTCTGAAAAAAATGAGGGCGCGGCCCGCGAGGGCCGCTCCTAAAAAACAAAAACGTTCACAACTTAAGCGTTCTTCAACTTTGCCTTGTAGACGTAGCCGTCCTTCCCAAGGTAGTACATGAAGCCCGACTGCTTTGCGATCTTCTCGCCGCCGACCTTCTTCTTCTTTCCGCGCTTGTTGTGCTTCATAGGCGCTGCCCAGACGTACCCATCCTTACCAATGTAGTAAAGGAATCCGTCTTCGCGTGTTACCTTTTCACTTCCGATTTTTTGTCCCATTTCCACACCTCCAAAATAACTACGAAGCATTTGCTTCGAGGATGGTTCGACGACACAATTTATAAACATATCTCCGTCGATAACGCCGATTCCCCGTCTGCAACGCCCCCTCCCACTCAACACCCTGCTCCAAACGGCTGGGTTTTAATGTCCTTTCCCCATATTTACCTCGATAGCAATGGACCTCGGACGAAGCCTCAGGCAGGCGCTTGCCAAATTCACGGGCGAGCCGATTGCAGACGAGAAGGCAGTGAAGACACTGTGCCGCGAGCTTCAGCGAGTCCTGATAACCTCTGACGTGAACGTACGGCTTGTTTTCGAGCTCACCAAGAAAATAGAGGCGCGCTCGCTGGACTCCAACCTGCCCAAAGGCCTTTCAGTGCGGGAACACGTCGCAAAGGTGGTTTACGAGGAGCTTTCGGGCATGATGGGCACTGAGCACGCCCCGAAGATTTCGCCTCACAAAATATTGCTTCTTGGTCTTTATGGCTCAGGAAAAACCACAACAGCCGGCAAGCTTGCATACTTCTACAAATCGCGCGGGCTTTCGGTGGCGCTTGTCTCCTGCGACACGGACAGGCCTGCGGCATTTGAGCAGCTCTCCCAGGTTGCAAGCCAGTCGGGCTCGGCATTCTACGGGATAAAAGGCGAAAAGGACATAAAGAAAATACTTGCCGATGCCAAAGTGAAAGCAAAGGAGGACATAGTTATAGTGGACTCATCCGGCCGGAGCGCATTCGACGAATCCTTGGTGGAACAGCTCAAGGCAATAAGCAACGAATTCTCGCCAGACGAGAAATTCCTTGTCCTCTCTGCAGATATTGGGCAGGTGGCAGGCAAGCAGGCCTCCCAGTTCAACGAGGCCATCGGTCTGTCTGGCGTGATAATCACCAAGCTCGACGGCAGCGGCAAAGGCGGCGGAGCGCTTTCCGCAGTCGCCTCCTCAAAGGCAAAAGTGGCATTCATCGGCACAGGGGAGAAAATGGATGCGCTTGAGCCGTTCAACGCGCAGAAATTCGTGGGCAGGCTGCTGGGTTTCCCAGATTTGGAGGCGCTTCTTGAGAAAGTGAAGAAAATTTCAGACGAGCAATCAGTGCCCGCCTCTCTTGATGACAAGCTTACGCTCAAGGTTTTCTACGAGCAATTGCGCGCGGCAAAAAAGCTCGGCCCCCTCTCCGGGGTGTTTTCCATGCTTGGCGCAGCCGACGTCCCGTCCGACATGGTGAACACGAGTGAAAAGAAGATGAAAAAGTTCGAGTCAATAATCGGCTCCATGACTCCAGCTGAGCGCGAGGACGCAGCTTTATTGCGCAAGAGCCGGAGCAGGATAGAGCGCATAGCAGCAGGCTCAGGCACCACACCAGAGGACGTGCGCGACTTATTGGTGCAGTTCGAGCGCGTTTCAGGAATGTTCTCCCAGTTCAAGAAGAACCGGGGCTTCCGGAAGAAGATGGAAAAGATGCTCAAGGGCTCCAACATCGACCTCTCAAAGATTCAGGACAACTAATTCTCCGGCGTTGCAGCGCGCGCTAAGGGAAAAGAAAACAAAACCTCTAAGCAAAAATAAAAAACCTGGAAGAAAAAACAAGAAAATTAAAAATAAAAATTCGAGGACGGCTTATTCCATCCTCGGGCTCTTGCCCATTATCGCAAGCTCCTTGGTGACAAGCTCGTCAAGGACTTCCCTTGCAATCACGCGCCTTCCGCCGATCTTCTCGTGCGGTATGCGCCCGCGGTCAAGCCTTCTCTCAAAAGCGTTCCTCTTGATCTTTATTCCGCGGCTGCCCATTGTCTGGACCGCCTCGCCAACGTCGTAATAGTTCCTGCAGACGTGCGACATTGCCTCGATTGCGGATTTCGGAACCCAGCGCTGCGTCCCTATCTTCAGGGACGGAACGGCATTCTTCTCTATCCTTCCGATGAATGCGCGCAGGTTCACTCCCTTCTCATGCTTCTTAAGTTCGGTATATGCCTGCTTCACTGAATAATATTCATTGGCAAGCGCAATCCAGTCGTGGATGACCGGCTTGGGTATGAGCCTCTTGTTGCCGATTTTCTCGGAGTGGACCGAGCGGCGCTCGACACGCCCGCCGAATGCGCGGAATGAAAGCCCCAGGCCCCCTTTCTTGAGCTCGTCGTATGCCTCGTCGATGGTGTAAAGCCCCATGCCCTTGAGCCTGTCTTTCTCCAGCCTGTCCTGCTCATACAGGTCGCGTGCCTTGCTGACTATGTCTGAAACATTAGAATGCAGTTCCTTCTCCACTTTAGCGCGTTTGCTCTTCATATCCGAGATTCTCATGTTCTTGAGTCCGGAAACTATTGGGTCTTTGACGACCTTTTCAATCACGATTCGTTTTCCACGGGGCATAATCACACCTTCGTACAATTGGTTTTTCGCTTTCTTATAAGTACATTTTTTACCATTATTAATTTAGAATAGATAGTTTATAATACTTTCGTTTAACCACCCTTAATAACAGGTTCACCTTTCCCCAGTGCCTCGCACTTACCCCCTTTAGAATCACAGCCTATTTAACCATTTCCACCACAAGTCGCGTTATGCCGAGGTTTGGCTTGTGTGGAGAGTGCGCCGGGCGATTTTCCGGGGCAAAATGCGTGGAGGTCTGCAGCGATGCCAAGCGCTGCCACATCTGTGCAGGCAGCCTCAAGGAGCTCCCCAAGCTCGCAAAGGAAGCAGTTTCGCAATCCGGCAAATTCGAATGGGGAACATTCTCGGTTTCCTCCTCGTTCCCCCGCCAGGTGCTAGTGCACGAGCACGAGGTGGCCGACTGGGTCTCCCCTGGCAATTACTCCTCTCTCAAGAACAACACGAATGCCGAGCTTGCAAAAGCAGTCGAGGCGCTCACCGGGAAAAAATGCGTCCAGCGCGGGGCGGACGCCTCGTTCGAATTCGATTTCTCCTCGCTACGTGCAAGCGCAAAGCCCAGCCAAGTCTATGTTTTCGGGCACTATCTCAAGCTTTCCCGCAAGCACTGCCAGAGCAGATGGCACTGCTCCGAGTGCGAAGGCAGGGGGTGTGCTTCATGCGGGGGCAGCGGCATGAACTACCCCTCAGTGGAGGACGAGCTCGGGCGGGAATTCTGCGCAGCATTCGAGGCGAAAAGTTGCACGCTTCACGCAAGCGGGCGCGAGGATGTCGACGTGCGCGCGCTTGGCACGGGCAGGCCATTTGTCCTTCAAATAATCTCCCCGAAAAAAAGGTCGCCGGATTTGCACGCCGTTGAAGCGCTGCTCGCTGCAAATGAAAACGTGCGCGCAGTCGGCCTGAAAAAAGTCAGCAAGGGCGTTTTGGATGCAGTATGCAATTCTCATTTTGACAAAGTCTATGTTGCCGTTGTTTCTGCAGACCGCCCCCTGACCGACGCAGATGCAAAAAAGCTCGACGAGCTTACTGGCAAAACGATAAACCAGCAAACCCCGAAAAGAGTGCTGGCCCGTCGTGTCGATATTATAAGGCCGAGGAAAGTTCACTCGCTCAGCGCGACTACCGACGAGGACGGCGCGCTCAATCTATTGATTCTCGCGGAGGCTGGCACCTACATAAAGGAGCTTGTGAACTCGGATGGCAATCGCACCAAGCCCAGCGTTTCATCAATTCTTGGCTGCCCCGCAGTCTGCGTTCAACTCGATGTTGTGGAGATTAAGGACTATTTCCTGAAGACTATTTTTGATTTGTGCTCTCCGCGCCCAGAGCCGAATAAATAACTTACCCTCCTCTTTTTCCCATGCTTGAATTCCTAGCGCCCACCCTCACTTTGCCAGGTTTCGAATTCCGCGCGTTTTTCGCCGTGGCGCTCACTGCGGCAGCAGCCTACTACGACGTTTTCAACAAGAAATGGGTGCCTGACTGGCTTGCCTACTCCTGCGTGGCAGCTGCCCTTGCCCTCAATATAATTTTCTTCACACCAGCAATATTTCTCCAGGCAATTCTGATAGGCGGAATCATATTCGTAGTGACTTTTCTTCTCTACAAGACAGGCCAGCTTGGCGGGGCTGACATGTTTGTCATGTCCTCGGTTGCAGCGCTGATCCCGTTCCTTCCAGCCCCCCTGCTAACAGCCCCTCAAAACGTTCCCTACCCATTCATACTATCTGTAATGGTGCCTTGCGGAATCGCATTCATTCTCCACATGTTCATCCGATTCATTCCCTATATCTCAAAAAGGATTTCTTCAGGAAAAGTCCACTTCACTCTGGTGCAGATCTTGCAGGCGGCTTTCCTTCTCGTAATGTTTTTCGCCTTCATCCTTCTTCTAAGCTCGCTTCCCTTCCCAATGCCGTCTTCCTACCTCGCAGTGATAGCATTCCTTTTCCTTGCCCTGATTTTCTTCACGATTTTCAAATCCGAAATAAAGGACAGCATGATTTCAGAGCTGCCCCTCTCCAAGCTTTGCGAGGAGGATGTTCTGGCGCTTGAGCACATTGACAAGCGCGCAATCAAGTCGCTTTCGCTTTCCCCTGTGCTTGACTCTGCAATGATTGCAAGAATAAGAAAATCCAAGCTCAAGCACATTCCGGTTTACACCGGCATGCCCTTCTTCCTTCCTTACTTCCTGATAGGGGTAGTATTCACCCTTCTCTTCGGCGACCTTCTTTATCTCCTGTTCTGACACTGTCTGGTCGCTCGCCCTTCAGAAAAACTCAGAAAGCCCACTTTGCTTTCCTGAGAGTTTCAAGTCATCCTCGGAATAGCCCAGCTCATGGAGTATCTTGAGCACTGATGGCATGATTTGCCTATCGATATAGTAGTCTGGGTCATAGTCTTTTGCAAGCTCGACCAGGCGCGCCTTATCTGAAATAGTCGCGCCTTGCTTGGTGATGACATAACCAATCACAGTCCCTTTTTCCACAGGCATGCCATGCGCAATCGCGTGCTGCGCAGCCGAGAGCTCAGGCGATTTGATATCATATTTTCCCGGGTCTTTCCTTATCTGCGTATAAATCGTCAATTCCTCAAGCGGCACTTTCCCGCTCCGCAGCCAATCCACCATGTCCTTCACTATTTTCACAGCCATCTCCTTGCTGCCATGCTTGAGTATTGCCTCCAGCACTTTCCTCTGCGTGGTTTTTGCGACATTGCTCCAGTCCCGCCTCACCAGCTCAAACCCGCGTATCTTTATCCTGCCGTCCTCTCCGATGAGCGCGTATTTCTTCTTTGCCCCAGTCTGGCTGCCAATGTGCTTCTTGGTCACAAACACTCCTCTTGGGTAAAAGCCCTCAAGCTCAAGCTCCATGTCGCCAGGCAGCTCTGAATTCACTTTTTTCATGAATGCAAGCGCATCTTCCTTGGCTTTCTTTTCCATTATCATGAACACTGAGTCAGTATCCGCATAAAGCACCACAAAGCCGGCATTTTCCGCCTTTCCCATTGTTTCCTGTATGAAATGCCTGCCCCACGCAGTGACTGATTCTCCGCACTCGCGCGAATACCACCTCGAGCGCGGATAGGCAAGGTAGCCGTAGTACGAATTCGCAAGAATTTTCAGGGATTGGACGCGCGCAAACAGCTGCTCATACTCCGGGGTGTCCTTCTCAGCTTTTTTCATCTCATTCTTCAATTTCCCGCGCATGAGTATGAGCTCTTCAAGAACAGTTGGAATCAGCCCTCTTGGCTTTTTCCTGAATTTGTGCCCCATTGGAGAAACAAAGCACTCGGAATCTGCAACGTCTTTTGACTTGACCAGCGTGTAAGGGTCAATATTGTGCGAGGTGATTATCGAGGGATACAACCCCCTAAAATCAAACACCACCAAATTCTCGTAAATTCCCGGCTGGGGCAATTTCACAAACGCCCCCTGTATCGGCCCCAATTCCCTCTCTGCTGCAAGCGCATCTCCTGGCCTGTTCGGGATTATTTGCCCATGCTCAAAGCTTTTCTGCATCAAAAGCGATTCCACCAGCTGCCCTGCAGTCGCATTGGCAGCGTCGAAAAGCGGCAGCCGTGTGAGCCTTCCCATCTCCACCATCAAAGGGACCAGAAGCTTTCCAATCTCCATTGTTGCCTGCGAGTCAAACGCGGAATAATCCGCCAGCTCGCCGACCAAGCTGTCATCATCCCACATCTTGTGTATGTCCAGCTTCTGCACCATCAGCTTCTTTTTCCCGGTAAGTTCCACATAGGCATTCTCAAGCGTGTACTTGCTCACCTTGAATGCGCCGATGAACCCCATGAACCGCACCAGCGGGTACAAGTCAAGATGTATTCTTCCGGTGATTTCTGCCACGTCGCGTATCCCCCTTCTTCTCACCCTGAAAGTCTTGCCATCTCGTCCAATTGAAAAGTCCAGCCCGTTCACATCGGCGCGCGTCTTGAGATAAGGCAGGTCAAAAACAGTGCTGTTGTAGCCCAGCAGCAATTCAACGTCCTTTTCCCTGATGATTTTCAAAAACGTCTTTATCATTTCCCGCTCGTCCTTGCAATGGATCACGAAATCCCGGTCTATTTTCTTGCTGGTGATGACTTTCCGCTCGCCGTCAATCTCACAGCTTATCATTATCACTTCATCCTTTTCAGGCCGCGGCGCGCCTTTTGGGTTGTAAGTCTCAATGTCAAAGGACATTGTGCGAAGCTGCGCAGGCGCCTCGCTTTTCCTGATTATCCTCTTGAGGTATTTCCCCTCTCGCTCATAGACGATTTTCATGAATGGCGATAGGCCCATGTCAATCATGTAACGCTTGCCAAACGGTATATTGTTCTCAAAGCACCGGTGGTCCTTAAGCGCCCCGCTCACGAACGGGACATCATACGGCCGCTCGCAAAACACTTTCCAGACCTCCTTTTCCTCGCCAAGCACATTCATCTTCACGCGCTCCAGCCTGGTCGGGGAAACCTGCCGCTCGCGCGAGGCAACCCTGATTGCAAGAATTTCCTTTTCCGCCCCTTTTGGCGCCTCGGCGTAAAAATAAGGCTCATAATGCGCAAAAAGCCTGAAAAATCTCTTTCCCTTGAGCAGCAGCCTGACCGCTGTCTTACCCTCAACTATCTGATAATCAATATCAATGAGGACGGCTTTCTTTCGCACGAGCTTGTTTTTCATCAGGGTGATTGCGCCTCCAAGGCTTATTATAAGTTGCGTGGCGCGCAGGTAAACAGGCGGCAAGCTGGCTTTGAGGCATCTGTGGCGGCTATTATGACGTAATAGATAGTACGATCTCAGTCAAAGAAGTGCGGTTTCTATATTTCGACTGAACAATATGGCTGTTTTTTCTTGGAAGTAGGACACTAGCATAAGACAAAAAATTAACATACCTTTTTAAACCTTCTTAACCACATTATTCTTTAATTAGTGGTGAGAGGTGACATAATGTATATTATACCAAAAATGAAAGATTCTTCTCTAGGTTCGGTTCCTAATGCGAAACAAATTGCCGAGGACTGGGTGCGCTCTCCGCATCTTCGAAAAGACATCAAGTCTGCTATCTCCCGAGAATACTATTTTGATAGTGAAAAACTTGTGATTGTTTTGGATATAGCAAAAAGAGTTGGAAGAGAAAAAGCAACCGACGCTATTCAGAAAAGGATAGTTTTCTACAAAGAGTTTGAAAAGAATATGAGTTTTTGGGTTCCCGAGCTTTCGCTAGTTAAGATGTCAAGCAATCGCGCCGAGCCCACCGCATATATTCTCTTAGATTCTGAAATCCTGGGTATTTGGCAAAAAAGCACGCTCTTAGCTGAAAAGTCAGGGTTGAACAGCATTGCCAAAGAGCACAAGAGAGTTGCAGACATGATAGAACACAGTATAAAATTCTATATGGCAAACGACTCAGCTGCCAAAATTAAAGAAGTTTCATGGTTCCTTCAAAATGTGTCCGCATTCTCTCTGTTTCTTTTCCTTGACGAGCGGAAACTATTCAACAAACAAGAAATTCTGGGCTACCTGAAGACTAATAAATTCACTGCTCAAGAAAAAGATCAAATAGTCAGCGGTATAAATCAATTGGAGCAAATGAATTCAAATCTCAACAAGTATTGAACTTGTCGAACCTCAACATCAGGATCAATCTCGTGCTAAGACCCACAACTCCAACGCGGCAACGGGCGCCGATTGCGGGTATCTTTTTATTATTGCACCTTGTTTTCATCTCACTTCTCTTTGGAGGCGGATACCATGAAAGTCGCAGTGAACGGTTTTGGCAGGATTGGCAAGCTCGTGGTGCGCGCGGCATTCGAGCGCGGGCTGGTGGGCAAGAAATTCGACATAGTGGCGATAAACGACACTCACGACCCAAAGCTCTCTGCGCACCTTTTCAGGTACGACTCCACACAGGGGCGCTTTACTGGAAGCGTAAAGGCAG
Source organism: Microcaldota archaeon (assembly GCA_026396355.1). Classification (GTDB taxonomy): domain Archaea; phylum Micrarchaeota; class Micrarchaeia; order Anstonellales; family Anstonellaceae; genus UBA10161. Next base: position 11,829 of record JAPLWY010000114.1, read on the forward strand.
AGCCAGGCAAAATAACGATTGACGGTCACGAAATAGCCCTCACCGCAGACCGCGACCCTGCCAACCTCCCCTGGGCAAAGCTTGGCGTTGACTTAGTGCTGGAGTGCACTGGCGCATTCACCGACCGCATTGGCTCTTCCAAGCACATAGCCGCAGGGGCGAAAAAAGTGCTGATTTCCGCTCCCTGCAAAGGCGGCGAGGCCGATGCCACCATAGTGCTTGGCGTGAATGACGGGATATACGACAGGAAAAAGCACAACATTGTCTCGCTTGGGAGCTGCACCACCAACTGCCTGGCGCCGGTTGCAAAAACATTGGTGGACAATTTCGGCATCGAATCCGGCTTCATGACTACAATTCACGCCTATACAAACGACCAGCTCATACTTGACGCGCACCACAAGGACTTCAGGCGCGCGCGCTCAGGCGCAATAAACATAATTCCCACTACAACAGGGGCTGCAAAGGCGATTGGCGAAGTAATCCCGTCCCTCAAAGGCAAGCTGGACGGGCTTTCATTGCGCGTCCCAGTGCCAGTCGGCTCAATAAACGACCTTACCTGCACTCTTTCCAAACCAACAACAAAAGAAGAGATAAACGCAGCTCTCAAGAAAGAGGCAAATGGCAAGCTCAAGGGAATAATGGCATTCTGCGAAGACCCGATTGTCTCAACCGACATAATCCACACCTCCGAAAGTTCAATAGTGGACGGGCTTTCCACCATCGCAATCGGAAAATCGACAAAAGTGCTTTCCTGGTATGACAATGAATGGGGCTTTTCCAACAGAATGGTCGAGCTCGCGGCAAGGATGATTTGATTGGACACGCTAAAAGCGCTGATAATGCGCTACATACTGCTGATTCCACTGGCATTCTGCCTGTGCATGCTCCTGGTCAGCCAGGACATATACATGCGGCTCGCAGCGCTGGTTGGCGCCATAATACTGGAGCAGGCGCGCCAGTGGGCAATGGTCAGCGCAATGCGGAACCTTGCTAAGGGTAATAAACCTTAGGTATAGTAATCCTAGCAAGTGATGCTTACTGATGCCTGTATGGGCCGCCCTGCAGCTGAAGATTGAAAAAAGTAGGCCAGCGCAAAGCGCTGGCAAGGCGACCAGTTTTCCGTCCTTGCGGACAGAACAAAAGACGGGCATTTCGTAACAGTGATTTAGAGGGGCATATATTTAAATGTTTCTATATCAACTAACACAAAAAACAACAAAAAGGTAATTCCGTGGATGATTCAAAAAACCAAACCCCAAAAGAAGAAGAGAAAATTACCCAAAACGAGGCGCCAATCGAGGTCGCCCCGGAAAATTCCCCCCAAAACCAATCTGAGCCGCAGGAAGGCCAATCCGTGCCGGTTTCACCTGCGCCAGCCCGCCAAAAAACTGGAAAAGAGGCTGCACTGGACACGCTGATTGCAAAAAGGCAGGACATTCTCAACAAGCTCAAGGAAAAAAACCCGCTTGTTCTTGAGGCAAGGCGCAAAATCTCGCAAATCCTCCCTGCCCTTCGCGGCAGCGGCTCAGGCCACACAATGGGGCTTATCCGCGAGGCTGAAAGGCTCGAATTCTCGATTGCAACAGAGGCTTACACTCCTAAAAAGGAAAAAGAGCTGATAAAGCAGCTGCGCGAAATACGCACCGAGCTTTCCAAGCACAAGGAGCTTGATGCCGCGCGCAAGAAAATCGACGCCGAGCGCGCCATACTAGACTCTCTTCTTTCAGAGATAAAGACGCTGGAGAACAGCCTTCTCAATGTAAGGAAGGAATGCGACGTCGCCTATTCAGAAGTGCTTGCCGAGCGCAAGGCAGCCTACGAGCAGCGGCCGCGCATGCGCGAGGAGCCCCGCCACGAGCGGCCAGAAGGCGGACGGCGCTTCGGACGCGAGGAAAAGAAACGCCACAGCCCGGATGACGACATGGAAAAATACGCAAAGGACTATGACGACACGGTTTCCATGGACGAAATCTGCGTGATTGAGAAAAAGGAGAAGAAAAAGGAGCAGGACGCGGAAAGCTAAAGCCCAAAGGTTACGCCGCCCCAGGCGATGCCAATTCATTGTTAGCGCGCAATTTGCGGCATCGTTGATACAAGAAACTATTGCGCCCCGCCTGGCTGAGGCTTCGTCTTTTTGAGCAACTCTTTGCGCGCGTTTATTGCGTGTATGAGTGTTGGGTCTAGTTTCAGCGCCATGCTGAGGTCCATAAGCGCGCCAATGCCATTATTTATTTGCATATAGAGCAACGCGCGCGAGTAATAGAATGAGGGGCGGGATTGATCGATTGAAATTGCTTTGTTGATATCTGTCAGCGCCTGAGAATTCATGTGCATTTTGCACAGGAAAATGCCCCTGGCATTGTATGCTTCAGCATCCTTCGGGCTTAGCTCGATTGCTTTGTTGTAATCCTTCATTGCGCCCACATAATCGACCTGCGCGCCATACCAATCGCCCAAGTTGGCTTTGGCATTGCCGCGTAAGATGTATGCAAGATTATCATTCAGGCCAAGTTTTATCGTCTCATCAAAATTCTTTATTGCCTCATCCAGGTGGCCTAGCCTATATAGTGCGTAGCCACGGACAAGATACAGTCTTGCGTTTTTCGGGTCGAGCCTGATGCGCCCGTCGAAATAGTCTTTAAGCTTGAAATATGATTCGGTTTGCTCGCGCGCGATGCTAAAAGGACTGATTGTCAGCTCCGCCTTCAACAAATCCTCCCGCGCGCCTTCATAATCCCCCGACATGCACTTGTAGCTGCCACGTAAAGAGTAAGCGATGTCAGCATATCGGTTAATTTTAATGGCACTGTCTGAATCAGCTATGGCTCCAGCTAGGTCATTTAGCACAAACTTCGCATAGCTACGGTCAAGATAAGCTTTCGTGAGCCTTGGGTTGATTTGCAGCGCCTTAGTGTCGTCTTCCACCACTTTCTTATAGTCTTTTAGATGGTGCCAAATCGAGCCACGCCATACATACGATTCCGCATCCATCAGATTCTGATCCAACGCGGCATTTAAATCGCTCAATCCCCCCTTAAAATCGTCTCTATTAAGCCGCATCGTTCCGCGATTAGAATATGCTATGGCCATTCCCTCTCCGAAATCGCATTCGCCATAATACGCGCCATAGGCTTTGACAAGTGCATCCTTATTTTTATGAGTGGCAAACTTGGATTGCTCAAGCGTTTCCTGGTAAAAGTCAATCCCCCCTGACTTGATGTGCAACAGTGCGTGTCCTGGCACTGTGACTAGCCTGCTTTTCACTCCAAACTGATTCAGGATATCTGCGACCATAAATGAGCTAGTATCACAGTCCATCTGGCCTATCTTTTTCTTATCGCGCGGCTGGGCAGTCAGCCCCCGGAGCGTTAATTCAGTAAGTTCAAATTCAAATTTGCCCCACAATATCTTGCAGATCTCAAGGCACAGCGCTTTTGCTTCCTTTTCATTTTTTGGCTCTTCGAAACCCTCCTTTTTGAGGATTAAAAGCGCGGATTCGACAAAATCAGTATATTTTTTCTTTGCCTGCACTACCTTTTCCATAGGCAGTTTCATGACGACATTCTCAAAATCAAGAAGCCAGAGGCAGACTAGCGGCTTCCTTGTCAATCCTGTTGAGATGAAGTCATTTTGCCTCTCGTTGCCATCATGAGCTTTGGATTCTGTGTGGCGCTCAATCAGAGTCTCCATGGCATAAAAGTGATTTAAGAGGATATAAATATATGGTTCAAAAAGCAAGAACCCCTACCACTCGCCAGTAATCCTCTTCTTTGCCACTTCCAATCCATAGGCAAGCTCCTGAATGACCGGATAAACCAGATTTTTCTCAGGAATCGCATTTCCAAAATCAGTTTTCTGCCCGTCCTTGTACTTTCCCATCAGTATTTCTGGCGCAAAGTCGCCGAAAAGCGACATTGGCAGCCTGCGCGCGAAATCCTTTTTCATTTTTGGCATTATTTCCCGTTTCCAGTCT
>JAPLWY010000081.1 GCA_026396355.1 Microcaldota archaeon
ACTTTTTCCTTTGCCATTTTCTATACCTCCGTTTCTCTTTCTGAAAATGGCAATAAGTCGCCCTCAGGCGAGTGTACTGTCATTTTCTACCTCCGTAATCGAAAACTTTCTTGCAGCTGATGCCGTTTGCTGCTTTAAAAAGAACTGTGTTTCAAATGGAACAAATTGCAGCAACAGCCTCAGTCCTGCAGGTATTCAAAACCAAGAGAAGCGCCGTCAGACTTCCACCTGACCAGCCTTGAGGGCATGCCAAACTGCTTTGCCCCCTTCACGCAGACAGGGTTATCGTCCCAGAACATTGCCTGTTTCTTGGCAACTTCTGCAAGGGTGATGCTCATCTGGAACATTCTTGGCTCAGGCTTTGGGGAAAGGATGCTTGAGTGGTACAGCAACACATCCACTGTCCCGTTCATGTCGAACTTGTCCATTATCGGGCGTATTGCTATCCTGCTCCTGTTGGTCAGCACTCCTGTCTTCACATCCTTGTTCTTGATTTCAGGCAGATAGTCCACAATCAGCGTCTTTTCAATCAAGGGGACATTCCCTGCAGCTATTTCTGCAAGCCTAGGGATCATCGCGTCCAAAATATCAAGATTGTGCTCGAGCGAAGGCACCAGCTTCAAAAGCACGCTTCTCGGGCCCATGCCTGAGCAGATATCCACAAATTCCTTAGCGCTGCAAGGACAGGGCTTGAGGCTGAATTCCTTCAGTACCATCAAAACGCTGGTGGCATTTGCCCTGTCCGGGTCAACCAATACCCTGTCGCAGTCGAAAAAAGTCGCTCTTCCTCCGTTCCTGATGTGCTTGTCAATCTGCCCTATTATTCTGCCAAAATCCGCCTTTTCCTTCAGGCCGGAGCTGCTTTTCATTATGTTTGACACGTTTTCCCTCTAGCCCTTTGCTTATCCCAACTATTTTTCAATCTATCGTAAATTGCACCCGAAATTTCCGATAATAGCCAAAATCTGTCTGCAGATTTTGTCAACCTATCGCTTCAGCCATGTCAGTAAGAAGTTTTTTCGGGTTGCCTGATTTCACATACGCGCTTGCCAAGAGCACTCCTTTCGCGCCAAGCTCAACCGCCTTTTTCACGTCAGCAGCATTGCTCACTCCTGCGCCGCAAAGCACAGGCGTCTTGTTTATTTTCGCAACCGCTTCCACTGTTCCGCTTACCACTTCGGGGCGCGCAGTTGAAACCGAAACCCCCTTTCCAATCAGCTCAGGCGGCTCGACTGCAATGTAAGTCGGCTCGTATTTTGCGTATCTTTCGCTTTCTTCAGCATCCTTGGTGCAAAGCATGCTCTCCAGGCCGGCTTCCTTCAGGCGCGCAATCGTCTTTGCAATCTGCTCCTCCGGTATCCTGTGCTCAGAATGGTTGACCAGGCTTCCCTTGCAGCCAACCGACTTTATCGCCTCCACCGTGCTTTTCCCGGTGAATGCGCCCTGCTCATCAAAATCCACATGCTGCGCGAAAACATCTCCGCAAATCTGCGCGGCGCTTGCCCGGATGCAATCTGGCAAAGCTGCGCGCCTTTCGCGCCCAGCGACTCGTTGTAGACTTTCAGGTTCAGCGCAATGATGGGTTTCATGGATTTGACTTGCGAAAATAACCTTATTAAACAATTGCAGCCTAATCCCGTGCGAGGCAGCAATGCCAATGACTTGAAACAAGATTTGCGGGTGCCCAAAAGCAGGCATTCCGATTGCGCCGACGTGGCAGAATCCGGTATCGCGCTAGACTCGAGATCAGATGCGGAATCTGTCAACAGGAAATCTAGTGCCCTTCGGGGCTTAGGAGTTCAATCCCATATCCCCTTTCTTTCAAAAAGAAAGGGTCTGAGGGTTTCACCCCCAAAGAAACGTTATTGCGTTGGGGCGTGAATGAGAACAAATCTCCTCGTCGGCGATTTTTTCTTTTCAAAAATCGGCGGGCATTTTTTCTAGCAAGAAAAAATAGGTCGGCGTTTTATTTTTTCAAGTATGCGTAAGGATCCACGCAGACGTTTGCGAAGATGTCCTTCTCCTTGTTCGGCATGAAATTGGCGAAACTGCCTTGCAATTTCTCAAGATACTCGCCAATCACCGACCGGTCATTGCCGAATACCAGGCCGTTTTGTTTTGTTGCCCTCGCAATATCCGAAACCAGCGCCTTCCAGTGCCAATGGATTGTTTGTTCGCAGTAAACAGGCTGCCCACGGGGCAGGAACGTGCGCGGTTTTTTATCGCACAATATGCGGTCGTCAATCCCGCTGACAAGGAAATTGACTGAGTTGTCTTTCAGTGATGCTGCGAACAGGAGCATATCCTCCTTCACAAGCGCAGCCTGGATTTTTCCATTTTTGTTCGCCCTGGCTATCAGCTTTGTCGATTGGTTGCAGTCAGAAGTTCCGTCGCAGTGGGCAGTGTCAACTCCAATATATTTCGAAACTCCGAGTTTTTCCATCATCTTCAGTGTGAGTTCAATGGATGAGTGCTTGCCACAACCAAGGTCCACAACCACCTGCCCCGCTAGATTGCTCCTCAGGAACTCGAACAATGCCTTGTCATCTGAAACGCACTTGGCTAACAAAAAGACATATCGGTTATCATAATCTTGTCTGTCGGTATCCCTGGGATTGCGCTTGCTCTGGCGCGAAAGATACTCCCTCCGGTTGAGCCGCCTTCTGTCGCTTTTTATATCATCAAGGGCGATGCCCAGGTCTGCAAGCACTTTCATCTGAATAGTGTCTGCCAGCGGATTGCCAGTCTTGCATATCCTAAGGTCAAAAATAGGCTTGGGGGCTGCTGGCATATTGTTTGCTTGGTGTTTCTTGAGCATATGTATCCAAATAATAATGTGGTAAAAATATTATATAAATGTTTGCTACAAGGCGAACCGACTTGCTTGGCTGCTCAAGCGGCGATTTCTTTTTTCTTTGCAACTTAATCCCAAATTCCAGCAATGGCAATCCCATTCTCAGGGCTTCGCATCCTTCCAAAGGGTCTCGAAGAATTTCCTGAAAGAGTCGACAACCTCCCTGTTCTTCACATTGATTGCTATGGGCTTTTCCAGCAGCATAAGGAAAAGGACGGATTTTTTGTAAATGTAAAGTTCAGTGAAGGTCTGGCTGTGCAGGAACCTGATTCTGTGGAGCTTATGCCCGATATAATAGCGATACCTGTCCTTTCTTATCCTCATATCGCTGTTGAAGATTATCCTCACCCTGTACCCGCGCTTCTCGACACGCCTTTGATGCTGGCGGAAAAAAATGTCCGCCTGCTCCGGGTTCCTACCCACGCTTGCTCCGAATACCAGGCTTTCGTCGCCTTTTGACATCGAATTCTCAAGGCCAAGGAACACTGTTTTCAGCCCTTCCCAGCCGTAGAACACTTCTATGTCCGTTTCCTCTCCTGTTTTTCGGTACCTGCTGCTTAGGGCGGGCAGCATTGCGGCAATAAGCCGCCTTTCACTCTCAACCTCAGCATTCTTCTGCTCCAGGTAATCCTGCAGCCTCGCAGGGTCTGCCGCGCTGAAATGGAGCCTGCCCTGCTTCTTGACAGACGACACCAGCCCCTTTTCGGANNNNGCGGCCGATGACATCGTAAATCTTGGATGCCGAAACGCCAGACTTCTTCACCAGCCTTGCGCGCGTGGTCTCGCCAAGCTCCAGGAGGGCGTCATAGAGCTTCACCTCGCTTTGGGTAAGCCCGATTTTCTTCAGCTCGGATATGTCCATGGTGGACATCTGTTCGAGGCAGTTTAAAATACTTGCTACAATTTCCCCCTAAGGGGGCACTAGTAAATAAGTATAAGAATAACTACATTTCACCACAGGTGATAACATGGTTTATTGGGTATCTACTACAACATCTGGCTATGCTGCAGAACAGGGCAAAAAAGGCCGAGGCCGTCCTAAGGGGTCGGCGGTAATGCACACGCAACCCGCAGCTGAAGGGATAATTCGCGGATTGGGGCCAGAACAGAAGTGGATTGAAAGTCTAACCAATTATTTGGACTTCCTCAAAAAGCAGGGGCGTAAGCCAAAGTTGGCAGTACAAGATGTTGATGAATTTAGGCTTGCTGCTTGGTATGGCTGCCAACGTGTACTCTGCAAAAAAGGCGAGTTATCAATAGAAAGGAAAAAACTTCTCGAGAAAAACGGGGTTAATCTCGAACCAAATGACAAAGAGCAGGAATGGCACACAAAACTCTCCAACTACTTGGACTTCAAGGCAAAGCACGGGCGCGAGCCAAAGGCTACCCTGAAAGATGCCGATGAACGGATACTTGCTCAATGGCGGAACAACCTGACTCGCCCCAACATGATTGGCCAACTTTCTCCAGAAAAGAGAAAACTGCTAGAGGAAAACGGGGTCAATCTCGAGCCAAAGGACAACGATAAAAAATGGCACGCACATTTGGCCGATTACCTGGAATTTGAGGCGAAAAACGGGCGCCCGCCATCTGCTTGGACAAAGGATCCGGATGAACTGAGGCTTGCGCAATGGCGCGCAAGCCAAACCAAGAACAATAGTCGTGGCGTTCCTGCTGAAAGGAAGAAAATACTTGAGGAAAAAGGGCTTCTCGCTCCAAGGCAGCGCGGGAGACGGATGAACCAAGACCAAGAGGCGGATTCAGCGTGATTAATGAAGTATGCGCTTTGGACAGTCTGCCCTCTTCATCTTTTTCTTTTATTCTTTAATGAAAAGCGCCGGGATCATTGTGAAAACCATCATCAGCGCGCTCAGCGCGAATGCGGTGTTTATGGTGTACAGGTCCGCGAGATAGCCAATCATTGGCGCGCAGGCGAATTTCCCCAGCTGCCATGCCATGCTGTATGCAGAAAGCACGGTCGCCCTTTTTTTCGATTCAGTCTCAAGATTGATAAGATATCCGATGATGGGGTTCCTAAGCCCGAAAAGCAAAGAGCCCAGCACTATGAAAAATGCCGCCGCCAGCCCTACTGCCATGGTCGCAAGCAAAATGAGGAAGACTGTGCCAACCACTGTTAACAGAATTGTGTTCCGATTTCCCAGCCTCTCAGACACCTCGTGGGAAAAGTAGTGCCCGATTGAGGAAAGCGCGAACATTGCTGCAAACACATAACCGAAATACTCAAGCCGAATCTCCTTAAAGCTGAAAAAGAGCGGATACAGGGAATACAGCGACTCGCCAATCCCATACGCCATCAGGGAAAAAACCAGCAGGAGCACCAGCTGCCTGTTCTTAATTATTTCACCGGAAACATCACGCATCTGCCTGAAAATGTCGCGATGCTTTTCTTTTTCGTATTTTGGTTCCTGGAGCAGGGCAACCAGCAAAACATCCAGATCATATATCAGCGCGCCATCCGTTCCGCTGACCAGTGCCGAGCCAAGCGAAGCAAGCACGGCATAAATGACGAACAGCCAGATATTCCCGCCAATGTAAAGGAAAATCACTGAAAAGAAAGTGATGAGCTTTCCCAGCAGGATGGTCTTTTTCCTGCCGAACAAATCCCCGACCGCGCCAGTCGGGAATTCGAACAGCACGGTTGCGATTGCCTGCACTGAAATGATGATGGCGACATTCTCAATCGTGAACAGGCTCTTTTGGAGGTATAGCGCCCAAACCGGGAGAAAGAAAAGCAGCCCTGAGAGGAAACTTGACGCATAGGCAATATTGATGTTTCTTGTTGTAGTGGAATTTCCATTCCACTGCTGAAAAAGTCTGTCTGCAGACTTTTTCAACTTGATGCGCTGGCTTGCAAGCATATTGCGAGATATCAATTGCAGGTATTAAAAATCAGGCGCGGGGTTTTCCAAGACACATGCGAATTTAAACCTTTCATCAGCAAGCATTCCCGTTGTTTCGCATTAATAGGGTGTGACCTGGTGTGACTTATGGGCAGCTCGCTTGTTTTCTTGAACCCGATACTGCATCTTCTGCCTGAGGTGGCGCCTCCTTCAAGGCCGCTCCAGATACGCGAAAAATTGGTCTGGGCAGGGCTCGCACTCGCATTCTTCTTCATAATGTACAATGTGTCTGCAGTGGGAGTCAAGCCCAACGTGAATAACAGCGACTTCCTCCAGGTGGTCACAGCCATTTCGCAGGCGCAAAAATAATCAACATCGACATGTCCGACCCGCAGCAGAAAAAGACATTCCAGGGCGCGCAAAAGCTCCTTGCCATACTATTGTGCTTTTTCGAGGCGGCAGTATTCGTGTTCTTCGCAAGGATTGCAATAGTGGACAGCCCGCTTTTCGGAAGCGTGCTGATCACGCAGCTATTGATCATCCTGCAAATCTCGCTGGGCTCCTTAATCCTCCTCTTCCTTGACGAGGTGGTTTCCAAGCACGGAATCGGCAGCGGAATCTCGCTTTTCATCGCAGCCGGCGTGTCATTTTCCATAGTCGGAGGCTCGCTTGGGATTTTCGGCGGAATGCTGACTGCGCTCTCGTCAGGCAGTGCAGAGGCGCTTCCCAACGCAATAATCTCGCTCCTCCCGCTGTTCTTCACCGTGCTTGTATTCATGGTGGTGGCATATGCTGAGGGCATAAAAGTCGAAATCCCGCTCGCATTCGACCGCGCGCGCGGTCTGGGCAGCCGCTTCCCGATAAAATTCCTCTACGTTTCCAACATCCCGGTCATTCTTGCCTCAGCACTGCTGCTCAACGTGCAGTTCTTCGCAGTCGGTCTTTCCGGGCAGCATTTGTGCATAGGCGGGCAATACACGCCTGGCGATTCGCTGAACCCATGCCCAGGCGGGTTTGACTTGGTGCATGCAATTGCATATGTAGGTGCGGACAAGCAGATGCATGACGGGCTACTGTATCTTCTTTCCCCAATTTACCGTCCATTGCAGGGGAATTA
>JAPLWY010000045.1 GCA_026396355.1 Microcaldota archaeon
CAACGAGAATTCCTTTATGGCAAACAGGATAAATTCCGTATTCCCGCTTGCAGGATACCTCGATTTCCCGCCTTTCGTGAACCACGGCGCCACGGCAGTCTGCTTTGCGGACAACGGAAGCTATCTAATCCTGCCTAACAATTCCACCATTGTCCCTAATTTCAATTGGGCAGTGGCATTCAACAACCAAACCAGCCTGCACGTGCCGCCCTCTTCAGTAAGCTGCGCGCCAATTGCGCTTGGCAGCCAGTATTCATACGAATGGAAGCTCAACCTGATTGACGTGGATACGAACGTGTCAGGCGTGGCGACATTCGTGCCAAGAACCGCCACTTACACCCGCATGACAATGGATTTCGGCATCCTGCAGGGGCTGGTGATGATACCCGTGTTCTATCTCCTCGTGGTTTATCCTTTTGTCGGGCTGAAAAGGAAAATCCTCGAGGGAATCGAGGCGCAATGACCGGGCGGGCATAACAGGTGCAATCCGCACGCCGATTGCGGCAGGCAGGTGGCAGAATAAGTCTGTAACTGTTAATACCATATTAACATTTATAAATTTAAACCGCCTATATCTATTTATCAGCCACATAGAGGCAAGACCATGGCAACCAAACGCGATTACTACGAAATACTTGGCGTGCCGCGCGACGCGAGCAAGGACCAGCTCAAGGACGCCTACCGCACGCTTGCGCTCAAGTTCCACCCTGACCGCAACAAGGATAGCGGCGCAGAGGAGAAGTTCAAGGAAATTTCCGAAGCCTACGCTGTTCTTTCAGACGACCAGAAGCGCGCCACTTACGACCAGTACGGTCACGCAGGGTTTGACCAGCGCTACTCGCAGGAGGAAATATTCCGCAACGTGAATTTCGGGGATATATTCCGCGAATTCGGCTTCCAGTTTGGCGGCGGAGGCAGTTCTCCCTTTGAAGACATGATTTTCTCCTCAATGTTCGGCGGAGGCGGCGGAAGGCAGAGGGGACGAGGCTCGGACTTGCGCTATGACTTGCAAATCACACTGGAAGAGGCTGCAAAAGGCGTTTCCAAGGAAATTTCATTCAATAGGAACAAGGCCTGCCCGCATTGCTCAGGCACAGGCGCAGAGCCTGGAAGCAAAATCTCCTCGTGCTCAAAATGCAATGGTGCAGGTCAGGTTAAGTCAGTCAGGCGCATGGGCGCATTCGGAAGCTTTACCAGTGTTTCAACTTGCCCCTCATGCAACGGAAAGGGCGAGCGCCCCTCAAAAGCCTGCAGCGAATGCGACGGGCATGGCATTGTGCAGGCAAGCGAGCATTTTTCAGTCGACATTCCTGCCGGGATGGATACTGGCTCGCAGCTTAGGCTGGCAGGGCTTGGCGAGCGCGGCCCATCCTCAAGCGGTGACTTATTCGTTTTCATTGACGTGAAGCCGCATTCAATTTTCAGGCGCGATGGCGATGATATTTACCTTGAAACCAATGTCGGCTTTGCGCAAGCCGCATTGGGCGCGGAAATAGAAGTTCCTACGCTTTCAGGCAAGGCAAAGCTTGCAATCCCTGCGGGCACGCAGACGCACACAATCTTCCGCATGAGAGGGGAAGGCGTGCAGCGCATGCGCGGCAGGGGAAAGGGAGACCAGCTGGTGCGCGTGATTGTGCGGACTCCGACCGGCTTGAGCGAGAAGCAAAAGAAAGCGCTTGAGCAGCTGGGCGACATCGCGCCCAAGAAAGGGGTTTTCGACGGGATGTTTCGGTAATTTTAGATAACTCTTTATATCCTTTTCATTTCAAGCACAATCCATGCCACAAAAAGACAAGGACAGCCAGCCGGATGGGCAGGCTGATTCCAAAAGAGCATTCCACTGGTCAGAGCTCCTGGCGCAGCAGATAATTTCTGAAAAGCCTGAGCCATACATTATTTCAGGCGGGCTCACTACATCTGGTCCCACTCACTTGGGGACAGTGTGCGAATTCCTTTTCCCGCAGGCAATAGTGGATTCCCTTCACTACTTGGGCAAGCAGGCAAAATATTATTTTGTGGCAGACATTTACGATGCATTCGACGGCGTGCCCTCGATTTTCGAGCAGTACAAATCCATTCTTGAGCCGCATTTGGGCAAGCCGCTCACTGCAGTTCCAGACCCCACAGGCAAAACTGCCTCGTTTGGCGACTATTTCCTTGCTGACGCAGTTGCAGCAATGGGAAGATTCGGCGTAAAGCCTGAAATAGTGCGGGCAACCGACCTTTACTCAAAAGGCGCAATGGACAAGTGCGCGCGATTGTTCCTCAAGGAAGAAAATAAAGTGAAAGAGATAGTGGCAAAAAGCTCGCTTCGCGATTCCTTGCCTGACTGGTGGTCACCAATCATGCCGCTCTGCGAAAAATGCAGCAAGATAGCCACCACACGCGTGCTGTCGCACGACGGCGAGAATTATGAGTATGCCTGCGACCGCGACGTAAAATACACAAAAGGCTGCGGCTATGTTGGCAAGGCAAAGATTTCAGACCACAAGTACAAGCTCACCTGGAGGCTGCACTGGCCTGCCTGGCAGGAATACTTCCAAACCTCGGCAGAAGGAGGCGGAGTGGACCACTTCACAAGGGGCGGGAGCAGGGACACGCTTGAAGTGATTTTCCGCGACCTGTTCAAGAAAGAGCCGCCAATCGGCTACAAATGGGGATTCATATTATTTGAAGGCAAGAAATATTCCAAGAGCAAGGGAACCGGTATGGGCGTCACTGAAATGCTGGACGTGATACCCATCGAAGTGATGAAATACATGCTTCTCAAGCCCGACATTCAGGAAAACGTGGACATCAATCCCACTCCGCTCAATGTGCTTCGCACAATTGAGGATTATGAAAAGGCGCTTGCAATGCTTGCAGCTGGCAATTTCGAGGCGCTTTCTCGCGCAGACTACAAGCGCGTAATTGCGGCAAAGCTCGCGTCAGAAGGCGCAAGCGGCGGAAGAGGCTGGAAAACCCCATTCTTAGACGTTCTGCTCTACCGCAACTTGCAGTGGAGCTGGGAGCAAATCATAGAGAAAACAGGCGACAAAGTTTCAATCCAGAAGCTAACGCCCTACATCGAGGCATGGGAAAGGAAGAATTTTATTCCCGAAGAATACGCATTTTCCTACAAGCCGCAGAAGGCGCAGGAAAAGGCAGCAGTATTTTTCACCAAGCTGCAGCCTTCAATGCCTGCGCTTGACATGCACAACTTGGTGTTCTCAACTGCAGCCGAGCTTAGCATTCCTCCTGGAAAAATGTTCGAGGAATGCTACCTTGCGCTGCTGGGAAAGGCAAAAGGACCAAAGCTTGGCAAGCTGATTGAGGCAATAGGCATTGAGAAAGTGAAAAAGGACGTTCTGTAGTTACTCCGGGAAAGCAGTAATGAAAGAGGCGACGGGCAAGTAAGCAAAAAATTGACAGGTGTTTGGCATGTCAGCAAGCCTTGGCGAGAAAATTGCATCAATGAACAAGAGCTATTATTCTGAAAAAGGAAAGGAAATTTATTCAGATTTTTCAACCTTTGCGCAGGGAAAGGTGCTTTCAGTTTGCAATGCATCGGAATTTGTGCGCGATTTTTCCATCAAGCAAGGCGAAATTGAAATTTGCGAATACGGGGTGGGCAATGGCAACTTTGCAAAAATATTCCTCTCAGAAGTAAAGCGCCTCAGCCCGCCCCTTTACTCCCGCATGCGCTACCATCTCTTTGACATTTCTCAAAAGATGCTCTCTTTTGCAAAAACCAACCTTGGCGCGCATGCAAAACTATGCCAGTTCCACGAATTCGACGCAGGCGTGGACCAGCCAACGCAGCCATTCGACTACTGCAGGATTAACGAGCTCCTCAGCGACCTTCCGGCAGACTTTTACTCAAGAAAAGGGATGAAAATACTCAATGAGCGTGGCATGCCGGCTATTTCGCCAGATCCGTCAGTTCTTGCCTTTCTCAAAAGAGTGGATGAAGGAAGGCTGATTCCCTTCTCATTCGCCGCGCAGAAATTCCTCACTTCTCTTTGCGATTGCGGGAAAATGAATTTCAGAATTGATTTATTCGATTACGGCTTTTACTCTGCTGAAGACCTCAACATTTTGCCTGCAGAGGAATGGAATCGCGTAATAGTGCGAGATTACGGCGACCAGCTCACTGCGGACCTCAATTTCCTCCAGCTTTCCGCAGCGCTTGGCGCAAGCGGCTTTTCAGCAAAAGTTGAGCGGCAAATGGAATACTGCGAGGCAGTGATGGGCAAAAAGCTCGAGCTTTCGCAGAATGCGCGCGGATTGGACTATGTTCCCAAGAAAAAAGACGACGGAATCATCGAGGACGACGGCTTTTGGCATTTGAGGGTGGACGGGTAAAGCCTGCAAAAGGCAAGGCGCGCGAGAAAACGCGGCTTCTTGCTGGAATTGACGCTAGCGTTTAAATACACTTCTATACACTTTCATGCCCGCGGTGGGAGTAAGATTATTAAAGAGATTGTGATTATCTCAGCCACTCCTCCTTACAGGCAAAATTGCTGCATATTTAATGCGGCGTGCCGGAAGAGTGTCACTGAGGTGCTATTATGGGTTTAAGACCAGCAAAAACATGCAGATCGCTCGAAAAACAGCCATGGGCGCGCTATTCCAAGAGAAGGCCGCGCAAGTCCTTCGTAAAGGCAATGCCTCACTTGACGCTCCTGGTTTACGAGATGGGCGACCGCAAGGCCCCGTTCGACTATACTTACAACCTGGTTGCCACCAAGGACGTGCAGCTGCGCGACAACTGCCTTGAATCCGGCAGGCAGGCTGCGAACAAGTACCTCGAGAAAACACTCATACTGCAATACTTCTTCAAGGTGCGCGTGTTTCCGCACAACGTGATCCGCGAAAATAAAATGGTAGCCGGCGCAGGCGCCGACCGTATCCAGAAGGGAATGAGGCTGTCATATGGCAGGCCGACTGACCGCGCTGCAAGGATAGGCGCAGGGCAGGCGGTTTTCACGGTCAACGTGGCGAAGGAAAACCTTCCGCATATAATTGAGGCATACAAGCGTGCGCGCAAGAAAATGTCAGGCACGTACCGCGTGGTGCAAAAGGACTATGCGGAAAGAAAGTAAGGGGTGCATATGGGGGACGACGGGCACATAAAAACGCAAATCGACGCGATTCTTGAAAATCTCAGGAAAAACGCCGGTAAGCAGTTGAGCGTCCGATCGCTTGCCTCCTCAAGCGGCATGCCCGAGC
>JAPLWY010000118.1:0-800 GCA_026396355.1 Microcaldota archaeon
GGCAACCCGCGCATCAGTTTCCCAGCTAGCACAAAAGCACGCTTCAGAATACAGTGCAAAGGAAGACTCAGCAAATGTCCAGCTTGTGGACTTTGACGAGGATGCGGAAGACAAGATACTGACCGCAATACTCTTCCCTCTTCTCCACTGTAGGCTGGAGGAGGCTGCGCTTCTTGCCACCAAGCTTACAAAAGAGGAGCGCGAAAGTCTCATACGCACTTACATTGGCGAGAGGAAGAACAGGCGGCAAAAGCCAGGAAGGGCATTTGAGGCGGCTTATTACACATTCGGGATAACCGGCAACTTTGGCATGTACCGCGACTTGCACAGGCACAGGATACTTACGCAGGAGAGGCAGCTTCTCACCACCAAGCACGGGTTTGACATGCCACAAGAGCTGGTTGAGGCAGGCTTTGACAAGAAAATTCACGAGGCAATAGGCGCGGCTGAGGCGCTTTTTTGCAAAATGGAATCTGAAATGCCAAATGAAGCGCAATACGTTGTGCCTCTTGGCTGCAGGATGCGCTGGTATGTGAAGATGAATTTGCGCGAGGTGTACCATTTCTGCGAGCTTCGCTCAATGGGCCAGGGGCACATAGATTACAGGCGCGTTGCTCAGCAGATGCACAGACTAGTGGAAAAGACGCACCCCCTCCTTGCCTCAGGCACGAAGTTCATGGACTACTCGGAATACGCGCTTGAGAGGCTAGAGGCTGAGAAGAAAATCGACAAAAAGCTCGAATCTCTTCGGGAAAAGCACAGCAAGGTGTAATCCATGGAACAGATTGCATGGGGCGATT
>JAPLWY010000118.1:855-5213 GCA_026396355.1 Microcaldota archaeon
AGCCCTCTTACAAGCTATGGATAGATTTCGGTCCTGAAATCGGCACCAAAAAATCAAGCGGGCAGTACACCAAGCTTTACAGGAAAGAGGAGCTTCTCGGCAAGCAGGCAATCTGCTGCATCAACTTCCCGCCCAAGCAGATTGCAAACTTCGTCTCAGAGTGCCTGACCTGCGGCTTTGTGGGCGAGGACGGGGAGGTCGTGCTTGCGATTCCCGAACGCAAAGTGAAAAACGGGGCAAAATTAGCTTAAGTACCTGAATATTCAGGTATAAACTGCTTATGCAGTTATAATAAATAAAACAGCATGCAACAAATCAGCTCCCAGCAGCGCGCTTTTCACAAAAAGCCAAGGCTAGTTGAAATAACTGCGCAGCCCCTTGCGGAACAAGCGCTAATCATCCACGCAAGTGTGTGTGGCATTGAGCAGGACAGGCGGCTGGTTTCGTATAGCGTTTTCCAATCCAATCAATTTCCAGTCTCCAAACAGCGAGCTTTTCCTCCTCCAGGAAAACAAAAGCATTCTCTTGCCGCTGTTGCGCAACCGCCTGCAAGTCCATTACGGCATTGGCGTGGGCGAAACCGAGCAGCAGCTGGTAATCTGGCAGCTTGAGGAGGCAAGGCGCGCAGAAGTTGCTGCAATAGACTGCGAGCGCGAGTTCCTGCTAAATTTTGTGGACAATCTGGCGCAGAGGAAAATTGATTTCGGTTCCAAGCGAATAATGTTCCTGGGGCGCAACTGCCTTTTCTCAGAGGTGCAGCCTGCCTGGCTTGATTTTGCGAATTCCTCGTTCGATGCCAAATGCCACATCTGCCTTGGCAGCACAATCGGCAATTTCCAGCCGCAGCAGGAAATTTGGGATGTTTTTTCGCGAAACACAGGCAAGGGAGACTTGTTGCTTCTTGGCTTCCAGCTTGACACCTATCTTCAGGAAACGCTGCAAAAGTACGCAAGCCACAGCGCCTATCCTGCTTTTGTAATGGATAGGCTTGAAGCGCCTGTCGCTTCCCGCCCCATCTGGTCAGCAGACTTGGAAAGCAGTTTCATCTCGCTCCAATTCGACGGCATGGAAGTGTTTCGGGCAAGAAAGTACAAGAAAGGTAGGGTTGCAGAAGAGCTGGCACCCTTCGGCTTCTCTCCCGTGCTTGAGCTCATTGACAAGTGGAAGAATTACTGCATTGCAGTTTTCGAAAAAGTCTCCTAAAAGCCACGAAGCTTGGGGATTATTTTTGCTTCTGCCCGCTTGAGGTGCTCCTGGCAGGTGGCAATTGAAATTTTCAATGCCTTGGCAAGGTGCGCAAGGTCAGTGCCTTTCGGTATATCATAATAGCCGTTTTCGCAGGCAAGCTCAAAGACACGCTTCTGCTTCTCGGTAAGCCCTGGCGCTATTGCCGGAAAGTATATGTTGTCCAGGAGAACTTTCCTGAAATAAAGAATTTGCAGGTGAGGGTAGCCCTGCTTTTTCATCCCATCCAGGAATTCCCCCAGCACTTTCTTCTCATGGCTGGCAACTTCCCAATATTCAAACCCCTGCCTGTCCACAAAAACAGGCTTGGTGAAGAATATCTTCGGGTTGTAGAAGCTGCTTGGTATCCTGTGCCTGTCCTTGCCTATGAAAAACAGCGTGTTGCCGGCGATTTCCAGGCCTGCCACTTTCGGGTCTTTTTTCAGGTCTTCAAGGAAGCGCCGGACCTGCCTAGGCTCGCCTTCAAGAGTGTGCCTCTCTGTTGTGTAGTAATAGCCGCCCTCTGACCAGTTGCCAATGGAAAGCGAATAGGAAAGGCACCTGAACTTCCTGCACCTGTTCGCAATTGTGCAGTCATGCCGGAGCTTCAGCCTGAGAACCCACACAAAGTACCTTAATATTCAGGCATTTAAATAGATTGCACCCTGGCAGTCTCAAGCCGGAATGTTTTTCAGCCCGAAGAAATCCCCCAGCACTTTTCCTACAAAGTAGCCCACCAGCGCGGCAATCATCCCGACAGCAGCCATTTCTATTCCGCTCTTGAGCCAATTGCCCACCGTTATCTTCGCCTTGTAAATTCCCACTCCGAACAGCACAACAGTGGAGAGTATGAGCGAAGGAAGAAGCGCGTCTGAAACACTGAAGAAAATGAACGGGATGAGTGGAATGAGCGAGCCAACCAGTGCAGAGCCGCCCACTATTACAGCTGCGCGCAGGGGCGCGGCATCCTCTGGCGGAGTCAGCCCCAGCTCCTCTGCCATCATTATTGAAAGCCACATCTCCTTGTTCGAGCAGGTGTTTTTCACCATCTGCTCCAGCTTTTTTCCCCTATAGCCTTTTCTCATGTAAATGATGCGCACCTCTTCAGTCTCAATATCTGGCAGGTTTTCCATTTCCCACTTTTCATTTTCCAGCTCGCGCCTGTAATGGTCTGCCTCTGCGCGCGAGGAAGCATAGGCGACCGCTGCCATTGAAACAGATTCTGCAAAAGTCGCCACCAAGCCCGCAATGAGCACAATGAAGCGGTCTGAGGTGGCAGAGGCAACGCCAAGCACTATTCCCAGCACATTGACAAGCCCGTCCTGCCCTCCCAGTATTACATCTGACAAGAGCGCGCCAGTCCCTCCCTTCAGTTTCCTTTCCTTCTCAAGGTGAGCCTGCGCCTTTGCAGAAAGAGCTGCAATGTCTTTCTCTTTCATCAATTCACTTCAAAACAGAAAGCTTCTTGCCCACTTTCTCAAATATTGCAAGCGCATCATTGAGGTCGTCTTTAGTGTGCGCGGCAGTGACCATTACTCTGATTCTTGCCTTGCCCTGCGCCACCATTGGGAAAACAATCGGGAGCGCAAACACGCCCTCGTTGAATATTTCGGTTGCAAATTCCTGCGCCAATTTGCTCTCGCCCAGCATTATCGGGGTGATTGGTGTCTCTGACTCGCCTGTATTGAAGCCCAGCGACTGCATCTCCTTCTTGAAGTACGTTGTATTGTCCCAAAGCTGCCTGACCAGCGAGTCGTCGCGCTCCAGGAGCTCAAGCGCCGCAGTGCAAGCAGCAACGGTTGCAGGCGGGGCAGAGCCTGAAAGCAGCCAGGTCCTTGCCTTGTTCTGCAGGAAATCATAGAGGTGCTGCGAGCCTGCTATTGAGCCGCCCACCACTCCGAATCCCTTGGAAAACGTTCCCATGTCGCACTCTATCTTCTTCTCCAGCTTGAAGTGCGAAACAATTCCCCGTCCATGGTCGCCCAGCACGCCATCTCCGTGCGCATCATCCACGTAAACGTATGCGCCGTACTGCTGGGCAAGCTCATGTATCTTGTCCAGGGGCGCAATGTCGCCATCCATTGAGAACACGCCATCAGTAATGATGAATATCTTGTTGTAAGCCGGGCTCTTTGCCTTTGCCTCTTTCAGCACTCTTTCCAAGTCTTCCATGTCCTTATGCTTGAAAATAGCGCGCTCGCACTTGGACAGCCGTACGCCGTCAATTATGCTTCCGTGGTTGAGCGCGTCGGATATTGCCAAGTCGCCCTCGACAACAAGCTGGGGCAGCGCGCCTGCGTTTGCCGCAAAGCCGGTCTGGAAGTAAATCGCTGCCTCGGTGTGCTTGAAGTGTGCAATCGTTCTTTCCAGCTTGAAGTGCAAGTCCTGTGAGCCTGCAATCGCGCGCACCGAGCCAGAGCCTGCGCCGTATTTTTCCACCGCCTCAATAGCCGCCTTTTTCAGCTCAGGGCGGTTGGAAAGCCCGAGGTAATTATTCGAGCAGAACATTATGACATCCTTTCCATTCACGCGCGCTCTTGGAACAGAGGGGCCCTGAAGCTCGCGCAGCTTCCACTCAAGGTTCTTGTCACGTATTGTCTTCACTTCTAATGCTAGGAATTCGTCAAGTTTTCCACTCATATATTCACCTGGGGGAATTCACCCCTTACTCCTTAAAAACCTGATTTCAAGATGAACGGCAATTGACGGAATCACTTTTTTGCCGCCTTCCACAGCACCCCGAACTGGTTGCGGTAGCTTTTCGCATTCTCGGCATTCTTTATGACCACGGCTATTGGCGGGTGTGCGGTCCAGATAAGAAGCATCACGGTGTCCCGGTATATCATCGTGTCGGTCAGGCTGGCGTTCTGCCTTGGGTGGAAGCGGCACTTGCCAAAGTATTCGCGCACCAGCTCCGGCTTTTCCACCGTCACGTCCTCATTGAAGACGACACTGGAGCGTATCCTCATTTTTTTCTTGCGCCTCTTCCACGCGTGCCAGTAAGAGCCCATAACTTCTAAAAATAAGCCTGAAACTCCGAAATCAAGGTATTCTCCTCCGTCGCAGATTTCCTCAAGCATAGCTTCCAGCGCATTCTTCATCCCACCAGTGCCTGAAAAGACAGTCACCTCTTG
>JAPLWY010000119.1:0-6253 GCA_026396355.1 Microcaldota archaeon
AGGATGTGACGCGCGAAATAATCGGAAACAGGAAAAAGCAGCTCGAGGCGCAGTCCCAGCCAGCCGATGTTCACTCAGATGATGAAATACAGGCAAGCGAGGCAGACCCGGGTTCGCCTGAAGATGGAGAAAATGCGGACAAGGCAGATTCCGAAAAGGAAAGCGCGGACGCGGAGGAAAACCAAGACCTCGAAGCGCTGCCTTCCAGCATGCGCGAATTCACAGAATCAACTTCAACTTCGGACGGCGACTCTGAAAAGCTGGCTTTGCTCTCAGACGAGTCTGGCGATGCCGAGGCGTCTGAAACAGAAGAGAATGAAAGCATAGAAGCCACCATTACAAGGCTTGAGGAGATACGCGCCAAGCTCCAGGCACGCAGGCAAGGAATGGAAGCAGGCGCGCTTGAGCAAGATGAGGCTGGCGAGCCGGAAGATTCAGAAAAGCCAGAGGAAGACTCAAGTGATGAAGAACTGCCTGATGCACAGCCTGAAAGTGCTGATGGCAAAAAAAGCGCCTGCGAAAAAGGGCAAGCCCGTAAAGAAAAAAGGCAGGAGATAAGCAGCTAGCTGCAATTGGAATCGCACGCAATTCCATTTTCCTGGTCCGGCAGGCACTCTCCAAAGCCGGTTCCGCAACTATCGCACTCTCTTAACCCAAAATGGCAGCCATCCAGGTTGCAGCCTGTCCTGCTTTTGGGGATGCAAACTTTCCTTCCCAGCCTGCACTCGGTAAATCTGCCAGTCTCACATGAAATAGTCCCTTTGCAGTCTGACAAATTGCACTGCTTAGTCTGGCCTTCTGTACATTCAGCTATCTTGTTCTGAACTGGCGCAGTTTGCGCCCCAGTCTCACGCAGAACCTGCTGCCCAGTTCCTCCAAGATCAAAATTCCTGCCCAGCCATGAAACTAAAAGCGCGGCTATTGCCAGAAAAAGCACAACATAGGCGATTTGCGTCATTCTTGCAAATTTGTCCCCGATTGCCATGTCTGCACCATCTTGCTTACCTATATTCTATACTGTAACTTATTTCGCAAATTCTTGGCTCGCCCTTTATCCCGCCAAGCTTGGCAGCCTTTTCAACTGCCTGCTTTTTGCTCCCAAGCTCATCAACCAGCCCGATTTTCTTTGCCTGCCTTGCCGAAAGTATCCTTCCATCCAGCGCATCCGTAAATCCGCTCATGTTCAGCCTGCTTCCCCTGCTCTCCAGGATCGAATTGCGGAACTCGCCAAAGCTCTCGTCCACAATGGACTGGAGAACGGCACGCTCGGAATCGCTGAGCCGCCTTCCAGGCGAGCCCATATCCTTTTTCTCCCCAGAAACAATGCTGGTCATGTTATAGCCAACTTTCTCGAACAGCCCGCTCATGTCCTGCAGCGTGATTATGGCGCCGATGCTCCCGGTAAGCGCGTTCGGGTTTGCCATAATATAATCTGTTGGCGCTGCGGCATAATAACCCCCAGAGGCTGCAAGCTCGTTGATGTAAGCCACCTTGGGCTTGCTCGCGTTTTTCACAGCCTCGTAAACCTCGCGGCTTGCCACAATGGAGCCCCCGGGCGACTCGATAAGCAAAAGAACCGATTTCACGTCAGGGCGCGCATCAGCCTCCGCAATTTCTGCGGCAATCGTTCCGCTTCCCTTAACTGCGTCTGAAAAAAGCGTAGAGTCTGAATCCGCGCTTGTAAGCTCGCCCTTTATCTCAACCACGCCCACGCAGCCTTCGGTATTGAGGAACGAGTAGCCCAGCACCACTGCAAGCGCCACTAAAAATAGCCCGCCAACCAGCATGTACAGGTAATTCCTCGACTCTGCCCGTTTTTCCCTCATCGCCTCTCCTCCTGCAAATTATTAATCTTTGGCTGCCAAGTAATTGCGTGTTTCAATGTTTGCCGCCTCCGAAATAATAAGGCTTGTGCTTTTCATCCTGCCCTCCTACTTTGCAAACTCCACCCCAGTGTTGCTTGGCGGCGGAAAACCGCTTGACTTCGGGCGCAAGTGGAGCGACGGCAACAGGATATTCGGCGACGGAAAGACAATACGCGGCTTTTTCGCAGGCGCGCTTGCCGGGCTTCTCATAGGCTCGCTTGAAGCGCTCATTCTACCTTACACTCCTTACGCGCTTTACGCGACAACAGCAGATTACGCGATCGCCGGATTGTTGCTCGGGCTTGGCACAATGCTTGGCGATCTTTTTGGCAGCTTCATAAAACGAAGGCAGGGCATTGCGCGCGGAAAGCCCTCTATCCTGACTGACCAGCTGATGTTCCTTGCAGTCGCGCTCGTTCTAGTTTATCCACTGGCAGTGCCCCTGCTTACTCTGTGGGCAGTCATCTTCCTCTTCGTACTGACTTATTTTGTCCATTCTGGCGCAAATGTCATTGCAAATCGCCTTGGCCTGAAAAAAGTCCCCTGGTAAGTCAGAATTCAACTGTTCCTGCAGTTCCATCCACCTTCACTTTCATCCCGTCCCTTATTTTCCTGTACGCGCCGTCTCGCAGGCAATCCACCATAGGTATTTTGGAAATTATCGCGCCCACTGCCACAATGGGCTCTGCCTCCTGATTTATGATTGCAGCCGGCGCGCATTTGTTTTTCCTTAGCTGAAGAAGAACGTAAGAACCCACAGTGGAGCCCTTGCCCCGCGGGAAAACCAGCACCTTTCCTGCAATGCTTTTTCCTTCCAAAGCATGCTCCTTCTCAACAACCACTCCCGTCTTGGCATCCACGCTTCCGAAAAACGAGATTGCCTCAGTGCTGACTAATGCCCCTCCTTCTCCTGTTCCCCTGCAGATGCTTCTTGCCTTCACTTGCATAAAATGTCCTCTATGTCCCCATATATCACTTTTTGCCTGCACGAATTTGCCAAATACTTTGCCGCTTTTCCCGAATTGCAGGCAGTGACTGAAAAGCCCATCTCATCAATCGGGCAGACCACCATGCAGGTGTCTGCTACAACATGCCCGCCAGCAGATTCGATAATGCGCGTAAAGCCTGCAGCATCAGCCTTTTCCTTTGTTTTCCTCGCAGTGCACACCCAAAGCTCGCAGTCGAGCGTCTTTCCCTTCACTCTTGCGGCCACCTCGGAAATCTCATCAAGCGAGGCGTGCGGGCAGCCTATTGCCACCATCTGCGGCTTTCCGCTTGCGCCTTCCCCCAGCTTTTCCCTGTATTCGCGCAGCTCCTTTTCCCCGAATAAAATTTCCTCAGCCCCCCGCTGCAAATTCCACTCAGGAGTAATGCCTTCCATATTGTAAAGCGCAACCGAGCCCGAGGCAGCCATTGAGGCGCCAAGCGACTTCAATTTGTCCTCGGACGCTTTTTTCACTCCCCTAAAAGCAACATTCCTTCCCTTGGCGCGCTCGCCCACAAACGCCCCAAGCGCCCCAAAATCCGCAGTCCTTTTCACCTCAGCTTCAACTTTCACCAGCAGGCTGCACACTCTGTTCTCATCCAAGTGATAGCCATAATTCGGCGTGACTCCGCAAATCGCAGCAGCAAGCGCGGATGGCCCGCCTTCCCGGTTGGTGCGCGCGCCCAGCACGGAATTTGCAAACGAGATTGCCGAGCTTTCAGCCCATGCGACATGCTCGCCTAGCTTTGGGCGTATTCCCACAAGGTAAGGCGTGCAAGTGCAGCTCATCCCAATTCCCATGGCAGAAAATGCATCCAATATTTCAATTTGCTTTTTCGCAAACTGTACCGGTATCCTCAATTCCCTCCACTGCTCCCTGTCCATCCCTGCCGGGTTGAGAAAAGAGGGTATTTTCACGCGCGCCTTGCCTTTCACCAAATCTTCCAGGTATTCCAGCCCGGCATCTCCAATCGTCTTGTAGGAAACTCCTGCAATTTGCGCAGAAGTAATCGGTATCATGTTTTTTGCGCCGTAAATCCTTCCAAGCGCAAATAGTATTTCCATTGATTGGCAGGCTGCCTCGCCCATCTCCCTGTCAAGCATTTTCTGCTGCTCTTGCAAAAGCTCCATCAAATCACTGCCGTTTCCACCGGCATATTACTCTGCTCAAATTTATTAACCGCCGCTTGCCTGCCATTTGCATGGTCTCCTGCGGCGCAAAGCAGTTATATACTTATCCCCTGATAAACTTATCAGGTGGTTGTTTGGCAAAAAAAGCAAGGGCAGACGTGCTCCACTATCCTACTCTCAAGACCGTGATGGCAATAGAAGACGCAGTCAAGGGGGCGGAAACCGCCCTCAGCAGGAACCAGATACTCCTGCGCCTGGAATCCGGCGTGATGCGCTCCACCCTCAATGTCGCGCTGGGCTATCTTGAGACAAGGGGAATGGTGCTTGAGACCAAGAAGGGGTTTATCTGGACGCTTGGAAACCCGAAGCTTGAATCTCTTGAAAAAGCCGGAAGGGAAGTGTGAAAATGGCAAGAAAGCTTGTGCGCATAATATTGGTCAGGGACGCACAGGCAGAATACGGCAATCTGGAACAGGCTGTGGCTGAAGAAAAGAAAAAAGGCATCCCCTCCTCGTTTCACCAAACCCTTTTTCGCTCAATCCAGGCCAAATTCAAAATACTGCGCGAGCATTACGACTATGGCGAGCAAATCCCAAGAAGCCTCATCCCGAAAAAATACTCCGTCATGGGCGCCACCAATCTCTGGAAGGTTGATCTGTCCGGCTACTGGCGCATGATTTACACGCTGCACCAGCCTGCGCGCGAGGGCGCGGAAATAGAAATAATGGAAATATTCCTGGATGTGCTGGATATTGTCGACCATCCAACTTACGACAGGATATTTGGGTACAGGAAAAAATAGGTCACTTCTTTCTCTTCTTAGCTGGGATGTTAAAAACCGACTCCTCCAGCGCGCCTTTTTTCTCAAGCTCTGAATTCACATAGTCTAGCAATATTTTTTTCAGCCGCAGGAATTCTTCCTTGGAAACCATCTGGTTGCAAAACGCATACTGCAGCGCCTTGGCATTGAAGCAGAAAAGCGCATCATTGACATTTTCGCAGTTGTGGCAGAAATACGCATTCCTCGAGGAATATGAGCAGTCCACCTCAAAACAGCCCTTGAGATTGGTGGAGTCGAATATGTTTATGCAGAACTGCGACTGCAGCAGGCGGAAATAGCCCCCGAATATGTGCTCTGACTTTATTACCGCTGAAGAATAGGCGGAGTATTTCGCATCAGTGGTGTCCAGTATTTTGTAGATATTGCTGCCTCCGTAAAGGTTGGGTGTGTCAATGCATTTGTCATTCATCCCATCTATGAATTCAACCGAGAACAGTGCGTTTTTTGCCACGCGGGAAAGCGTTTCCTGCAAGGTCAACTCCTCTCCTGGCTTTATGCTGATTGGTGTTTTTGCAGCCTCTGCCCCTTCCTCGTTTGTCACCAGCCTGTCTGCAGGAATGTCCTTTATTGTGGGCAGCACCCCTACCTTGTAAGTCGGGGTTCCTTTTGCTCCAATCACTTTTTTCACTGTTACTGCGCGCCTAAGAAGCCATGGGCCGTATTTTTTGATGCCCTTATGCTCCTTTCCCAGCACTATCTTGCAGGTTGAGGAAAAGGCATCCTCCACTTTTGGCGGCACCGGGCTGTCAAATGCTATTTTCTCTTCCGGCACATCCTTTTTGTTCCGTCCATAGTAAGCGATATCCGCAACCGAAAACAATCTCTTCTTTTTCTTAAGCTCCCCTGCCATTTCAGAAACCAGTTTTTTCTTCAGGCGCATGAATTCGTCTTTAGGAAGCTCTCGGTTGCCAATCACATGCCTTTTGGAGCGCAGGTTGAATGCGAATATGCAGTCAGAGCAGCCCACGCAGTTGAATGCATAGTACATGTCAGAAAGATTGGTGCCATAATAAGTCTCAAAGCAGCGGTTAGAACCCACCCCATCGCACACCCTCATGCCGAAATGCGTCTGGGGGAAGCCGCACACGCCAAAGACATATTCAGCCTCGCGAAGCGTGGAGACATAGGCGCCGTATTTCACCTGGTACAGGCTGTGCCCGTGGAAAATGGAGGAGCAGTCCACGCAGTTCTCGGCATCTGTAACATCCACATTCTTCCCGAAAAGCTTGTTGCCGCAATAGACCGTGCGCTCTGCTGCGGCTGCAAAAAGCGAGTCAATGTCCTTTATCTCGTTTATTGACAGCGGCGGGAATTTCAGCAGGGATATTTCATCCTGCGAAACGAATTTCCCATTTGCAGGGTACAGGTCATTTGACACCATGACTGGCTTTCCTGAAATGCATGACTTTTTCACCTGGTAGGGAAACATCA
>JAPLWY010000119.1:6279-7640 GCA_026396355.1 Microcaldota archaeon
CAGGTAAGGCGCAAACTCCGAAAGCTCGCCTATCTCCTCGCCGAAAAGGACTTTTGAAGTGGTTGCAAATGCCTGCTCAATATTCACTTTCCCACCAGTCAGACATATTTCTCCTTGTCAACTTTCATCCATTCCGCTTTTTCGAAATTCTTTCCCTTTGCCACCAGCGGGCGCGTGGCATCCAGCCCCATTTTCGAGGTTGCATAAGTGTGCGCATCAGCCGAGGGGTCAAGCGAGCTTCCCTTCTGCCCTGACAAAATTACGACTCCCTTGTCAGCCTGCAGGCGCGTGGCAAT
Organism: Microcaldota archaeon; assembly: GCA_026396355.1. Taxonomy (GTDB): domain Archaea; phylum Micrarchaeota; class Micrarchaeia; order Anstonellales; family Anstonellaceae; genus UBA10161. The sequence goes on from JAPLWY010000119.1 coordinate 6,576, forward strand.
TGCCCACTCCACGCTTGCAGGGCTGTAGATATCAACATCATCATCCACAATGACAACATGCTTGAGCGACTTGTGCCCTGCAAATGCAGCTGTTATTGCTTTCTTGCCATCTTCCTCGCTCTTTTTCTTAATCGCAACAACTGCGTGCAGCCAGGAGCAGCCGCCAGGCGTGATGTTCACTCCAGTGCACTTTGCCACCTTGTTCACTTCATTCCAAATTGTAGGCTCGCGCGGCATTCCCATCAATAATTTGTGCTCAAGCGCGCCAGGAAGCAGCACATGCCAAACCGGGTTTTTCCTGTGGCGTATTCTTGTGATTTTCATTACCTGCTGCTTTCTCACCACATCGTAAGTCTCAGTCAGGTCCACAAACGGCCCTTCATCCACCAACTCTCGAGTGATTTTTCCCTCGAAAACAAACTCCGCATCAGCAGGCACTTCTATCCCGCTTTCCAGCTTCACAGTGCGAAGAGGGGCAAGCGAGTTTGCAATAGTTGTTTCATCAATCCCTATTTCCACTGATGTAGCTGAAGCAAGCAGGAAGTTTATTGGCGCGCCCACTACAAAAGCAACGTCAAGCTCACCGCCTGCGCGCTTTATGAATTCTTCCAAGTGCCTGTGCAATATTCTCATTACCAACCTGTCTTTTCCAATCACCATCATCCTATGAAAAGAGCAGTTCTGCCCCAGTTCCTTATCCTTTGCAATCACAACAGCGGAGGAGAAATACGCGCCGCCATCTTTTTCAGCATGAATGGGAATTGGAAGCTTTGACAAGTCAACTGGCGCTTCAACCTCTAGCACAGGCGCCTCATTTGCCGGTATAACTTGCGGCTTGCTCGGATTGTTTATCGCATTCATTATTTTCTGCACCAGCTCCTCTCTTGGAATTCCCAAATACTCGCAAACCAGCTCTCTTGTGCAAAACACATTCCCCGCAACGCGCGCGCCAGGCAATTCCTTCACTTTCTCGGTATAAACTGGCTTGCCATCAAATGCTGCAAGCACTCCTGCAAGTTCCAGCTTCAAGGAGGCTGGCTTTGAAAGCTCAACTGCCTTTTTCTC
>JAPLWY010000053.1:0-510 GCA_026396355.1 Microcaldota archaeon
GGTGCGTGCTTGCCTGCCAATTGCAAAACTTTACCGGACATTCGGTCCTGCCAAAGGGGATTTGCAGTATGGGAGGCCCCTACTCTCCCGACCTATCCTGCCGCAAAGCTTCTGAAAAGCCCTGTTTAAATAGGTTGGCATGAAGTTTCGCACGGAACGCCAAGCGCGCGCGGGAAAAAGCAGAAAGATTACTTATATCTCAAGAAAGCCCCAATGCCATAGAAGCTGCCCAGGAACTGCGCGCCCTCCGCAGTGTCGGGCGAGACGATGAATATATCTATCCCGTTTGATTCTGCAAGCTCAATCAGGTCATCCACAAGAAGCTTCTCGGACTCGATTTTCACTGTGCCTCCAATTGCTTTTATCTTTTCAGCCAGGTCAAGCGGGTTTTTTGAAGTGACATACTGCACTTCGTTTGTGGTGGTATCCACCAGCTTGGCGCGCTTGTAAGTCAATCCTTCGGAAATCAGTAGCTTGTTCGCCTGCTTGGAAGTGAGCGCGGCGCGCACC
>JAPLWY010000053.1:580-1507 GCA_026396355.1 Microcaldota archaeon
CCACTTCCTTTATGAAGCGCTCGATGATCACCCGCTCTTGGATTGCTTCCTGCTCGGAAAGGATGTCTGTGGACTTTGACATCACCTCGCGCACGCCATACTCGTCGGTGTAGCCAGTGTCCACCACGCCAAGCACCTTGATTTGGTAGTTGAAGGGGGACATTTTCACAAAGTCTTCCTTTGCAGGGCCAGGCCCGCCTATTATCACGCCTTTCACTGTATTGACAAAATAGCGGTCCATGTGCTCGCCGACATGCTTGTAGTAATATTCTATTGACTCCTCGATTATCCTCTCAATGCGCCTGGCAGACTGGCCGCCTTTGCGCATTTTCGAGTGCGCCATTGAGCGTATGTGGGACAGAATCCGCGTATTGGTGCCGCGGAGCTCGGCAAGCGTGCAGCCCCGCCCGTCCATGACCACGATGCCATAGCTGTCCTTGATGCTCAGCATCTGCTCAAGGGGCTCGAGGAAGAAGCGCGAGTCGCACCGGTAGATCTGGACAGCGATGGGCTCGGCAGGGTAGACTGTAAAAATCTCGATGTCGGTTTTCGCAGGGTTGTCCGAGACATTGCCGCAGAATATCGCCACGCCTGACGCCGGCGCAAGGTTGCCATAGGACTTCAGGTGGTGCAATATTCTCTCAAGCGCATCAGTGACATTCTTGCGCGTGCTTTTGGACTTTATGTTGGCAGCCTGCCCAGCCTCGCCCCTAAGCTTGTTCGCGGTCTCGTGTATCGCCGCCTTTGCAGGTATGTAGACTGAGATGAGCTCGGTTCCGCTGCCCTTCATCTGGCGGAGCTTGACCAGCTGCTTTTTCAGCTCGTATTTCTGCTTGCTCTTGTCGTCCATGTGAAAACTTCCAAAATTATGCATCGCCCTTGCAATTTTTCTTTGCAAGCTAGGCGTTCGTATTGGATTGCTTGCGC
>JAPLWY010000053.1:1519-7889 GCA_026396355.1 Microcaldota archaeon
CCTTCACGACATATCCCATTATCGGGTCGTTCAGGATGCGCTCCTGCATCTTCTCGGCCTCTTCAAGCTTCCTGCCCATCACAATCCAGGTCTTGAGGTTCAGGTGCTTCACCCCGTAGAAAAAGCCTGCGACCTTGTACGGGCCGAAAGTCTTGAAATAGTCAGGAAGGTTCATGCTCCCTATGCCGTATACCTGCCCGACTGAGTAGCTTTCAGTGCCGTAAAACTTCCTCACCGCGGTTGCGCGCGCCTGCTGTATGGATGAATGGTGGAAAATCCCAAGCGTCGGCTTCTGCTTTTCAGTGTGGGAATTCGGGTCCTTGACAGGCCCGCTCCTGCGCACCTTGTCGTAGACCAGGTCAAGGAAGGTGTTCATGTGGGTGTTGCCGTCCACCCTGAAGTATTCGTTCGAGAGATAATTCTTCACGCCTGCAGTCAGCGATATTCGGAGGTTCTCGAAAGTCGGGTCGGAGTCCAGCGCATGCCGCAGCACTTTTTTCTGCTCGTAAGCGTGGGTGCACAGGTTGACAATGCTTTTCACCCAGTTGCCGGCGATTGTGCCGTTGTGCCCGTATGCCCGCTTCATGAGGTTTTCGATGTCTTCTTCCGTCTCGATTCTGACCTGCTTGCGGTTGCCCCGCAGCCCGTATTCGAGCACTGCCCTCCGGTTAAGAAGCATCCATTCCATTTCAAGCGCAATCTCCTGCGCATGCAGCATGCCGCAGTTGAACTCGGCCTCGTGTACCTCGATGTCGTGGTAGCTTCTCGTTGAATGCAGGCAGCCGGGCTTCAAAGCCACGTTGCCGTGCGCGGTCAGGTGCACGAAAATGTCAATCGGGACGCCTGCCTTGTAGTAGGAGTAGTATTCGCGCATCTTCTCCTGTATGTGGGACTTTATCTCGGCGATGATTTCATGCGTCATGAAAGTTCCGGCAACCGACATTCTCTGGAAATCAATAAGCGTCCCGTGCTTCATTTCCTGCGCCTGCTGCTCGATGAGGGCTGCGTTGAACGCGGCTGAGACGTCTCTTGCGTCTGCGCACCCTATCACGATATGAAGCTCGATTTTCTTGACGTTATTTTCCATCAGCTCACCTTTCCCGCACGCTTTTCCCACTTTTGCATATATATAAAAGATATACTAATAAGATGCACCGATTATCCTTGAAAAGGATTAAAAACTTGGGGGCACCCATTCCGGAGCTATAGCACCCTTTATATATTTTATTCAGTTATTTTAGACACTTGAGCCTTAGAGCATACGGTGAATGGGATGGCATTAGAATTTCTTTCCTTAAATGCACTGACATTCGCTATCGCCTTTTTCGCGCTCGGGGCGCTTTCTTCACTCGTATTTCCATCAAGGCCGCGCCTAAGTTCCAAGCTGGGTTTTGGCTTTGCGATATTGGGCAGCCTCTTCGCGCTTGCCGCAGGCGTCACTGCCCTTCTTGGCTTTGGCTCGGAAAAAATCGTCCTGGCCTCGCTTGACTATGTCGGCTCGCTCTCGATAAGCATGGTTGGGCTTTCCGCCTTTTTCGTGTCCTTCATTGCCTTTGTGGGGGCGGCAACCTCGGTTTACTCGCTGAGCTATGTCGAGGAATACACCAAGAAAGGGTACAGCGTCGGGCGCTTCGGCTTTCTCTACAATATTTTCCTGCTGTCCATGATACTGGTGGTCGCAGCGCAAAACGCGCTTCTTTTCCTCATACTTTGGGAAATCATGGCAATAAGCTCGTATTTCCTGGTGACTTATGAGCACAAGGAAAAGAGCGTGCAGTCGGTCGGCTTCACCTACCTCCTGATTGCGCATGTTGGCGCAGCAGCGCTTGCCCTGATGTTCCTGGCGCTTGCAAGCGGCTCTGGCTCGATGGATTTCGCCTCGTTCCACACAGCAGCTTATACTCCGTTCATTGCCAGCGCGATTTTCATGCTGGCGCTTTTCGGATTCGGCTCCAAGTGCGGCATCATTCCGCTTCATATCTGGCTGCCGCTTGCGCACCCGCAGGCGCCAAGCAATGTTTCCGCCTTGATGTCAGGAGTCATGCTTAAGACCGCAATATATGGGATTGTGCGCGTGCTTTTTGATTTCCTCGGGGTTGCCAACGGCACCGAGCTTTGGTGGGGCGCGCTCATATTGGGATTGGGAATAGCATCCTCCATCCTTGGCGTGCTGTATTCCCTTCTTGAGCATGACATCAAGCGCCTGCTCGCTTACCACAGCATAGAGAACATAGGTATTATTTTCATAGGCATTGGCGCGTCTGTGCTTTTCTCATGGGCGCACCAGCCCGCGCTGGCCGCACTTGCGCTTTTCGCGGCGCTTTACCATACGCTCAACCATGCGCTGTTCAAGAGCCTGCTCTTCCTTGGCGCAGGCAGCATCATCCATGCCACGCACGAGCGGAACATCGACGAGATGGGCGGGCTGGCAAAATACATGCCATTCACCGCAGTATTGTTTTTCATCGGGGCGGCGTCCATTGCGGCAATCCCGCCATTGAACGGGTTTGCCAGCGAAATGCTGACCTTCCAGGCGCTTCTGGGCGGCATTGAGCCAGGGGCGCAGACCTTCAATTTCACCTCGCTGGCGCTAGCAGTCGCAGTGCTCGGGCTTGCACTGACCAGCGCGCTTGCCGTCGGCGCCTTTGTCAAGGCATTCGGAATCCCGTTTTTGGGGCTGCCGCGCTCAAAGCACGCTCACGTGCGCCATGACTCGCCCAAAACAATGATTCTTGGCATGGCGCTTCTCGCCCTTGCCTGCGTTGCGGCAGGAGTATTCCCCGGAGTGCTGGCACAGGCATCGGCAAACATCCTGGAAAGCCTGAATTTCGGGGCAGCGTCAACAACGATTGTCCCGGCTGCCCAGTCGCTGCCAAATGCAGCCATTTTGCTGATTCTTCTGGCAGGCTCTGCCCTGATTGCAATATACTTGTGGCTGGCTTCGCAAAAAAAGCACCACCATGTCGGAGAGACTTGGGGCTGCGGCTTTCCGGACGGAACAGCGCACATGCAGTACTCTGCCGCAGGGTTTGCCATGCCGGTCACCAGGGCAATGGATACCTGGCTCAACCCGCTTGAAAAATCAACCGCTTATGGCTCGGCGCTGTTTGACAGCGTCATTTACGCGCCCATCGTGCGCCTTTACTATTATGTTGCCCCGCACTCGGCAATATTCACCACGGGCAGGCTGAATGACTATCTCATGTATTTGGTAGTCACGCTCACGCTCGTGCTGATATACGCAATTTTGTGATTGATATGCTTGAAAACCTGCCCTCACCGGTATTGGCGTTCCTCCAGTTCGCCTTTGTCTTTGCCCTGTCACCACTACTGATAGGAATAATGCGAAAAGTCAAGGCGCGCTTCCAAGGCAGGTGCGGCAGCCCGGTAATCCAGCCATACATTGACATTATCAAGCTGCTCTCGAAAGGCAGCGCCAGAAGCTCAATCACCCCATTCATATTTGCCATTGCCCCGGTGGCGGGCTTTGCCTCGATTGCCATTGCTTCCCTGATGCTCCCGATCCTTTCGCCAGCCCCTGTGCTTGCAGCAAACATCATTGTATTCATCTACCTTTTTGCAATTGGGAGGTTTCTCACTGCGCTTTCCGGGCTGGACGCAGGCAGCGCATTCGGGGGCATGGGCTCAAGCAGGGAAATGCTCTATTCCATCCTTATCGAACCGGCAATGTTCGCAATCGTCATCATCATGGCAACCTCGGGCAGCCTTAATATTGTGCCGCTTGCGCCTGACCTTGCCTCTTGGCAACTGTTGATTACCTCGCCGGTCTACTGGCTCATTGCAGCTGCATTGCTCCTGGCGATAATGGCAGAGACTGGACGGCTGCCGTTTGACAACCCTGCAACGCATCTTGAGCTGACCATGGTGCACGAGGCAATGATTCTTGAGAATTCAGGCCCAAGCCTTGCCCTTGTGGAATGGGCGCACGCCGCGAAGATTTTCCTGTTCTTCTCGTTCGTGGCAATTCTTCTGGCGCCGGGCAGCCTGCAGGCAAATCCGCTCTGGCCGCTGATCCTTTTCGCATCGACAGTAATCTTGGCCGTGATTGTGGCAACTATAGAGAGCATCAGCGTCAAGGTGCGCCTGTTCAAGGTCTCTGAGCTTTTGATATTTGCCACCCTGCTTGGGCTTATGGCATTCCTCATGCGCATCTTTGTGGTCAAATCTGACGGGGAAAGCTGGCTGCAGGCAATCATGGCGCTCGCCATGCTGCTGGCTGCAATCTATTTCCTTTTCAGCAACACCATCCGCAACCGAATTCAGCTCTACATAGTGCAGAGCATCTGCCTGGTGGCAATTCTCCTGCAGGTTTCACTCACGCATGGCGCAGCAGGCATGAACTACCTGTTCATTGCAGCAATCGCAGCCCTGAAGATATTGATCATCCCGTTCGTGCTTTATCACAGCCTGTCCTTTGGCATGAAGCTGATGCCGCTGAATTTTTACCTCAGGTTCGGAGAGGCGCGCGAGAAATTCAAATTGAACCTGGATGCAGACCCGATATTCATGAATGCGCCCATGACGACCAGCCGCGCGCTCATCTATGCCAGCATCATCATGGTGCTTGCATTTGCAATCTCATCTGTCCTGGGAGGCACCACCATAATACTGCCGCTCACAGTGGCGCTCATCCTGATCGGCATGCTGATAATAGCATCGAAAACCCACCTGATATTGCAGCTTCTGGGCTTTTTGATGATGGAAAACGGTGTGGTGCTGCTCCCGTACGCACTGCACATCAATTTGCCATTCATCGGTGAATTGGTCGCCCTGTTCGACGTGATAATCCTGGTCAGGATAACCTTGCTATTGTCATTCAAGATGAAGGAGACGCATGGCACGCTGGACACTGAAAAGCTCGTCGAACTGGTGGAAAAAAGGTGAAAATATATGCTTGAACTCATCATCCTTCCCCCGATTCTGGCGGGCATTCTCGCATTCGCATTCCAGCGCAATGCCAGGATGGTAGAGGCATCGGCGCTTGCCGGCGCAGTCTTGTCGGCACTGTTCGCACTGATGGCAGTGTCAGGATTCCTGCAAACGCCTGTTGGCTTCCGGGACTTTTATGATTTGCTTTACCTGGATGCAATCTCTGGGCTTTTCACTGCGCTGACCGCAGTGGTTGCCTGCCTGATTTTCCTTTATTCCATCGGCTACATCCGCCACGAGGTGAAGGAAAACGTGGTGGAGAAGCAGCAGGTCTGGCTCTATTACGGGCTGTTCTCGCTGTTCCTGGCTGCAATGCTGACAGCCACGCTGGCTGCGCATCCGGTCGTGATGTGGGCTGCAATTGAAGCCACCACGCTGGCGTCTGTTTTCCTGATAAGCTTCTACCAGACCTCAAGCTCGTTTGAGGCTGCCTGGAAATTCTTCATAATAAATTCAGTCGGCATACTGCTTGCGCTTGCAGGCATATTGTTCCTGCTGTTCGCGCTCCTTCCGCAGGGCGCAACTTCGGGCGGGAACTGGGACAGCCTGATGGTGTTCCAGCCAGGGGCAAACCTGCTCTTCCTCAAGATAGCATTTGCATTCATCCTGGTCGGCTTTGGGACCAAGGTCGGGCTGGTTCCGCTCCATGTCTGGCTTCCTGATGCGCACAGCCAGGCGCCCACCCCGGTCAGCGCCATACTTTCAGGCCTGCTGCTCAACATTGCATTCTATGGAATCGTTCGGACCTACCAGGTGGTGGCGCCTTATGATTCGATGATTGCATTCGCATCGGGCCTGCTCATTGCGTTTGGCCTGCTCTCGCTTGCCATTGGCGCGCTGCGCATCTATTTCCAGCACAACATCAAGCGCATGCTGGCATATTCCAGCATTGAGAACATGGGGATAGTGGTGCTTGCGCTTGGCCTGGGCGGCCCCCTCGGAGTCGGAGCTGCCCTGTTCCACATGGTTTCGCATTCGCTCGCCAAGCCCCTCGCATTCTTTGCCAGCGGAATAGTCGCTTTTGCTTACAAGACCAAGGAAATGCCGCTCATCAGTGGCGCAGCGCAGGTTGTGCCCCTGGTCGCAATTCCGTTTATTTTCATTGCAGCAGGGCTTGCAGGCAGCCCGCCATTCGGCACCTTCCTTTCAGAATTGGGAGTGCTGGCTGTTTCACTTTCAAGCGGCCAGTGGTGGATAACGCTCATTTTCGTGGTGTGCACCACCATTGCATTTGCCAGCCTGCTTTATCGGATTTCGGCAATCAGCCTTGGCGCCAAGCCAGAGGGAGTTGCGCCTTTCACGCCTTCCCTGACCATGATGCTGTCGTTCGTGGTGTTGCTGGCATTCACGCTTTGCATGGGATTGATGCCCCCGTCCCAGTTCATTGAACTTCTGGTGCTGGCAGTGCGCGCAGTAATAG
>JAPLWY010000040.1:0-3934 GCA_026396355.1 Microcaldota archaeon
TCTCTGGATTGTTGTTTATCATGATGCTCTCAATTCCCATCTCGCGCAGCGCGAATGCGGCGTGGCAGCAGCAGTAGTCAAACTCAATGCCCTGCCCTATCCTTATCGGCCCGCTTCCGATTATGATTACCTTTCTCCTCCTGGTGGGGACGCTCTCATTCTCGGTTTCATAAGTTGAATAGTAATACGGCGTCTTTGCCTCAAACTCGGCAGCGCAGGTATCCACCATCTTGTAGACCGGCAAAATGCCAAACTTCTTCCTCATCTGCCTTACCATCTCGGCTTCCTGCCCCACAATGGCAGCGACCTGCTCATCCGAGTAGCCCATTTTCTTTGCTTCAGACAGTATTTCCTTGCCAAACACTTCCTGCTTCAGCCTCTTTTCCATTCCCGCATAATCTGCAAACCTGTCCATGAACCACGGGTGAATATTGGTAAGGTCTACAATTTTCTTCCTCTCCCAACCAGCCTTGAGCGCATCCAGTATCGCATGCATCCTCATGTCAGTCGGCGCAGTCATGTGCCTCTCCCAGTCCTCGCGCAGCACTTTTTGCTTCTTGGTCTCGATTGAGCGCATTGCCTTCCCAAATGCTTCCTCAAACGTCCTGCCTATTGCCATTGCCTCTCCAGTGCTTTTCATCTGGGTGCCAATCACGCGGTTGCTCTCAGGCATCTTATCAAACGGCCACCTGGGTATCTTCACCACGCAATAGTCCAGCGCAGGCTCGAATGCCGCAGGCGTGCTTCCAGTAACCGCGTTTTTTATCTCGTGCAGCCCAAGCCCGAGCGCTATTTTTGCCGCCACTCTTGCAATCGGATAGCCGGTTGCCTTGCTGGCAAGCGCAGAGGAGCGGCTCAGCCTCGGATTAACTTCAACAACAATGTACTCTCCTGTCTTTTGGTTGAGCGCAAACTGTATGTTGCACCCTCCCTCAATCTTGAGCGCGCGTATTATTTTCAGCGCAACCGTTCTCAAAAGCTGGTACTCGTCATCAGAAAGAGTCTGGCTCGGCGCAACCACGACGCTCTCACCGGTGTGCACGCCCATTGGGTCAATATTCTCCATGTTGCAAATTGTAATGCAATTGTCAAACGAGTCCCTCATCATCTCATACTCGAACTCGCCCCAGCCCAGCACCGACTCTTCCACCAGCACCTGGTGCGTTGGGGAAAGCGTGAAGCCCAATTCCAGCAAAGCCTCAAAGTCAGCGCGGTTCCTCGCAATCCCGCCTCCAGTGCCTCCCAGCGTGAATGCAGGGCGCAGTATCAACGGGAATGGGTGGCTTTTTGCAAACTCTTCTGCTTCCTTCACAGTATTCGCAGCCACGCTTTCAGGTATTGGCTCGCCCAGGCTCTTCATGAGGTCGCGGAATTTTCCCCTGTCCTCAGCAGCCTCAATCGCCTCTATCCCAGTGCCCAACAGCTCGACTCCGTGGCGCTTAAGCGCACCGTTCTTGTAAAGCTCAACCGCAAGGTTCAAGCCAGTCTGCCCTCCCATTGTGGCAATCAGCCCCTGCGGCTTTTCCTTCTCAATAATCCTTTCAATGAAGTCCGCGCGCAGCGGCTCAATGTAAACAATGTCTGCCATCTCGCTGTCAGTTTGAATAGTTGCAGGGTTGGAATTGACCACAACCACTTTCACCCCTTCAGCACGGAGAGAGGCGCATGCCTGCGAACCAGAGTAGTCAAACTCGGCAGACTGCCCAATCACAATTGGCCCGCTGCCAATCACCAGCACTTTGTGGATGTCTTTTCTCCTTGGCATTTTTTCACCGTTGCTTTCTGCCTGTTTTCACTGTTTCTTTTGCTAAACCTATCCCAACTCTAAATCATTTTCACAAACCTGTCGAACAAATGCTTTGAATCGCAAGGCCCGGGGTTTGCCTCAGGGTGGTACTGCACTGCGAAAATGGGCAGCTCCTTGTGCGCAATCCCCTCCACAGTATTGTCTGTAAGGTTCCTGTGCGTCACTTCCCACTCTTTCCCCAAATGCTTCTCCTCCACTGCAAACCCATGGTTCTGCGTTGTTATTGAAACCTTGTTTTCCTTCAGGTCAAGCACCGGGTGGTTGCCTCCCCTGTGCCCGAACTTGAGCTTGTAGCATTTTGCGCCAGCTGCCTGCCCAATCAACTGATTGCCCAGGCAAATGCCGAACATCGGCAAATGGAACAGCTTCTTGAGCTCTTCAGACTGGGGCTGCAAAAGCGCAGGGTCGCCGGGCCCGTTTGAAACAATAATCCCGTCAGGCGAGAACGACAATGCTTCTTCCGCACTGGTGTTCCAGGGAAGCGCAATCATCTTCACTCCCCTCTTGTTCATCTCGCGCACTATTCCCATCTTCATCCCATAGTCGAAAATGACCACTTTCTTGCTTCCTTTTCCAAAGTGCGTTGCTTTCCCTACTGAAACTTTCTCAACAAAATTAACCTTGGAGTAATCCAGCGCCTTTGCCTGCGCTATAAGCTCCTCGGTTTCAGGCGCCTTTTCCTTTGAATCATAAACAGCAAGGCAGGAGGGCATCACGCCGGAATTTCTTATGTGGCGAACCAAAAAGCGCGTGTCAATTCCGCAAATCCCGCCCTTTCCCTCGTCCTCCATCCTTCTGGCAAGGCTGGCAGTGCTTTTCGCGTGCCGCGGCTCCTTGCAAAGTTCCCTTATCGCATAGCCTTCCACGTGCATTTTGTTGCTCTCAGTCCACTCCGTGCAAGTCCCGTAATTCCCAATCAAGGGGTAAGTGGAAACCAGTATTTGCCCTGCATAAGACGGGTCGGTAAGGGACTCCTCATAGCCGGTCATGCTGGTGGTGAAAACTATCTCTCCTACTTTGTTTCCAATCGCCCCGAATCCTTCCCCTGCAAAAACAGTCCCGTCTGAAAGCACGAGCACTGAGCGTTTTCCAGAATCGGTCTTCGCGCGCGCAAAGCCGAACAGCCGCTTCAAAATGCTATTTTTCCCAAACACGTTAACCCAAAAGTAATGAATGCATACATAATGAATTTAAACGCAAAGGGTGGCACGTCGCAGGATGAACGATTTTTCGCTCCCCTATTTCACACTATTTCTTCCTTCCCATGCGCCTTATTCTCTCAACATGGCGGTCAACATGCCCGACCATCCTCTTTCTTCCGCTTTCAACGTTGTCCAGCCGGGTGCCCACTCCTTTTGCCACTCCGCCAAGGTTGGCCTTCCCGTAATCCTGTATTGCATAGATTGTGTAAAGCCCGACTGCTATCCCTATGAACATCAAAGGAATCGTTATCAGCCTGCCATAGTAGGTGTGCGGCACAATGTCCCCGTACCCGACCGTGGTGATTGTCGCCGTGGTGAAATAAACCGCATCTTCCCAGCTCCAGCTCTCGGTGGCATGGTAAATGATTATTGCAACAACGTAAACGGCGGCAAGCAAAAGGACCGCGTACATCAGCTTCCTCTTCACGCGCGCCTTCTCGCGCTGTATCGCAAGCTCGACTTGCTCCTGGAAATTCAAGGTTTTCTCATCCATGCCATCAACCGCGCACCAGAAGTATAAATTAGTTCGCCTTCAGGCAATTTGTGCACTCAAAGAATTCTCGCATCAATCACGACTTGCTCGGTTGTTTTTGAATAAGGGCGCACCACTCTCGTAAATTCCACAACCGCGCGCCTGCCAAGCTTTTCAGCAGCTTCTCTCACATCCTGTTCAGCAGCCTCAAAAGGCGCGCCTATTTCCCCGAACGAATAGTAATGCAGCATTCCTCCCTTTCTCAGGCAGGGGATGGCATTTGCCAGGAATTCCTTTGCATCTTTTGGAAGCGGCATTGCCACCCTGTCTGCCCAGCCAGAGTATTTGCCAGGCAGCAGTTTTTTTACATCTCCCTCAAGCGCATCAACATTCGTGCACTTGTTTCTTGTGACATTGCGGCGGAAGAACGCGCACGCATCAGGATTAAGCTCA
>JAPLWY010000040.1:3994-7596 GCA_026396355.1 Microcaldota archaeon
GCAAACGGCCCCACTCCTGCGAATGGCACCAGCACTTTCTCGCCAGGCTTTACAAGCGCGGCAATCCTGCCTCTTTCAGTTCCCAAGCGGGGCGAAAAGTAAGTTTTATTCAGGTCAAGCTCAAACTCGCAGCCGCCTTCCCTGTAAATTGCAGCAGTTCTTTTCTCGCCCCCAATCACTTCAACCGGGCGTATCCTGAATTCACCTGCTGTCCCGCCTGTTTTCTTTGCCACCACTTTCACATTACGGTGCGCGCTCATGAGCGCCTCTGCCACAAGTTTTTCTTTCGCGCGCAGCGCATCAGGTATTTCCACAACCGCAATGTCTCCGACCAAGTCAAAAGAGGCAACCAGCTCTTCCATCTCGCGCGCGCTCAGTTTCCCCTCAAGCGCCTCCCGCAAATTTTTCGGCTTTCCGCTCCTTTTCTCCAGCTTCTTTTGCACAGTGGGAAGCGCGCACTTTCCTCCCTTCCTTATCGGGAAATAGACAAACTCCCTTCCGCGCGCAGGCACAAATGAATCGTCCAGCAAGCCTTCTGAGATGAGTTTCCTTCTTGCTTTTTCATTATTACGTTCAGCATGGCTAACTTCAATTTACTGCATAAAACAGCCGCGCGTTTCATCCCAACGTCTGTACTTGATACGCAAAGCATGAAGAACAAGCAGGAGGCGGCGTTCCTCATAAAGAAAAGCCAGGAGCTGCTGCAATTCAACCAAACCCACATCGGATCCTGGTTTGATTATTATGCCGACTCGCGTAAAAGGAGCAGGTCCCTCGAGGCTGATTTAACAGTGCGCTTATACGCGCACGCAGTATTGCGCAACCTCAAAAAAGCGTCCAGGCTTGACCCGTCGCGCGCGGATGAGATGCTCCCGATGGTCTACCAGGCCAGGATTGAGCTCCAAACCGCGCGGTTTTTGGATGGCTGGCGTTCGCGCATACCGTCTGCCATAAATGAGATTGAGTCAGGCATCCGGGCAGATCTTGAACGTGTCGGGCAGGATGAAGTGCGCAACCAATTATCCTGGTGCCTGGCAAAAGTCAAAACGCTTCAGGGGGTTGTCGCAGCCGAGGCTAGCATCACGGATTTTCAAACGCTTGACGCCGCCATAAAACACTTTGCCGATTCCCAGGCAATCTATCTTGAGCTTAAGAACCCGAAGAATGCGGACAAAACGAATGTGGGATATCTGAAAAATCTTGTCTTCAACTGCAAACAGGACGGTATGACGAGCCAGGAGATTTTGCTTACGCGGCTCAGGCAGCCTTAAGAATGGTTGCGTGATGGTATAAAATGAAGCTGATTTACCATATCGGGCCGATAAAATTCGCATTCCGCGATGATGCCAAGCTCGCATTCCGAAGTTTGCGGTATGCTTCGCGGTTGCCTGCAGATGATTCTCTTTACCTGAAAAAGAGAGAGGCATTCCGCAGGATGCTGCCTTTCCAAAAGATGACTGCGGATGATTACTTTGAAATAGGGAAAAGGAATATTGGAGCTGAAATTTCCGTGTCCCAGCTTGCCACTGCTGTCAAGCTTTATAGGAAGCAGCCATCGACCATCAGCCGCGACAAGAAGCTCGCAGACGCTTACTTGTGCCTTGCCAAAGCCCAAAGATACATTGAGGAATTTGTCGAGGGCAAGGTTTCACATTCGGGTTCAGATGCCAGTTTTGCCAAGGCCATAACTATTTACGAAAATTTAATCAAGGAACTGAATCCGCGACCAGAAAGTTGGAAACCGGTTCTTTCCAGGGTCTACTTCAATAGGGGCTTGATCGAATTGATCTATCTTGAAATTCACAAGGCAGCCGATTATTTTGAAAAGGCAATTAAGCTTGACTCAAGCCTCTCAACTGCCCAAAGTAATCTCTCCAAATTTTGGGAGGAAGATAACCGCGCGCTTTATGTCGCCAGCCGCCTTCCTCAGTAGCGCGTCTTAGGCAACCAGTATGCTCGGCTTTCCCGGCAGCGCGCCCTTTGCCTTGGGAAGCGCGCTCTCCTCCTCGCGCGTGATGCTTATTTTCGCCCCAAGCTCAGCCTCGAGCATGGGCAGCGCGCTCTTGAGAGCTTCAACCTCAAACTCTTCGCTTGCGGTTTCTCCCAAGTCAGACGCATTCTTCATGTAGGACATCAAAACTTTTGCAACATCTGCTGCATGCTTCTTTATTTCAGCATCAGCCATTGCAGACTTCATTGCAACCTCAAACTTCCTGTCGCGCGCGGCAATTTCGCGAAGCTTCCTCTTCCACGGCGCGGCAATGAACAAGTCCACCTTCTCCGCCTTTGCCATCTTGATTAGCTTCATTATTGAGCCAATGTCCTCGCGCACGCGCAGTATGTAGTTTTCCGCAGCCTCCAGCTTCTCATCCACTTTTTTGGAGTCTCCCGCAGGAAGGCGCGAAACAGAAACAAACTTCGCCTCAGCAACATAATGCTTCTTGCCAAGCTTTTCCCACATTTCCTCGGAATAATGAGGTACGATTGGCGCCATAAGCAGCACCCAAAGCTCGAAAAACTCGCGAAGCTTTGGCTTTTTTGAGCGCTTAAGGTACCACTGCAAGTCATTGTAAGTATTGTAAAGCAACTCCAGCGAAAGCTCGCGCAGCTGGAAGTTCTCATACATTGAAGGCGCAGCCAGCGCTCTCTTGTGCATTCTCGAAAGAATCCACCTGTCCGCAATGTCCAATTTCCCGTCCTTCGAATGCGCGTGCTTTTCAATTGCCTCGCTCATGAAGCGCAGCCTTGCCAGAACGCCCTCAACTGCGGGGCGGTTGAAGTCAGTGTCTGAAGCCAAGTCAGCTCCAGACACAACCACAAACCTTATTGCATCAGCGCCAAACTCCTTCACAGCCTGCCTTATCGGTATGATATTGCCCATGCTCTTGCTCATTTTCTTGCCGTCCATGAGCACAAAGCCATTGGTAACTATCTGGCGCGGCCAGCGCTCTTTCGGGAAAATTGCAACATGGTTGAATATGAAATAGGTAAGATGGTTGTAAATCAAGTCAGTTGCAGAGTGGCGCGAGTCCAGCGGGTACCAGTACTCGAATTCGCGCTTCATCTCTTCAGCTTCAGCTGGCAGCCCTGTTTTGCTTCCCTTTCCAAGAAACACATAATCAAACAGCTTTTCAGTGAGCTTTTCAGGCTCCAATTTCATTGCAATGTGCGTAACCGAGTAAAATGCCATGTAAATAGTGGAATCAGACAAGGCTTCAATCATCTTGCTCTTGTCCAGCGGGAAATGCGTTCCCAAGCCAGAGGCGCGCGTGCAGGCCTTCTGCTTCAGCCACCCCACAGTATACTCATAGTCATGCCTGGTCTTTTCAGGCAATATTTTCATTCCTGCAAGGCACTCTCTCACTTTCCCCTTCCATTTCTCGTCTCCATAGTTGATGAACCACTGGTCGCGCACAATTTTCACGCCAACCAGCCCGCCATACCTGCTGTAAATAGGGGAATTGGAAATCTCATAAAGCGCAAGCGCGCTTCCCTTCTTTATCATCATTGCCCTTATCTTCTCCTTTGCCTCAGCGCCTTTCATTCCAGCAAATTCTCCGGACGCCATTACACCCGAGTGCGCCTCTTTCCTGTAAATCTCA
>JAPLWY010000036.1 GCA_026396355.1 Microcaldota archaeon
ACTTCGCAGGCTCGCCCTTTCTACTTGAGCAGGCTTGCCGAGCTTCCCGCGATTAACGTGGCTGCGCCGGTTATTGCTGCGACCACTATTCCGCCTGCGATAAGCGCATACGCCGCGGTCACGTATTTGCCCCTCTGGTCAGATGGCTGGGTCATTGCAAACCCGTAAGCCAGCCCCCCAAGCACAATAAGTATGACTGAAACTATGGGGCCGACCTGAAGAAGCGAATTTTCCACCCCTGTAAGCGTATCCACCACACCCACGCGCTCACCTCGCCCAAACTTCGCGTGCAAGCAATATAACGCTTGCGCCCACGACGGAGCGGCAAAATGCTTTAATACTTATCCCTTTTTATATGGGCAGAGGTGGACCATGCACATCTTTGAGCGCATCGGCATTTATCGCATTGATGAAGGTGACGACGAGCCAGGGGACGACGAGGAATTCGACGAGGATTGGGAAGACGAGGAGGAAGAGGGAGCCCAGTCCCTGCTTTCAATCTATTTTTTCTTTCATGCGGGCGCGCTTGCCCGCGCAATATTTTTCTCCCCTTAAACCATCGGAACCACCGGCATGGCAAAATCAGCAGATTTTGGCAGGTGGTGGTGTCGCAGCACCACCGGCATCGAACCCTGCCCAGGTTTATAAGCCGCCCTCGTGAAGTTCTCTCTTATGGCGACTGTTGAAGAAGAGATAATCCACTGGTGGAAAGACGAGAAGGGCGAGTCCCACCGAAACGCGCTTAGGCTTGAGTCTGAACCCGCAAGCGAGCAGAACGGCTTTCCCCGCGACGGGATAATCACGCTTCGCCTGATGAACACAGTGAGCCAGCAGGCGATAAAGCTCTCGCCTGACGAGGCGCTGCGCATTTCCACCCAGCTTCTCTCTGTCGCAAAAGACCTGATGAACCAGAAGCGCCACATGTGGAACCACCATGAGGATTAGCAGGAATTGCATTAATGTCCCGGCGGCAGAAATCGGTCGCCCACTGCTGTCCGGGACACCCTCCCACCTGGAAAAGAATATTAAGTTATACCAACAAGTATAACTTGTTGATATTATGGCAGAAATATACGAAAAAGGCCAAGTGGTCATCCCGAAATTCATCAGGGACATGTTCGGCTTCCAGCCCGGCACCGAAGTGGGCTTCAAGGTAGAGGGCAAGCGCGTTTACCTCGAAAAGAAGTACGATTGGAAAGCCGAATTCGAGGCGCTTTGCAAGGAAGGCAAATCCACCGACGAAGACGTCGAAAAGGCAATCCGGGAAGTTGAAAAGAAAAGAACCAGGGAGATCCTGAATGTTCCTTGACGCCAATATTTTCATATATGCTTTCGAAGGCACAGATGGGCGCAGGTCAAAGGCGTGCAAGCAGTTTTTGAATAAGGTGAGCAGCGGCGAGCAGCACGCAACCACCAGCCCTCTCGTTGCCGAGGAAGTGACGCATTTTTTCCTGGAAAAGCGTGGCAAGGCATTTGCCCTGCGCGTGCTGCGCAACATTTCCGAAAACCCCCACATTGCAAAGCTTTCGGTGGATGAGCGCGCGCTGACTCTTGTTCACGAATTCATCAACGCAGGGCTTGGCTCGGCAGACGCGCTCCACGCTGCCACAATGAAAGTGAACGGCGAGAGCATCATCTGCAGCTTTGACTCCGGCTTCGACCGCGCGCCAGGAATAAGAAGGAAAGAGCCCTAGCCAGCCAGGTTCCCAGTCCTGTTTTTAAGCACTTGCCCTCCAAAAATGTCAGGTGGTTTGGTGCTTATTCGCAAGGAGCTTCGCGACAAGATTAAAACGATAAGCAAAGAAGGCACTGGCCTTGAAAAGGATCATGACTCGGAATACGCTGTCCGCTGCCTGAAATTCGGTCGCGTGCCTGTCGATTTGCCCACCCTGAAAGAAATAGGCCAAGGCATAGAAAAAGCCAAACTTGAGCGAGGAAAGCCTTATCCAAAGTCGCAATTAAACTCCGACAGCCAGCACATTCTCCTTCAATTCGAGAAATATTTTCCCGCATTCACCGATTTGCATGTTTCATACGCCCCGCCAGGCATGTCATTCAGGGAAGCGAGCGAAAACGGCAAGTTGGTGTCGGTTTATAATCACGGCAGCCGGACTTCAAGCCTTGTCCTTCCAGAGACTGCAAGAGGGAAGAATGGGAAGCTAATTTCTGTGATGGATGCCCGGGATCACATCATAATAGTGAAAATCGAGCTAATCGACAAGACGCCCTCAATCACGTACAGCCTGAACAGCAAGGAAACCGATTATGAAATACAGTTTTCAAAACAGGCAGAGGTTTATTGCCTGCCTTTCCCGCAAAGCAGCGGCCGTTATATTGAAAATTTCCTGGGAATCCCAACATTCGTTGCACCAGCCGGCTACAAAGGCGAGCTCTCCTATCTGTCAAGAGAGGAAACTGCCACGATGAACACTGTCCTTGTCTGCTCCCAGAACAAGGAAGCCTGGCTAGTCCTCGCCAACTTTACTGGCATGCACCACTTCGGCATGCTGGCGTACCAAGTGAAATAAAGCGGCTGATTTTTGCAATCCGCGATGCGCGCCAGCCGCGCCACCGCCTCATTTTTAAGCACGTGTTCTCCGAAAACCCACAGGTGGGGTAATATGTCCAACAGAGCATTCATCAAGGAGCAGAAGCGCGATTACAGGAACAAGGCAATAGGGGAGCTCTCAGAATTCCGCAAGCACTATATAGAGTTCGGCCAGTACGCGCGGAAATTCGAGGCGCGCGAGCATATGCCGCAGTACAAAACGCACGAAATCAAGCAGGAAGCGCAATCAATGGTCAAGCAGTATGCAAACAAGCGCGACACGAAGATACTTGTTGTTCCGCTGGTAGGGTTGCAGGCGTCACAATCTACACAGCTGCAGTAGCATCCACTGCAGTTTCATTCGCCCTTTTCCTCAATGGCAGCAATGCAGCAGGCTTTGTCTTTTTCGCATGCGGTTTCGGGCTTGCAGTCGGCGGCAAATCCACCATTCCCCCTATAGCGAAATTCTTTTTTGCCTACAACGGGCTGAGGATTGCCAAAGAGACAGCCATCCAATCTTTTGAAGAGATAACCCAAAACGCACTTAAGTTTGTCGCACAGAGTAAGGCGCATAAAAAAAGGTAGCCTGCTTTTTATTTTGTTCTGCCGCATTCAGAAGCGGTTGGCATGGAAATGTTCGTCATTGCAATAATCGGCGCAGGGCCAGGGGGCAATTTCGCCGCTCTCACTGCCGCGCGCGCAGGCCTCTCCACAATAGTGGTGGAGGAGCACGAGGAAATCGGAAAGCCTGTGCACTGCGGCGAGTGCCTCTCCCTTCTTGCAACGCAGCGGCTCGGGCTGCAG
>JAPLWY010000016.1:0-2498 GCA_026396355.1 Microcaldota archaeon
ATCTTGCCTAACGAGCCGAGAGGTGCTGCATGGCCATCGTCAGCTCGTGGTGCGAACTGTCAGGTTAAGTCCTGTAACGAGCGAGACCCTCGCGCACTGTTGCGAATTTCCCCTCCGGGGGAGATGCACTCTGTGCGGACTGCCCGCGTTAAGTGGGAGGAAGATGGGGGCGACGGTAGGTCAGTATGGCCTGAATCTCACGGGCTACACGTGGCATACAATGGGCGAGACAATGGGCTGCAACTCCGAAAGGAGAAGCTAATCTCACAAACTCGCCCCAAGTTCGGATTGGGGGCTGAAACCAGCCCCCATGAAGCTGGAATCCCTAGTAATCGCTTGTCATCATCGAGCGGTGAATACGTCCCCGCTCCTTGCACACACCGCCCGTCAAGTCACCCAAGCGATTTTTTGGTGAGGCGGCGCTTCTTGGCGCTGTCGAACCAGAGATTCGTGAGGGGGGCTAAGTGCAATGCTGGCTTATTTTTGAAAATGCCCGCATGGCTAGCAATCGTAACAAGGTATCCGTAGGGGAACCTGCGGATAGATCACCTCCAATAATCAAGATTGGAATTCTATCTTAGGATAGGAAGACAGTATTGATTGGAGATCCTTAGAACATAAGGTTTGCAAGGTGAAGGGCTCTGAATTACTCTTTCCCAGTTAATGTCCTGAAGCGTGTAATTTTATTCTCCTTAGCGTGAGCCTTGACCACCGGCATTCTACTTGCGAAAACTTTATATCCAATGAGAGTATAAAGTCGTAAAGTGACGAGATGGAACGCAAACATTTGTATTGGCTGATTGGGCTGATAGATGGCGATGGATACACCAATGATAGGAAGATAGAAGTGTACAATTCATCGCTACCCATCCTAAAAGAAGCCATCCGTATTTTCAAGGAGCTTGGCATCCAGCGTGAAAAAATAAAGGTGGACATATACTCCAGCCAACCAAAAACAATATCGTCTATTGGATGGAGCAGGGCGCTCGGGTTGCCCATTGGCAACTTCAAGAAGCGCCTAAACACCAGCCCGTGGGTTGAACGTAAGGAAAAGGCCAGGCTCCGTGTACATTCAAAGAAACTGGTTTTACGTCTCAATTCGGCGAAGCCTTCCGGTTTAGGATACGCGAAGGGATTATTCGATGCAGAAGCGTCAGTTGATATCAAAGGCTATGTTGAGTTCAAGCAAAAGGCAAGACCAAAAGGAATGAAAATTGCTCGTTTTCTCCACAAAATTCTGTCCAAAAATGGCATGGAGTGCACGCCAGTTAGGATAAAAAATGACATGGGCATCAAAAACGACGTCTATTTTTACGTCAAAAATCTGGAAAAGTTTGCAAAAGAGGTAAATTTCATAGATGCAGACAAAAAACGAAAGCTCAAAATACTACTAAAGGTAAGGAAACGTAAGATATCGCCCATGCCTTCAAAATTAAGGATAAATGATGGTGAATCGCTTTGGGCGACGATGGATAGACTTAGCCTGCCATATCACGTGCTTAGGCGTTACTCCTCAAAAAAGCGCTTGTAGTCGCTTTTTTATTCCCTCTCCTTCCTTTACTTCTCATGAAATTCACCATGTCGCCCTCGCGCGCCTACCTTCTTGGCTTGTGGAAGGGAAGGCGCACTGAGAACGGAGTCGGAGTTGAGGGCAGGCGCGAGCTTTGCGAGGTTTTTGTCAAGCTTTGCCTGGATGAGAAATTCGCCCAGCCTGACAAGGTGAAGTTCCAGGAGAACAATGTCAGCGAATTCGACAAGTGCTTTTTCTACAATTCCGCCCTGCGCGCGTGGCTGGATACTGAACTGAAGAAGCGCGAGGAAAGGCTGCGCCACAAAAACGAGTTTGCCGCGAATTATTTTGCAGGAGTGTTTGACGCCAAGGGCGGCTTTACCGACGTCAACGGGCGCGAGATACTCTACTTCATAGGAGATGATGTTGACGAGCTTGTCTTGCTGCGGCTTGGCTTCCGCGCGAAAAAGGAAGGAAGCCGAGTTGCCGTCTTGTCAAATGACTTTTACGGCTGGCTGCACCCTTACCTGAGGATGGAGCGGAGCAAGAAGTTCTGATTTGCTACCTTCGGCACATTTTTAAATGGTTGCCATAAGTATAATTACATGACAGATATAGACCAGATTCCGCCTGAGATATTCTTGCAAAAGCCCTGGCTTGAGGAAAGATACAGGACAGGCAGGCTTACAGAAGCTGACGTAGAGTACATGACCGGCATGGGAGCCGTAATGCGCCCCCAGAATGCCAAAAATGCAGAATACGCAACCATGAAATTTGAACTTCCCCTGCCTTTCGAGAAATGCCCTGCTTCGAACCATGAAGGAATTGAAAAGCTGCTGTCAGGCTATATTTTTGAAACTGTCATGGAGTCGATGACCGAGACGTTTTCATTTGATATGGGGCACCTCCTTACTGCCTACAATGCATTGCTGATCTTTCAGATGGATATAATGCACTTACTGGGCTTTGGTCAGGAAGACCTTTCGGC
>JAPLWY010000016.1:2506-4419 GCA_026396355.1 Microcaldota archaeon
GACCTTTCGGCAGTCAAAGGGAAAAAATTCCTTGTCCTGGGCGCTGGCTCACGGAAATCCGCGGATAATTCGAGCGGCTCTGCAGAACCCTGGTTCTGCCGCTATGCTTATTCTGCGGGCGGGAAAGTTGTTGGGATAGACATGGCTGAACAGGCTGGCGAGGCTTTCAGGAGCTATGCGATAAACCTCAAGGACGACTGCTCTTTGTCATTCCTGCCCAGCGGATTTTTCGATTTTGTGGTTTGCACCAAGCTTGTTGATTTTAAGGATCTATCGAGTAACAGTGTTTCGCCAGTGCTAATGCGGATGTGCGACAATGGAGAGCTGGAGAAAATGGCAGTGCGCCTCATGATGGAATCTTCGCGCCTTCTTGCCAATGGCGGGAAAATGGCGGCCACCTTTAACAGGGAAGACAGGGTGTTCCAAAAGAACGGCAAGGAACTTGTCCTGCTCAAAAAATAAACCGCGCCCTTCGCTCTTACTTGTAAACCACTATCTGGCTCTTGCTGACTGCGAGAAGCACCACTTCGTTCTTTTCGACTATGAAGTCTGCAGCCACCTTTTTGGGCGCGAGCTTGTCGGCAACCGAAATCCCAGTTGCGCGCTCGCGCGGGACAAGGAGGGGCACTTCTTTCTTGCCATCAGTCAGGCAGATGCGCGAATAGGGCTTCCTGCGCGCGCCATAAGCCACTTCTGAAATGGAAGTTATTGCCATTGGGGAAAAGGACAGGTTTTTCATGCCTGGCTTGAGATTTGAAAAGCTCGCCAGCCCGTCATCCGCTGCGCGGAGCGCGGCAAGGCGGAATGCGTAATCCACCTCTTTCTTGAATGAGGATACTATGCGGTTCTGCTCGCGCTTGAGCTCGGCTTTCCCCATGCCAGGGGTGCGCGCTATCCCGTAGGCAAGCTCGAACAGCCTGCTGTGGCGGATTGCGAATTCCTCGCCTTCATCCTCGCCATCTGAATTGTCGGATGGAACGTCCCCGCCGACAAATTCGCTCCCCTCATCGTCAATCGGGACCATGTCTGACTTTTCAACTTCTTCCTCAGGCTCGCGCCTTTCCTGCCGCGCCCCCGAGGTTGGTTCAGCATGCTGCCCGTACGGGAAGTTTGTTGCGTTTTGTGGCGAATGAGAATCAACTTTTTCAGCCTTGTGCGGCTCCTCGGCTTTTTCAGGCTGAAGCTGGGTGGCATGCCCCATCTTGTCAATTCCCTGCAATGGGTCAAGCTCATCTGGCCTGAATCCGAACAGCTTTTGAAGGGAAGGAAGCAGCTTGCGCTTGACGCTTTCGCGCTTTTTCGGCTCGTAGTGCGCAAAAAGCCGCTCGATTGCAGGCATCATGTTCTGGCGCTGTGCAGGAGGAGTTGCCTGCCCTTCTGGTTGTGCAGCAAGAGGCGCATTTCTCACTTCTTTTCTCGCGGAGAGGAGCTTTTCAAGCGAGACTATTTCGTCCCTTTCCTTGTAATTGCCAAGCGCGCGCTGCGCAGTTTCTTTTACAGATTCGTCCTTGTCTGATGAAAGCTCGATCAGTGCGAATATTGCCCGCGGGTCGTCCACGCGCGCAAGCTCTTGAGCCACCCTGAGGCGGACTGATGGGTCTGAGTCAAATGCCTTGGAAACAGTGGAATCTATGCTGTCTGCTCTGTCCTCAGTCGCATCAAGAAGGCTGGCCTGCCTTGCCTTTTCCTTTTGCGCCCTTGCAGCCTGCTGCGAAGATTTGTCTGGCATCTTATCAACTCCCAACTTTCTGGGGCAAAAAATATAAGCAGAGTGCTGCAGTACTTGGCTGATGGAAATAGCCCAGACTGCGACCTATCTCTTCGGCTTTGTGCGCCAGCCAGTCAGGGAAGCGTGCATCCTGCTCAATGACCCTTTCATTGCGCTTGGAGTGGGCTTGGCGCTTGTGCTTGCG
>JAPLWY010000016.1:4427-5007 GCA_026396355.1 Microcaldota archaeon
CAGAGCAGAAAAAACTGCCACTCCTCGTATGCGCAGTCGCCATTGCGCTGCTCTTGGGAGCAGGCTTCAAGGCATTCCTGCAGGAAGAGCGCCCGTGCGCAATCATCCCTGGAAAAATACCATGCCCGATTGATTTTTCCCTGCCGTCTCTCCATGCGCTGATTGCGTTTACAGTGGCAATAGTGGCAGTGGGCAACCGCTCTTTCCCATATTACCTGCTTTTTGCGCTGTTCATTGCGTTTTCCAGGGTTTATTTAGGAGTGCACACAATACCGCAGGTGTCGGCTGGACTTGCCATGGCGTTTTTCGCCTGCGTGCTTGCCGAAGTGCTGTGGAGGCGCATGGGCATTCCGCTCCCGCCTGGCTTGTATATGGTGCATGACGCGAGAAAAAACAGATTGTGATTCTATGGCTGAAACAGAAAGGCAGTTGTTCCACCTTTGCATGGGCTTGGGCGCAATTGCGCTCCTGCTTGCTTTTGGCGCCGAAATTGCAGCGTACCTGGTGGCATCCATTCTTGTGGTGGGCCTCGCGCTCATTCACCTTAAGATTAGGGGAAAAACGCTTGGCCCCCTTGAGC
>JAPLWY010000016.1:5032-7034 GCA_026396355.1 Microcaldota archaeon
TAGCAAGATTCGAGCGCCCTGGCGTAGTGCCAGGGTATGGGGCAGCCACTTTCACTGCCGCCTCGCTCGCCATACTCACTATGCTTCCAAGCCAGCAGCAGATGCTCGCCTCGCTGATAATACTGGGAGTGGGAGATGCGGCAAGCACATTCTTCGGGATTAGGGGGAAAAGAAAGCTCCCTTACAACAGGAAGAAAACGGTGGAGGGAAGCTGCGCGTTTTTCATATTCTCGTTGCCTTCGGCGCTTTTCGCAGGAGCGCCGGCTGTTCTTGTGGCAGCATCTGCCGCGCTGGCAGAGAGCCTGGAGGCGCGCATGGACGACAATCTGATAATCGCGGTTGTTTGCATTGTGGGCTTCCGGCTGATTGGGGGCTAGGCTGCACATTTGCGCAGGGAGAATAAAACGACTTTTAAAACCATCTGCCCAGAAAAAGAGATGGTGATGGGATGAAGAAGGCTCAACTCATGCTTCTTGCAGGAATGATGACAGCAGTCACTTTAGCAACACACCCGAGAAAAACATTCGCGCAGACACAGCAGCAGCCGCTAGACAGCTCAGTAATGCGCCTTACCTCAAAACCAATTCAGCAGGACACGGCAAGAACCAGGAAGGACAAGGACATCTATCTTGCCTTTTATTGCCTGAACTATTCCCTGCGGCTTGCCTATTCGCTTGACGGGAATGCCTATCTCGACAACACGCTGGAGGGGGACGTGAAAAGGGCAAAGCAAGAGGTGAATAGCCTTCTCTCTTCGCTTCCAAAAAGGCTGGAACTTGATGAATACCTGGCGCTCATTCTCAAAAACGGAGTGGACAACTGCATAACGGTGGCAATAAGCCAGGCAAACGCCAAGAGCTTCCAGGAGGGGTATGGGAAATACCTCCTGAATGAATACCCGATTGCTAACCTGGTCAGGCAGGAAAGCTACAACTACATTGGGGAGCAGTGCGAGGGATCCGGGCTCTACAGGCTTGCAATTGCCAATTACACTGACGCGGTGCTGAATTCCTGGATTCCACTGTCAGCCAAAATGACATTTCTTCGGTTATTATGTGGGTTGGGATAATGGCGAACAATCTTGGCCGCTTGCACGAGGCAGAACTCTGGCTCACTTCAGCGGTCAATGCTGATTCTGAAAACAGGGCAGCGCATTATTGGCGTTCCAAGGTTTATGAGGCAAGATATTACAAGGAGCGGGAAAAACTTCCAGGCCAAAAAACCAGGAAGGAAAGGAAATCCATAAAAGAGGAAGCCGAAAAATGCTGGAAATTGTCAAGGGAAGACAAAAAAATGGCTGAAGGCCTAGTGCCATATTACTGAAGCCCTCGTCAGGCCCAAAAACACGCGCGCAGAATAGCTTTTTATAGTGTTTATGGGGAAACTGTCGGGAGATGAACATGATAATCACCGGCAAGCGCGCGCTTTTGGAGAAAATGGTTACTGAAACTGTTGGGGAAGGGCAGTGCCAGCCCTGCGGAATAGACTTAACACTTAAGGAAGCGCATGAAATTGCAAGCGCCGGCGAGATAGACTTTGACAATTCGAAAAGGAGGATAAGCGAGAGCAAAAAGCTGGAGTTTTCGCCTGAGGGCAGCCTTCATCTGAAGCAGGGCTGCTACAAAATAGTCTACAACGAATACGTTACTGTTCCGCTGGATGCGTGCGCATTCGGCTTTCCGCGCTCCTCGCTTTTGCGCTGCGGCGCGGATGTGCACTGCGCGGTTTGGGACCCGGGCTATCATGGAAGGAGCGAGTCATTACTAGTTGTGAATAATTCTCATGGAATAGTGCTTCACAAGAATGCAAAAGTGATGCAGCTGGTGTTTGTGCGCCTGGAAAGCGCGGCGCATGAGGGCTATGCTGGAAAGTACAAAGGAGAGAACAAATCTTAACAAAGATTTGTTCGAAGTTGTAAATATCAATTTACAACTAAGAAAATAAGTGACTGGTGGGAAAAATGCCGATAAGACAGCCGATTGTAGTTGTGATGGGCCATGTT
>JAPLWY010000016.1:7091-7666 GCA_026396355.1 Microcaldota archaeon
GCAGGCGCAATCACCCAGCACATAGGCGCATCCGAAATCACGCTTGAGGACATACGGGAGTCCTGCGCCAGGGCAAGCGGCGGGAAAATGCCGAATTTCACAATACCCGGGCTTCTTTTCATAGATACCCCAGGGCATGAGTCATTCACCCATTTGAGGGAAAGAGGAGGGAGCATTGCAGACATTGCTGTTTTGGTTGTTGACATTGCGCAGGGCTTCCAGCCGCAAACCAACGAGAGCATCAAGATACTGCGTGAGTACAAGACCCCGTTTGTGGTTGCGGCAAACAAAATAGACTTGGTCAGCGGCTGGAAAAGCAAGCTGACCACAGACAAGCCCTGCGGAATACTTACAAGCATTGGAGAGCAGCAGGAGCATGTGCAGTCCCGCCTGGACGAGCTTTTGTACGGGCTGGTGGGAAAATTGAGCGAGCGGGGCATCGAGTCCGAGCGCTTTGACCGCGTGACTGACTTTACCAAGCAGGTGGCAATACTTCCGGTTTCGGCAAAAACTGGAGAGGGCTTGCCTGAGCTTCTGCTTTCAATTGCCGGGCTTTCGCAGAAATTCCTGGAGGA
>JAPLWY010000071.1 GCA_026396355.1 Microcaldota archaeon
ACCACTATGTTTTTAGGCACTGGGACCGAGAGGCCCTTTTCAGGCCGATAATCCGCAAGAACTGTGTCGCCTTCGCGTATTTTTGAAGCGATTTTCGGGGCGACTTGCATTGTGAGCACGTTCTCATCCCACATGCGAAGCACTGCCTGCACTGACGAATCGCTTGAGGTGATGTTCTTGTCCGATGGGGACAATACCACTGAAACTTTTCCGGGATGATACATAAGCGCACCTCATTTCGAGCGGAACTCTATTTTCGTTTCCCTTGTCGGGGAGAGCTTTTTGAGGAGGGAGAGGAGCTGCTCCTCTGTTATCCTGCCTTCCATCTGCTTTCCCGACTGCGCCATATAGGCGAGCGAATTCACGATTTTCTCATAAACTTCCGGGTTTGCCAATCGCACGTTCATCATGCGCTCGTAAGCCCCCTCGGAGAGCATTTTCCGCATCAGCTCTTTTTTTTGCATCTCAAGCTGCATTGCCTGCATTTTCTGCGCGTAGAGCTTCCTTGCGTCCTGCTGCTCGTCCCTTTCATTTTCCATTGCCAACACGCCTTACAGCGACGCCTCCTTTGCTGATGCGTCCAGGAGCTTCTTGCCGGCTGCAGAGATTTCCCTGCCCTTCTTTTTCTTCACCACGAGCCCTGCCGACTCGAGCGCCTGCAATCCTTTCCTGATTATTGCCCCGCCTGCGCGCCTGCTTTTTTCAGGGCGGACGCCTCTTATTTTCCTTGCGCCAAAGTGCGTGCGCAGCCTGCTCACGCCCACGTTTCCATTGACGTAAAGATTGCGAAGTATTGCCGCAAGCCTGAGATACCAAAAGTCCGGCTGCTGCGGAAGCCTTTCCTTGTGCGAGCCTGACTTGACCGTGCCTATCCATTGCGGGGCGGCAATGCCCATTCCCTTGAGCTTGTCAGCCGTCTTGCGCACCAGCTTGTTTGGGATTGCGTCGTAAACTGTCACCATTCGAACACCTCATCTAGGAAATATGCTTTTTTAAGTCCCGAACCGATACAAAAAGGCGAAACCCTGCCTCATCCGGTACGGAATTTGCCGTCTTATACGTGTGGTGGGGTATATAAATATATATGGGGCTGGCGCGGGATTAGACGAAAAACCCGAAGCCCCGCAAGCGCGCTTTTAGGAATACTTGCGCTTCTCCTTGTCGGCGCGCTCTTGCTCTCTTTTGATTTTTTTCATATTTTCCTCATTTTCTTCATAATGCGATTGGGCAAGATCTGGATCATATGTTTTGAACGGGGTTGACGATGCAATTTTAGGATATATGTAGACCTTTGAAAATGCTGCAGTCACTGCTTTGTTCAGAATGTCATAGCTTCCAGCGCCAAATTTTCCGTCAAAAGATTTGCGCTGCCCTGCTTTGTCCATTTTTATGAATTTGTTTATTTCAACGAGCGATACTTCGTGGAGTACGTAGAGAGCGACTATACACCCTCCATTTAGACAATCAAAGTCTTTGCTATTCCCTAACTTTTCATTATCCATAACGCTCCCCATTGCAAGTAGAGTATATGCAGTGATGAATCCATCTTTTCCATTCGTATATGGAGATTGTCTTTTCAATTCAGTAAGAAGATCCTTGATATTGTCTTTGTCACGAGCGGGGGAGCCGTCAAAAGTGTTTCCAACTTTAATCGGATCGAAGCCCTTTTTATAAAAATCGCGCCTTTCTGGAAGTTTTGATTTAGTATTGATGAACTTATTTAGCGCGTTTTCAAAATTCTTGACATTATTACCAAGAAGATAAACCACTGTTTGATTGTAGTTTGCACTTACAAGATTAATGTTAGATTCGGACCAGTCTTTTATGTTCTTAGATAGAATCGCCCTCAATTCTGGTGAAAGTTTATTGGCTTCTTTCAATTCTTGTGGGAGTTCGTTTTTGCTTGTCATTATTTGTTGAAATATAAACATTTTCCCACCTCATTAATCGTATTTTTACAACGTTCAGTATTTAAACCCAGCCTTTGCCTCGCATGAGCAAAGGTACTCTGCCGCGCGCGTGCGCTTGTTGAGCCGCACCCTGGTGTTTTTCCCGATCAGGCGGGGCATGCCGCAAGCCTTGCAGAAGAGCGCGCGCTCTTCTTTTGTGAAGCGGCAGTTGTAGCGCGAGGAGAGCTTGCGCGCAAGGAAAATATAGCGCTTGGCGTGAATAATGTCATTCTTGCGGAGCGCGGACTGCGCGAGCGAGAGCAATATTCCCATCCTTTCGCGCACAACCTGCCTTGTGCCTTCCTTCTGCGCCATGCGGGTATTTGCCCAACTCGTAATAAAAATAGGAATGGGCCCGACGAGATTCGAACTCGTGACCTACAGCTTTCCAAGACACTTTTATGCAAGAGCGTGTCA
Source organism: Microcaldota archaeon (assembly GCA_026396355.1). GTDB lineage: Archaea > Micrarchaeota > Micrarchaeia > Anstonellales > Anstonellaceae > UBA10161. Next base: position 2,367 of record JAPLWY010000071.1, read on the forward strand.
TATAAGACGTGCGTCAGGAGAACCGCTTGCGCGACGCTTCCTGATGCCGCTCTAACCAGCTGAGCTACGGGCCCGCGAGTGGGATTTGAGAGAAAAAGGATTTAAACGCGCCCTCTCCAAGCAGGCTGTGTCAGATATTGTGCAGGAGTACTTCATAAGCCCGATTTTCGAGAGGACGGGCTACAATGCGATAAACACGCTAGCTTACGCTGCGATTGCAATTGTCTGCCTTTATTTCATCTGG
>JAPLWY010000083.1 GCA_026396355.1 Microcaldota archaeon
ATGGTGACATACCCATTCAACCTTGAAAGGGCAAGGAGAATGAAAGCCGACGAGGGAATCGCAAAGCTCCGCAAGAACGTCGATTCGGTAATCGTGCTTGACAACAACAGGCTGGTCAAGCTGGTGCCGAACCTTCCAATGAATGAGGCGTTCGCGGTTGCAGACGAGATTCTCGCAAAGGCGGTCGGAGGCCTCGTGTGGACAATCACGCAGCCATCGCTCATCAACATCGACTTTGCCGACGTGCGCTCAATAGTGCAGGGAGGCGGAGTGGGCTTCATCGCAGTCGGGGAAGGAAAGGGAACCGACAAGGTGCGCGGTGCGGCTGAAGGCGTGCTGAAGAACAAGCTGTTGGATGTCGACTACGAAGGTGCCAACGGCGCACTCATCCACATCTCGGGAGGCGCGGACCTCACTCTTGGTGACGCCATCAAGGCAGGAGAAATAATCACCGAGAAGATGGACCCGCAGGCCAATGTCAAGTGGGGCGCAAGGCTCATACCCGGATACGACGGCAAGCTGGAAATAGTTGCCATTGTGACCGGTGTCAAGGGAGCCAACGTCTTCGGCGCAAATGCAGACGAGCCGAAGAAGGAAGTGTCCTACAGCGACATCGAGATAATCGGGTAAATGGAACAATCTTTTTGACACAAACTGGCGCGAAGGGAACCCAACCCTCCCGCAAGCGCCTTTTTGGTTTTTTATTTTCCTTAGCGGAAGCAATAAGCGTTTTAAATCTTATTATATCAAATGATATAATGATGAAAAATGCGAAAATGGCGCCAAGGAGGCGCGCGATCGGAAAAAGGAGCCTGGCTGCGCGCCGCGCGGCAAGGTTTGCGCCAAAGAACATATTGCGCTACCCGCGATTGGACACTGTGCTCATGGTTGAGGATGCAATACAGAATGCGGATGACTACATGACAAAAACACAGCTTTGGCGCAGCCTGAAGAAAAAAGTGATGTACCAGACTTTCTGCCTCATCATCGACTACCTGGAGCACTCGGGAAAAATAATGTTTGACAGGCGAGACCGAGCAATCATCTGGATTTGGGACCCTGCGGGAGTAGCGTATTACAAAAATCACCCTGAGCTGAAAGCCTTGAAGAATTAGCGTTCGGCGTAGCCAAACCGCCTTTCATAGGCAGCATGGTCGAACCATTCCAGGATGATTGAAACGACCTCGATTGAATTGCCCCTTACAGTGTAAACGAGCCGCCAGCCTTGGGGCAAATCGCATTTCCAGAGGTTGTTGACGCCGTATTTTCGGATGTAGAATTTTGGCCAGATTTTGCGGGGGAGCCTTATGCCATAATCGGGATTTTTGCCGAGTTCTTTTACGACTTCGTCAATTTGAGAATACAGCTCTTTTTCCTCGTGCTTGCCGTCTTTGAGCCTTTCAAATGCCCCTAATATTGCCGCATCGGCAAATATAACTGATTTTATCCGCGAATCAGGCATCCGCTCACAAAAAATTTGCCGACTTCCGGCTTATAAACCTGGGCAGGGTTCGATGCCGGTGGCCCAGGCAGGCGCATTTGATGATTGTGTCCACGTTTCGTGGACGATATGTTTATAAAATGTGGACAATATATCCACAGAACATGGACATTCCGTCGTTGCTCGGGACTGATGAAAGAGTGAGGCTTCTTGCTCATCTTCTTTCGCACCCATCAGAGGAGATCGTGCCGGGCGCTCTTGCAAAAAGCGCGAAAGTGAGCAGGAGCCAGGCACACAAGTATGCTGGGATTTTGCGCGCGCAGGGCCTGGTGAGAGGGAAAATGCTTGCCGAGTCGCCTTCATTGCAAGCAGTCCGCGCGCTCCTGAATGTCGAGAGGCTGAACCGCGCCGGCGTGACAGGCATCCTGAGAAGGCGCTTCCCGGAGGCGCGCGGCATCGGGATTTACGGGAGCTTTGCGCGCGGGGCAAATTCCGAGGGGAGCGACCTTGACATCTGGATGAAGATTGGTGAAGAGCCTGCGGATTTGGAGATTGCAAAGGCGAAAAAGGAAATAGCCGGAAAAGTGGGCGCGCAAGCCGACATTGTCGCGGCAACGCCGCAGAGGCTGCTGCGCATGCGGGAGAAAAGCGATGCGTTCTACTTTTCCCTGTACAATGGAATTTTATTGTGGGGTGAGCCGCTATGATTGATTTTGATTCGTGCGTATCCCAGGGTCTTCTCCGGAAGATTCCGCCTTCAAAAATCCAGGCGGAGGAGCAGCTGAAAAAGGCGGGCGTGCTGCTTTCAGAGGCGAAAATCGCCTTGGAAAACGATTCGCCCAATTCCGCGGTGATTGGCGCGTATTCCGCAATGCTGGATGCTGCGCGCGCATTGCTTTTCCGCGACGGATGGCGGGAGAAGAGCCATGCCTGCGTGGCAAAATACCTGGAGGCAAAATACTCCGGGGAGCTGGGGATTGACACTATTGAGCTGTTCGACGAGTACCGGGACAAGCGGCACAGGACGATGTATTCAGGCGACTATTACCCGGACATGGAAGAGGCGGAAAAAGTGGTCGGGTTTGCCGGGGAATTCCTGGGCAAGGCGAAAGTGGCATTCAAAAAAGTGTGAGAGGGTTCTTCCCGAGAAAGGAAAGAACCGCGCAATAATCCCTCCGGCGTTGCTGCGGGGTGGGGATAGTGCGCGAGAGGTCCCTGTTTTCTACGTCGTTCCACCGAACGCGCGCATACGGGTCCACGCCTGATGCTCGAAATGTATTTAAACCTGATTTGCGTATTTAGGGTTGGCGATCAGATGACCGACGGAATTGGCAGGGCACTTGAGTAGTTTTTACCCGAGCGAAAGCAATCATCTGAGAACCGCAGGCGACCAAAAAAAAGAAAAAAGGCGGGGGTTGGATATGTTCGAAAACGTGGTTGGGGAAAAACGGGAGACCGGCGAAGACCTTATGAGCAATGACAAGGTCAGGATAGGCGTCATCGGCGTTGGCGGGGCGGGCTGCAACACTGTTGACCGGATGATGAAGGCAGGCATAAAGAGCGCACAGACTATTGCGATCAATACAGACCAGCTTCACCTGAAAGTAGTTCAAGCTCATAAGAGGATGCTCATCGGCTCGACTGTGACACGAGGACTTGGCGCAGGAGGCTATCCGGAAGTTGCACAGAAGTGCGCAGAGATGAGCCGCGAAAAGCTCAAAGAGGTAATCGGAGAGAAA
>JAPLWY010000004.1 GCA_026396355.1 Microcaldota archaeon
AAAGAGCGTTCCATCCCCAATTTCTCTGCCCGCTCGCGCAAAAGGCCGTCAAATTCCAAAACAGAAATTTCCTTTCCAAACCTTGCAGCATAGGCGCGCCTCAAAAAGCTTCCAAGCTGCACCCCAGGGATTTCAATTGGCGACTGGAAGGCAAGGAACAGTCCCTCCCGCGCGCGCTGGTGCGGCTTGAGCAAAAGTAAATCCTTCCCTTCAAAGAGTGCAGTGCCTTCTGTTCTATAAACAGGATTCCCTGCGAGTGCGGAGAGAAGGGTGCTTTTCCCAGAGCCGTTCTGCCCCATTATGACATGTACCTCTCCTTTCCCAACTTCCAGGCTAATGCCAGGTACAATGTTTTTCTCTCCTGCAAAAACTTTCAGGTTTTTCAATTCCAGCAACTGCATCCAACCTACCTCTTCTTAGTGCTCATGCAAATCACGCACGGGTCGTTTTTTCCCAGCCTGCTGCCCTTTGCAATCACAACTATCATCGAAATCCCAACATCCATCTCGCTTGCATCCACTGCTCCTTGCGCATACCTTTTCGCAAGCAGCCTGCACTCCTTTTTAGCGCGCGCAGGAAGCGGCGCGCCCCCGCGCTTCCCGGAAATGTACTGCGAAACCGCGGCTGTTGTGGTGCCAAGCGCCTCTGCAATCCTTGAGCGCGGCACCTTTTCCTTTTCCATGCAAAGCGCAAGCTGGCGGCAGACTGCCGGCAGTATTTTCCAATGGACTTCGGAGCAGGGGAGCATTCATATTCACCTTGTTAACGATTGTTAACTTTTGCCCAGAATCTATATAAAACAAGATGCCAGCCCGAGGCGCGGCTCCGGGGCGGGCTACTTGAATATCTCGCCGGTTTCCTCTGACCAGAAAAGCAGGTCAAGGTGGGAAAGTGGAATCCCAACGCGCCTGCAGTATTTTTCCATCTGTTTCTCTATCTCCGAATAGCGCTTTTCAGTCAGGCTTTTAGGCAGGCGCGCAATCGCCTTGCAGGCAACCAGGTTCTTCATTATGTGCCTGTCCAGTATGGCGAGTGTGCTTCCCCTGCCGACATTGCGTAAATAATGGCTTGCCTCCTTCAGGCCAAGCCCCTTCACATTCTTCACAAAATAGGTGCGCGCCTGCCTCTCGTTTCCAGAAAAAGTCGCATGCTCGAGAGCGGAAAATCCGCCTCGTTCAAAATTTTCCCTTGCCTCCACCAGGTAGTGCGACTTGTTGTTGTGGAAGCGCGTCTTTTTCGCAAGCACTTTTGCAATTGCAGGCGCATCCCCGTCAAACAAGAGTTTTTTCTCCCGCAATTCCTGTATTGCGGAATCGCACGAGCGCGCCTTGCTTTGCGGGGTAAGGAGGCAAAAGGCAAGCGCCTCGAAAAGCGCGCGCCCCCCTCGCCTGCCAACTGCCTCAAAATGGGAAAGCCGCGCAACGATTTTTTGCCTGCTGCGCGCGTACTTTGCATGGCGTTAAAGCTGTTCCATTTTTTCTCCTCAATATTGCCATGTCCAGGGCACAGAAGTTTGTACTGAATACTGTCAATCTTCCTCAGGCTCTCTTCCATTTCACTATCATTTCCGCCAAGGTCAGTCCTTCCATAGCCCCCGTCTGCAAATTTAGTGTCTCCTGAAAAAAGCAAGCCGGTTTTTTTGTCCAGAATGCAAATGCTGCCGTCAGTATGCCCTGGCGTGTGAAAGAATTCAAGCAGGTGCAAGCCAAACTTAAGGGGCGTCATGGGGGCGGGCTTCGCGTTTTTTGGTATTTCAATGTGCGCCCCTCCAAATCCGAACTCGGCAGGGTGCAAAAGAACGCTCTTCCAATCAGGCTTCACCCCGCGCGTATGGTCAAAATGCCCGTGCGTAAGCATGCAAATGTCTGGCGCAAAGTCCAATTCCTTCACCGCGCCATCCCCAGAATCAATCACCAGGCGTTTTTTCCCATCCTCAATAAGATAAATATTCGAGCAGGTTCGCTCATCCACTCTGAGCATAAACGTGTCCTGCACGATTTTCTCGAACAAACAAGCACCTCAGCCCAGTTTCTTCAATGCAAAGCAGCCTGATGGGAGCAGGAGCAATATTTCGTCCACATCGCACTTGAGCATCTTTGCAATGTCTTTTGCAGCCTTTCCCTTCTCAATTCTTCCGGGCGACAGCTGCAATGCCAGTTTCTCAGCTTCTGGATGCACAAGCGGCAGGCAGACGAATTTCCCATCATCCTGTCCGCACAACAACCCAAGCGCAGTGCTTCTAAACCACTCCCTCTCTCCAGTTATCGCAAACCCGCCCGCGCCCACAAATCCGCCTGAGGAATGCTTTG
>JAPLWY010000035.1 GCA_026396355.1 Microcaldota archaeon
ATGGAAGTTTATACATGCTTTTTAATATTGGTACTTACGAAATAGCCGCAAGCGATTAAACAAAAGTGCGGCTGTTGAGACGAATGGGTTGCCTTTCGTCTGCCAGCCGCATGACGCATAGTAAAGATGCGGCTGTAGTCCAGCCTGGTAGGATCTGAGCTTCCCAAGGACCTTTTTCCAATTCGGGCGCAAAAGCGTCTGCGGAAAAACTACGGAGCAAGCTCGAGACCCGGGTTCAAATCCCGGCAGCCGCACTCGCTTTTTATTATTCGTTCTTTCGCCTGCGCGCGCCCTAATGCTTCCGGTGGGAAAATGATTTGGCTGGCTTTTTCCTCTGCTGGGAGAGAGGCGGAGAATGGTGCGCCTGGCTTTTTGGAGCGACGCGCGGCGCAATGTGCGGCGGCTGGACAGAATGGATGTTGTAGTATGACACCGCGCTGGTGTTCAGCGGGCTCATCTGGCTGTCAGGGGCATAATCCTTTTTCATCTGCGGGGAGACCACGCAGGTCTTGACCCCGTATCCGAGGTTTTCATAGCGACAGGCAAGCTCCCTGAGGATTGAGACGCCTGACGCGAAAACCTGCTCGTGCCAGCCTGTTCCGTCCCCTTTCCTTATTGCGGAATTCATTGCGGACATTGGCGCTTTTCCGCCTCCGTTGTAGCCCATTGCAATTGCAAGCACGGTCTGCTCGGGGGTAAGGTAAAGCAGGTTGGGACCCGCACTTACCTGTATGACTGCGCTTTTTCCGCCTGAAGAGAACTGCTTGACGAGCGCAACCGCCTTTTTGCCAGAGGTAAGCCAGTGCTCGCGCCTCTTGCTGTCCTGAAGAAAGCCCTGGAGCTCGGCATCCTGCGGGTCAAAGCCCAATGGCTCAACCAGCCTGCGTATCCCCTCCACTGTGCGCGCGCACTCGCCTTTCCCGTGGAAGTATTTGAGGCGGCAGTTGGACTGGAGGTAGGAAAGAACGTCGGCATGGTGGTAAAGCCCGAGTATTGAGGAATACATGTAGTTGCAGAGGCGGTTTTGCCGGACAAGGTATTTTGCAGGCAGGTAGCCTGACTCCGAGGCGAATTTGGCAAATACCGACAATGGCTCGTTGCCGAGCTTTCCAAGGATGAGCCTTTCGGTCGAGGGCATGAACTGGAACGGGCCAGTGGCGCCGACCTTGCTTTTTGTGAGAAACTTCGAGATCTCGCGCTGGGTGGCTATATGGTAGAGTATCCGGCTCAATGAGCGCTCGAACCTGGGCATGTCAGACAGGCTTTCAGGGCCGATTGCCTCGACAATGCAGATAAGGACGTTCATTTTCGGCGGGACGCGCGCAAGGAGCGCTTTTGTTTCGCCGTTCGAGGAGTATTTTTCAAGTGCAGCCCTTGCAAGCGAATCGGACTGCGCCATGTAATCCAGCGCTGCGCGCGCAATCGAGCCTGACATTGCGCAGTCGGAGTAAGGCGAGACCACCAAGTCGCGCGAGCCGCCGTGCACCTTTGCCGCAAGCACGAATGCGTCGGATGGGTTGCGCCTGCCGTAAATCAGTATTTTCCCGTTGTTTTTCACCAGCTTCAGTTCAGCAAGCCCGTCTGCAGAAACCCAGTCAGCGCACTTCAATGTGCAGATTTGGGTTTTCTTGGAATTGAGAAAGCAGGAGATTTCGCCTTTTGCGTTTTTTGGGAGCCCGAATTTGCCAATTTCGCGCAGTATTTCGTGCGCGCGGGCATTTGCTGACGCAATGAAAGATGAGACATGGATTTCGGAGAAGACTCCGCCAGGGTCAGACTGCTTGGAAGGGCGGGAGAGGAGATATTTTCCGCCTGCGCATATTTTCGACTCGCCTGGCTCGGGGCGCTGCGATTTTACTATTTGGGTGCCGGTAACCGCGTAGTTCCTGTCAGTCTGGCAGATCACCACTGCCTGCTCGCCATGGGAGATTTTGACTGGCATGAGGCAAAGCCTTGCTTTTTCCGCCTCCTTGACAAGTTTGAGTGCAGGCATGCCCTGCTTGTCAAAAACGCGCTCAAAGCTCCTGTTGGTCTGGGCAAGCAGCTTTTCAGTCGGGGACGGGTTCTTGGAAATGCCGGTGCGGGAGTAATATATGGGACGGGTGGCAAGATGCCCTGCCATCAGCCCGAGCCCTAAAAAACCTACAGCCAGGGCTGTGTTGTAGATTGCCGCCTTGTTGACTGCTGTTTTGTTCTTTATTGCTGAGGCAAACTCCATGTTTTACATATATATGTTATAGTTTATAAACATTTGTGTAAAATGAGCATAAACAACAGTTTTATTGCCTTCTGCTGTAAATCGACAAGTGATTCCATGAAACAAGAAAGGGTCGGAATCCGACTTTTGCATTTACAATTGCAAGGAGGGAGGAGAGGTTATTTGCCTGTACCATCCTTCAAAATACCCGGACAAGATACAGCCGCTGCTCTACTGCCTCTCGCTTGCTGACGCTGCCTACATCCGCCCGACCCAGATAGACAAAGTGACAGGGGAGATGATTGTGGCATGCGCGGTTTTCGGCAAGAGGCTGATTGCGATTGTGGACAGGGTTTCCCGGGAAGAGATTGAACCCCTGATAAAAGCCGCAGGAGTTGCAGAGTACGAGTTTTTCGAGGGGGACGCGAACCAGCTGCGCCAGAAGCTCCTTACTATCCCATCAACAAGAAAGCAGGATGGGAAAACTGAGGTGGCGATTGACTCGTGCTTCCCTGTGAAGGGAGTGGGCACGGTCGCGCTTGGCATTGTGCAGCAGGGGAAATGCAGCGTGCACCAGAAATTGTTTTTCCTCCCTTCAGGGGTGGAAAGCGAAGTCAGGACAATACAGGTGCAGGACGAGAATGTTACCGAGGCAGATACTGGCTCACGAGTGGGACTCGGCCTGAAGGGAATCGAGCCTGAAAGCGTGGGAAAGGGGGATTTGGCGGTTGAGGAGAAGTTCGCAGCAACAAGCGCAGTCCATGCCAATGCCACGCTCACAAAGTTTTACAAGGGAAATCTTGAGGCAGTGCAGTTTTTCGTGTTCTCCTGCCTGAATTCGGTCGCGAGCAAGGCGAAGAAAACAGCTGATGGGAAATACGAGATAGCGCTTTCCGCGCCCATGCCAATCCGCGCCGGGGAAAAAATAGTGCTGTTTGTGCCAGAGGCAATGCCGCGCGTGGTGGGAAGCGCAGTGGTGGAAAAAGTTGTGTGAGCTGCCGCGCCTAAATCCTCTTTGCCATGTACGCGCCAACAAGGGAATAGCCAAGCTTCCTGTAATAGCCGCGCGCGCCCGGGCCTGAAAGCACGAGAAGGGAATCCATCCCGAATTCCTTTTTTGCCACCTGCTCTGCTTCTGAGAGGAGCTTTTTCCCAAGTCCGTGGTGCTGCGCTTTTGCTGAATCGCGCTCGCCAAGCGAGGCTTCTGAGCCGTAAACATGAAGCTCGCGCACGAGCGCTGTGCTTTCATTTATTTCCGGCCGGTGGCTGCGGCTCGGAATTCTCATGAAGCCTGCAAGGAGCTTCTTTTCATCATCCTCAAAAGAGAGGAATATTTCCTTGCCCCCTGAAGCGGAATAATCGATTCGCTGAAGAGTGGGCTTTATTTTCGCAGCTATCCCGCCAGCGCGGCTTGAGCTTCCGATTTCGCGGCAGCGTATGCATTTGCAGCGCTCGCCTTTTTCCGCAAGCTTCGCCTCCACTATCTGGCGCAGGTTTGAATTTTTCACACCTGCAGAAACTATCGGGGAGGGGATGTCGCGCTGTATTCTGCTCACGCGCACATAAGGGGGAATGAAACGGATTGCCTGCGCTATCACTTCAGCCGCCTCCTCAGTGGAATACGGCTTGAACTCGCCTTTTTCCCACATGTCATAAAGCGGGGTGCTGCGCATCACAAGCACCGGGTAAATTTTGAGCATGTCAGGCCTGAAGCGCGAGTCTGAGAACAGCTGCTTGAAATAGCCAATGTCTTGCTTAGGGGTGGAAAACAGCCCCGGCATCATGTGATAACCTATCTTGAAGCCGCAGTTGCGAAGAATGCGCGTGGAGCGCGCCACGTCAGCAACAGTGTGCCCGCGCTTCACCTTTTTGTAGACTGCGTCTGAGAGAGTTTGCACGCCCAGCTCCACCTGCGTGCCGCCCATTGAAAGCATTTCGTCCGCGTGAGGCGCAAGCCCAAAGTCTGGCCGTGTCTCGAATGTCACTCCGATTGCGCGGTGGGGCGCGCTTTCGTTTTTCGCAATCGCTTCCTGAAGGTTTTTCGATTTGGACTGGTTGAGCGCGCCATACGCATTTTTCATGAAGCCCTCGCGCACGCTTCTGGGCGAGCAAAGAAAAGTGCCGCCCATTATTATGAGGTGGCATTTGCTCGCCGGATGACCTTGCTTTTTGTATTGGGAGAGGCGCGAGAGCACCTGCTTTTCCGCGGAGTAGTTGCAGGAGATTGCGCGCATGGTGGTCGGCTCAAAGCCGGTGTAGGACTGCGGGGCATTCTCCCCGCGAGGGCAGTAGATGCATTTGCCTGGGCAGGGCGCGGGCGGGGGCATTATTGCAACTGGAGAAACACCTGAAAGAGTTCTGGTCGGGGATTTGAGAAGGAGCCCCCTTGCCTTTTTCGCGGTGAGCGGGATGAAGCGCAATATTTCGGAATTCTGGAGAAATGGGATGGCGTGCTTTATGGAAATTGATTTTTTCAATTCGGAAATGTTCTGGCTGGGGCGGGCGGCAAACCTGCGCGCAGCCTCCCTTGCCGCCTTCAGGCGCGAGGCTTCTTCCGGCTTTTCCTTTCTTGGGAAAAACTCAGGCAGCCTGCCGGATTTTTCGGCAAGGCAAGAAGCGATGGTCGCGCTGTGGGCGCGCGCTTTGCGCAAGGCAAGCACCTATTGGAAGAAGTTTGAGATAAGCCCTGCGAAGAAGTATGCGGGCGCTTCGGTGAGCGGGAAGAGGAGCACGCCTCTCGTGGTCGCGCGGAAGTCCGAGAGAAGGTCGGTGTTCACGCGAAGCGACACGGGCGCCTCTGAATAAATGTTCTGGCTCGACGAGGAGCGGGCCCATATTTTCACGGCGTAATCCGCCTCCTCGTTGCCCACCACTTCATAATTGATCGTCTTGGAAGTGCCGGACGGGATGTAGATGCTGCGCTTGAACTCCCAGTCGCGCACGCCCAATGACCCCACTTCGAAGACATCGTTTGCAATCCCCTTGTTGTTGACTGTTATTGTATAGCGCGCAGGCTGCCCCGCGCCGACCGAGAGGGAGGAGGGGTCGACCTTGATGTCCATCACGTCTTTTGTCACCATCACTTTTGCAATGAATGAGACATTTTCGCCCAAGCCCGATTCGCCAGCCTCATCCCAAAGGGTGAGCCCCACCTGGTATTCGCCGTCGGGCGCGTCTTTGGGTATTGTAATGTCGGTTTGGAGCGATTTTGCGTACAGCTTGGAAGGAGTAGAAGCCCAGCCATCAGGCAGGCTGCTTGCGAACATCCGGTCATACGCCCCGCCAATGCCGTATTTGCCCCCTGTCGACACCGCGCCGTCCACCACTACGAAAAAGGTCTGGCCTGGCCCGGCATTGCCGATTATGATTGA
>JAPLWY010000059.1 GCA_026396355.1 Microcaldota archaeon
GCGGAAGCATTATCCTGTGCACTGCCATCTTGTTCTGAGTGAGCGTTCCAGTCTTGTCAGTGCAAATCACGGTTGCCGAGCCCAATGCCTCAACCGCTGCCATTTTCCTCACTATTGCGTTCTTCCTTGCCATTTTCTGCACGCCAAGCGCCATTGTTATTGCAAGGACGGTTGGAAGCCCCTCGGGAATCACTGCAACCGCAAGCGTGATTGCCACTACCAGCATGTTGACCGCGGTTTCGCCCATTGCAGTCCCGAACACGAAGAAAAGAGTGGCGAATGCCAGCCCCACAATGCCCAGCGTCTTGGAAAGCTCGTGGATGCTTTTCTGGAGCGGTGTTTCGGATTCCGCTGTTTCGGCTACAAAGCGGGCGATTTTGCCGAATTCGGTCAAGCCTCCTGTTGCCACCACCACGCCCTTGCAGCGGCCGCGCACCACCAATGTCCCTGCAAATATCATGTTGGAGCGGTCGGGCATCTGGGTTTTTGCAGGAAGCGTGCCAGCCTCTTTTTTCGAGGGCTTGGACTCGCCTGTGAGCATGGAGGCATCCACTGCGAGGTTGGCGGACTCGATCAGCCGGATGTCAGCAGGCACGCGGTTGCCTTCTTCCAGTTCCACTATGTCGCCAAGCACTATTTCGGACGAGTCTATTTCGTAATCCTTGCCCGAGCGCACCACCACTGAGCGTGAGATTGCCATTTTCTTGAGCGCGGCTATTGCGTTCTCGGCCTTGTATTCCTGGAAAAACCCGAACAGGCAGGCAAGCAGGAGCGCCACTGTGATTGCGGCTGCATCAAGGAGCTTTTCCCTGTCCACGAAAAGCCCGAGCGCAAGCGAAACCAGCGCAGCGCAAATGAGCATTATTATCGGGAGATTGGTGAATTGGGCGAAGAGCAAATCATACCAGGGCTTGCGCTTCACGTCGGATGGGGAGTTCTTGCCGTATTTTTCCAGCCTGCGCGCCACTTCCTGCTGGGACAGGCCGCTGTCGCTGGTATCAAGCGACTGGTAAAGTGAGGCCAGCGAGAGAGAGTGCGCCCTGTTCCCGTCCCAATCCATGTGGAAACAATGGAACGAACGAATAAAAAAGCATGTGCGATGCGTTTTCAGAATTCGAACGCGCGGTTCTTTTTTTCAGAAGTCAGTAAGCTTGCCCTGGTGCGTGCCGCGCTTTTTCGCCTCAGGGGCAGCAGCTGTTCTTTTTGCACTAGTTTTTCCCTTTTCATCTGTTTGCTTTCTTCGCGCGCTTGCAAATTCGTTTGAGCGCGAAAAGCCCCCCTGCATTTTCCTCACTATCCTGCGCATGTTCTCCTCTTTTTTCCTTGCAGAATGGAAATATGCCTCGTCGCGCGTGCCTTCTGTGATTAGTACAACTACGCTGCCAGCCTTTAGCCTGCCTGCCCTTCCCCTTCTTTGTATTGAACGGATTTCGGATGGGATTGGCTCGAAGAAAATGACAGTGTCTACCGAGGGAATGTCCAGCCCTTCCTCGCCAATTGAGGTGGCTGCCATTACCTCGAATTCCCCGCGCGAGAAGCGCTCAATTGTCTTTCTTTGCTCTTCTGAGGAAACCCCTTCCTTTTTCCCTACGAATCTTTCTGATGTAAAGCCTGCCTGCCGTATTGCATTCACTATTGCCTGCACTGTGTCGCGGTACTGGGCAAACACCAGCACTTTCTCGCCCTTTTTTGTTTTGAGCACTTCAATGAGCTTGATCATTTTTGGGTGTTCTGCCGCTCCCTTGCACGCTTCCAGCGCTTCGATGAAACGCCTGTCCGAGAATATCCTGTGCCTTGCCTTTGTATCCGGCCTTGCCTTCATTTTCTCTATGTAGGAAAAGAAAGTGGCAGGCCCTTGCGTTTCTATAAGCTCCAGCATGTGCGCAAGGTTGAACACTGTGGAGTAGAATGAGAGCGCGGTGTAGCGGGAGCGCTCTGGCAGGCGCATTATTTTCAGCCTCAAGTCCACCAATGCTTTTTTCGAGCGGGTGGGAACTGGAAAGCCATAAGCTGAAAGGGACTCTGAGTAATCTGCAAGCATTTCCGCTAAAAGCAGCCTTGCCTTTGAGAATTCCTTTCCCAGCGGGACAGTGATTGAGCTTGCGTCCAGCTTTTTTATGTATTGCAAAACGTCTGCGTCTTCAGATGTTCTTATTTCTATATTATTTATTCCCAACGCCGCAACTATTTCGTCAATCCTTTTCCTGCTGCCCCCTGGCGAGGCAGTCAGCCCCAGTATTTTGGCGCCAGCCTGCGCGCATTTTTCAGAAACATAGGTATAGGCGTAATTTCCGACCGAGCGATGAGCCTCATCCACCACGCAAAGCGAAAAGTCAGGCTTTGCCCTGCCTGCAATCAAATCGTTTTTCAAAGTTTGAGGCGTGGAGAAGCAGGCTTTCCTTTCCCAAAGCTCCTTTCTTTTCTTTGGGGAAATTTCGCCTGTGATTAGTGCAACGTCTTTCTCTTCCACTGAAGTGGACTCAAGAAAAGAGCGGCAGTGCTGCGCAACCAAAGGCTTGGTAGGGGCAAGGAACACTGTCCTTCCTTTTCCAATGCAGCCGCCGATCACCAGGAAAGCAATGAGGGTTTTGCCTATCCCTGTCGGCAGCACCACTAATGTATTGCCTTTTGAAAGCGCAGAATCCGCAATCGCAAGCTGGTAGCTCCTAGGAACCACGCTGTCTTTCAGGAAAATGCCCATGGAGAAAGAATAGGCATTGGTATTTAATTGCTTTTTTGAGGTATTATGCCGGTGGTGCCATGATTCTTCCGAAAGCCCCTGTTGAAAAGCTCATACGCGAGGCTGGCGCAGACAGGGTGAGCGACGATGCGGCATCTGAGCTTGCCGAAATACTGGAAAAGATAGGGACTGATATTTCCGCAAAGGCAGTGAAATTCGCGCGGCATGCCGGAAGGAAGACGGTTACTGCGGCTGATATCAAGCTTGCCAGGCAGTAAGCTCCTGTTCGGGGTTAACCGAATAATAACCGAACTATTTTTATATGCTTTTCCCAGAGTGTTTTCCATGAGAATAATCGCTGTGTTTGCGCTTTTTGCGCTTTTGCTTTCAACCGCTTGCGCGGAATGGGCAGTTGAGGTTCCGCAGTCCATGGTGATTGCGCCAGCCAAGGGCAGCCCAGCCACTGCAAACGGAATGAATTATGGCGGGCACTATGGGAATTACACTGTCACTGCAGTGGGCGTAAAGGGCGGGACAAGAGTCAGCATATCCGGGGCTGGCGAGAGCTTTTCCGCGCTTTCAATGGAAATCGGCTGGCTTTCGCAAAACGGAATACTTCCTGAGCAGAAATATTTGGTTTGCGATTCCAGCTTGCAGGAATGCACGGGCAAAATATCCGCCTACAAAGTAAACGCCGCAGTTGCACCAGAAACAGCGGCGCCTGCCTCAGCAGTGGCAGAAATACCAAGCCCAATCGCCCAACCGCCAGCATCTTCGCCTGACATGGTGACGCGCTCAGCGCAGCAAACTCCGACTGGAAGTGGAGAACTCCCTCCAACTCCGCCAACAGCACCAGCCTCAACTCCAGCAGCATCTTCTCCATCGCCTGAAACAGTTACAGGCAGCGGGCAGGCAACTCCGCCTGCGCCGCCTGCACCTGAGACCTACGCAGGAAGCGGGCAGGGAACTTCACCTGCAAGCAATGAGCAGCCCTCTTCGTCAACTCCAGCAGGCACTGCGCCCTCCCAAACAATTGCCCCAACTGCAGCGCCAAGCGAAAATGGTGCAAACAATAACATACTTACAGTTGGCAAAAGCGCACCCAGCCAAACCCCCGCGCCCAAAACAAGCCAAAGCACTGAACTGATTGGCACCACGCAGGTGCTTCAGCTTCTGGCAGCATTCCTTGCAGTCATAATTGCATCTTACTTGGTGCTCCAAAGCAGGCAGGAGCAAATCCAGCAAATCGACCCTCACACTGAAAGATTGCTTGAGAATGAAACGCGCGCAGGCATAATGCAGGAACTGTCGGTTGCAGACAAGATACCCACTGATTTGTCATTGCGCCTGGGCAAGAGCAAAACCTCGGTTGTGGAGCACTTGGCAGAGCTGGTGGAAGCCGGCCTGGTGCAAAGGCTGGAAACCCCGGGTAGGAAATTCGTCTATTACAGCCTTACCCAGAAGGGAAGACAGGTGCTCCTCCGTCGTGCAGCCTAGTTCCCTACGAGCCCCTTACGTCACATTCGCGCGTCAAGTCGGCTTTTGACGAAGCCTAACTCACGCCTGAGAGTAAAGGTTAAATAATCCAGCGTCTA
>JAPLWY010000088.1 GCA_026396355.1 Microcaldota archaeon
GGACCTGTTTGAGGAGTATGACAAGCGCAAGGAAAATGGGGCGAAGGCATGATACTTTACTTTGACAACTATATCACAAACGCGCCTCTTTTCAAGTACCTTTACGACGACCTGTCCGAGCTTAGGAAGCGCGCCAAAATATATGCGGCACCGAACAAGCTGGATGTCACGCTTTACACCCTGGCAAGCTATGCGCAGTACCCGTGGAGCGGCGTCCTGATAAAATACGAGCTGGAGAACAAGTCGCAGAACAGGAGATTTGAGCGGGAAGTGAAAAGGCTCTTCCCGAAAGCCGTGATAATCGCGGAAAGGAGCGACAGCCAGAAGAAATACCAGGAAGCGTACAGGATGCTTGAGAAAATGGATGACGACTGGGTGTTTTACGCAGGCAACAACGACCACCCGTTTGTCTGCCCGGACTTTTCAATGCTGGAAAAATGCCTTGCAAAGGCAAAGGAGCTGAAGCGCAAGCACAAGTACGTCTCGATCTGGTACTCTCATCTCCTGGAGGGCGCGGCGCTTATTCCCCGCAAGGAGTATGGAAAACTGCTGCCCGAACTGGTTGAACACAGGGAAAAGACATTCGAGGATGACGATCTTCTTGTTTATAGGAATTATGGGAGCGCCGGGCTCTATGCGATAGAGATAGCAAACATCGGATTTTTGAAGCACCTGTTCTACAGCAAAGACATCGGTGATAAACGAGTGCGCAGAACCGATGATTTCAGCCCGGAAATCACGGTTAAAGGCAAGATAACCGTCTATCCGAAATTGCCGATTTGCGAGCATTTCGACGGCTATGGGAATCTGAGCACGAGAGTTGGCTTTGACGTGAACATAGTTGTCCCGCCGCTGTTCATCCCAACTGGCTTTTTCGAAAAAGACATTAAAATTGCTTTTGGATATGAAAAATATCGCGAGGGGTGGCTGAACATCAACCCTGCCAAGAAAAAATATTCGTTTGAAAGCAAAGAGGGAACGGATATGAAGGTGGGGCTCAAAAACCTGCCGTTTTTCTGGAAGGGAAGAATTTCAAAGGTGGATATCAGCCCAAAAATAGACCGTGGCAAGCTGGAAGCTTTGGGAAACGGAAACTATGCGAATATCTGTTATCCATGGACTGCGAAAGGCTTGGAGATTTATCATGCAAAGTATGTTGCCGCTCCTGTCTGGCGCATGAGAAAGCTAGTTGGAAGAACCCGCATTTACCTAAAAGACCCCCAATTTCTTGATGAAACGCTGAATACCGGGAGTTTTCCGCAAAGAATGTACAAAAAAGCGATACTTGGCATCGTGAAAGTTTCGAAAAGAAAGAACATTTGACATTCCATGGTTCAAGACCATGAAGGTTGAAAACCAGGGTTTAGGTTCGTTAGTCATTCCCCTTCAAACTCCATCAGGTAGAATACATCGTACTTTGCTTCTTGCAGTTTCTTCTTTCCGCCAAGCTCGGGAAGGCATATTACAAAACAGCATTCGACCACGTTCCCGCCCAGCCTGCTTATGAGCCTGCATGCGCCCAAAGCAGTTCCGCCAGTTGCCAGCAAATCATCCACAAGCAAGATATTGTCGCCTTTTGACAGCGCGTCGGAGTGGATTTCCATCTTTTCTTTCCCATACTCCAGCGAATACTCCTCGGAAATCGTGTTTGACGGCAATTTCCCGGCCTTTCGGATAGGGATGAACCCTATCCCGAGCCTGTGAGCCAGTGCGGCTCCGAATATGAAGCCGCGGGCTTCTATCCCGGCTACCGAATCCAGCTGGTAGTCCATATACCTGTCGGCGAGCAGGTCGATGGCGCATTTGAAGCTGCGCTTATCTTTCAGAAGGATGGTCACGTCACGGAACATCACGCCTTGCTTTGGCCAATGCGGCACCGTTCTTATTGCAGATTTTAGATTGTGCGGCGCGGGCTTTGCGTCGTGCCCATCCAAGTCACAGACAATAAGCTCCACCAGCTTTGCAGAATTTGCAGCAGCGATCTTGCATGATGCGTTGAAATCTTCCAAGGCAGACGCATCCGCCTTGTCTGAAATTGACCGAATTATTATATGGGGAATGCCGTTGGCATCGCATATGTGCGCCACTGCCGCGCTTTCCATGTCGACGCAGTCTCCCCCAAAATCTGCCCTCAGGCGCTTGCGCGTTTCAGCGTCGGATATGAATTGATCCCCTGAAAGCACTGTGCCTTCCATGGATTTCAAGCCCATTTGCCTGGCTTTGGAAGATGCGATTTTGACAAGATGCTCCGAAGCCCTGAAAACCTTTTTGTCCGAAAACGGCACTTGCCCGCGATCAAAGCCCAGACCCTGCCCATCCAAATCGTGCTGGATGCTGGTTTGGGAAATTACGATGTGATTTGTGTCGAGCAATGGGTGCAGCGCACCGGCGACCCCTGTGACTATGACGCAGGAGACGGAAAACCCGTCAATCATTGCCTGCGCGCATGAACTCGCGTTGACCTTTCCCACGCCGCATTTGGCAATGACTACGCTCTTGCCTTCAAGCTTGCCAGTATGAAAATCAAACCCTGCAACTTTAAACCGTGAAGCTGTCTTCATTTTAGCCAGGTAAATCGCAATTTCGTCGTCCAACGCACCAATTATGCCTATGCGAGCCATGAAGAGCCTATCATTAACCAAGATAAAAAGCCAACGGTTGCCCGGGGTCGTTGCAAGACGGCATTGCTAGAATAATTCCTTCTTCCTGGAGTTCAAGTACAGCAACGTGCCTTTGAGCCCGTCCTTGCTTATGCTGATTGATGATTCGCAAGTCCGGCATAAAATATCTGAATTTTCGTCCTTGAAACCGTCCAGTATGCGTTTTTTCTCCGGGCTGTTGAGGATTTCATCGTAGTTTTGGAGAAGCAGATTGCCCAGCACGTGCTTTTGCCCGAAGTCCATGCAGCATAGCACCACGCTGCCGTCTGGCAGAATGATGTTTTGGTTCAGGGAATTTCCGCAGCGTCTGCAAGTTATTGTGCCCTTCCTCCGAATATCGCTGGCTTTGACATTGCCGGCCCTGGTGTGAGGGATAGACTGGTCTAAGAAAGGCATTTTGGCACCGATTATGTCTATTATGCGCTGGTCTATTTTCCCAAAGCAGACGGCATATTTTTCATTTGTGGCGGATATGTCAAGATCGGTCGCCAGTTTCAGCCTGTCCAGGTAGTCCTGGTCTATCTGCAGCGCCATGTCATTGTCAGGAAGATGGAGCACAAAGTCGCGGAAGCGCATTTTGCCCAGCCTAGTGATATCATCTTTGGAAGCGCCCACAAGCGTGGTGTAGAGGGAAACCGGGTGCTTTTTCCCATGCGCGTATTCTATCATTTCAATGCAGTGGGGGTTTAGGAATGGCTCGGCGAATCCGCTGAATGTTATTTCGGAATTCTTAGGCGCATTGTCAATGCAGGCTTTGAATGTCTCCAGGCTCATTATGCGCTTGTCCCCCCCCTTGTAATTTTTTATGGTGAGGATTTGAGGGCAGTACTTGCACATGTTTTTGCAGCCTATGACCGTGGTAAATTCAAGCCTAATCATATTATCACCGTTCATTTTGTTATTCTGGAGATATTGGCGTCTGTTGCTTTTGGCCAAGCATATGTTGTCAGGTGCGGCGGATTTGCAGTTATGCATTCGTAGGCAGGCAGCTTGCTGAAATAATCCTCAACATAAGTGGCAGTCTTGCCCTTGCCCCATGGGTGGTAACTGGCAATGGCAAATGCAGGCAGGGTCTTGACTATAAACTCTCTGGAAGAGCCAAGAACTTCCACCTCTGCCCCCTCAATGTCCATTTTCACAAAGTCAATTTTGCTGAGATTCTGCTCCTTGAAGAAATCCGCAAGGCTAAAGACCTTGACTTTGATGGTATTGGGGGCTTTGGCGCCCCTTGATACGCAGGAGCCGATGTTCTGCGAAAGGAATTCCAATGTTGTGGACTGTGACCAGATGCCCGCTTGAATCGGGCAGATGTTGCCGGATTTGTTTTTCTGGACATTGCGGGCGAGGATCTTGAAATTCTCAGGGTCGGGCTCAAAGCAATAGACCTTGCCTGTCTTGCCGACTGTTTTTGAGATATAAAACGCATAGAGGCCATGGCAAGACCCGCAATCAAGCACCACGTCGCCGCTGCGGGCAGGGCGCATCAAATTATAGCCCATGATCGCATCTTGTATTTCTAAAACTGCAAGCGGAGAGGTGACCAAGTCGTATCCAAACACCAGAACGCCTGAAACGAAGTCCAAGGTTTTGCCTTGCATTGGACGCAGGTCGGGGATAGTGAAAAGTTTTTCAAAATACCAGGTAGTGATAAGCACGTGGTCGTCCTTGTTGATGACTACTGTTTTGTCGCCCTTGGAGAGAGTTGCAGTTTCACCGGAAATTTGCAGTTTCACCCTTTTTACAAGCAAGACCCAGAAAAGAAGGGCGCGCTGCATCTGCTTTCTGGCGTGTGGGGGCATATGCTCGTATAATAGCAGTTTTGTGACCAAAGATATGATGCTCATTTGCTATTCCCCTCACAGAGTACCGCCAATATCGTGAACGAAAATTTATAAACACCTAGCGGAATTGGAAGACCCCGGCAGCCCAACGCCGGTGGCTTTATGTGCGCCCCCTAACCAGGAACTCCTTGATTTTGCCAGGGGTGCCCAAGTCGGCCATCTCCGATGCGCAATCCACGCCTATTTTCGCTTTCCTGCCAATCAGATAGTTGTAAAGCGGTGCCACGTAATACTCGCCAGCCTCTGTCGAGGACCCCCCCATTGCTCCATCAAGCGCAGCCATGAAAAGCCTGGCCTTTGAAAATGCGTAGAGGCCCGTCGTAGCCATTCCGGAGATCCTCTTTTTCTCCGCAACCTTTTCCACAAGACCGTCATCCCCGAGCTTGACGTAGCTGTAATTTGGCGAATCTGATTCGAATGTGCCTATGAAACCGTCCCAACCGGAGGCCAATTTCCGCAAGGATTCGTCAAGTGAATCTGACCTGAAAAACGTATCCGTGTTGTGAATCAGCAGTGGCTCCTCGGGAGAGAAGAACCGGCTTGCCGCGGCAACTGTACATGCCTGCCCGGCAGTGACAGCGGGTATTTGGCATATTGAGATCTCGTCTCCGAATTTTTCCATCAGAAAATCACTGAGCCCCCATTTCTCGACATGTTCGTCCAGGACCACGAAAACGAAGTCTTTTCTAGGTATGGCAGATAGCCCTGAAAGCGCCCACTCGGCCAGGCTTTTTCCGCCCACTTCAATCATCATTTTTGGTGTGCTGATGCCCGCTTGCAGAAAACGGGAGCCTCTTCCGGCCATGGGAATTACGAGCTTCATTTTTTCCTACCCCTGCGGGCAGCGGCCAGAATTTTCCGCCAATTTGGAAGCATCGCCTGGTCGTCTATATAGAGCTCCCCCCAGGGTTTGCCGAAATGTATTTCATCGTAAGGCACCTTGTGCTCGTGCAACCACTGGATGGTGGCAGGCCCGACACGCGCCACTACGGCGCCAACGTTACCCTCGCAGGTCTTCATGTGCCGCGCAGTGTGTATTATGATCGTGTGGCCAGCCGCCTTGAGCTTCCGGATTGCCAGTATCGCCTTTGGCTTCGGCGCGACCTCGGAATATTTCTGGCCTTCCTTGCGTATCGCGCATATTGTGCCATCAAGGTCAATCACTATCCTCATAGTACACCTCGCTGAAAAGTTCCAGGGCGCGCGCGCCCATCATCTTCTGCCTTTGTGGCTTGTCAGAATGGAGCGGTATCATTGTTAGGAAAAGCAGCGCCTCTATCTTCTGTATGGTGCGGATGTCGTACCCCATCCTGGCAATTCTTGCATCCAGCGCTTGAGCCACCCCGGACGCCCATTCGCTGGAAAGCATTTCGTACTCGAAGCTGCCGTTTTTTTCGCGCAGGGAAAACAGGTCGTTTATTATGAAATCATACTGCCCGTGGGCGCTGTGCCGCAGCTTGGCAAGGTCATACTTCACATCCCCGTAAATCCCCCGTTTGCCGAACGTGCCGCGCGGGTCCACCAGCTTGACAGTGTGCCCATTGAGGTCGTACAGTATGTTGGTGAAACACAAATCGCCGTGCATTATCGCGGTGTCGCGCTCGGAATAGAATTTCTCGCGGACCATCCTCTTTTTCACAGAGGGCCAGCCAAGGCAGCGCTTGCCGTTGATTTCCACTTCTTCCTGCTCCAGCCAGCGCGCCCAGTAATCCGAAGAGGCGCGTAGCTGCCCAACGCGCTCGTCTGTTTTTTCCCCGTAGATTGCGCCGAAATCCTCTTGGGAAAGGCTGCCCTTGTAAGATTTGAAAGCGTCCAGCATCCCGAACAGGTGCGAAAAGATGCTTTTCCAGATGTCAAGAGGGATGAACGTGTAGACAAAATACTCCGAGAGCGAGGGGTGGCCGTAATATTCCATCGCAAGCTCGGCAGGCTTGCCCTTTTGACGCGAGAAGGAAAACACGCGCGGAGTGAATGACTGCAGCTGCGGGGGCAGCCCAAGGTACCATTGGCACTCGGCCTCAAGCTTGTCGGCATCAACGCTGGATTTTGTGATTATGTTGAAAAGTTCGTTTACCTTGACCGAGTTGAAATGCCTGCTCTGCAGCAGCATGCGCTTGGCGCGATAATAGTTGTCCACGCTGCCGCAGTCCACCCAATCGTCGCATTCCTTCAGGAAAACCCTGTGCCCGCGCGCCATCATGCGCTCAATTACCGATGAGATTTCGCACTCCCCGGCCCCGCGTGCCTCGGCAAGGCAATCGAAGAAGAGGGGGGCGTCTGAGAAGTAGTAAAGCCCGAGCAGCGAGTGCGGCTTGCCTTCATACACCTGTGGCTTATTGATGAGGCGCGTCACCACGCCGTCATACGCGGTCTCGGCAACGCACCAGCGGAAAACATCCTCAGTTATCTTGTAATAAAGCGTGGAGCGCGTGAAGTCGAGCTTTGAATGGAATATTGTGTCGCTGAGCACGACAAACACCCCTTCGTTCCCGCCACGCGCACCGCCGGCGGCGGCAATGGTGTCAAGAAGGCTCCTGCTGTTGCTCACCGGGATCACGCGCAGGGGCTGATCGCCCCCATACTTTGCCTTGGCCCTTGAGAACTTTTGTTCATCGCTGGCATTCACTACAATGGAAACGTCGCGGATTCCGTGCCTGCCAAGTTCGTCGAGTATGTAGTCAAGCACAGGCTTGCCGTTAAGCGGTATGAGCGCATCTGGCAGGCTCTCCGAGAATGGGAGGATTTTGGAATGGTTTGAGCCGGCTGCGGGGATTATGGTTTCCATTTCAATCGCCAAATGTAGGGGTGGGAAACTATTTAAGTGCAGACTGGTGGGGAGTGGTTAGCTCCTTGTCCTTTTCCAGGTCGGGTCGCGCTCGGCAAATGTCTCGAACTTCTGCCCTTTTGCCGCAAGCATGTCGCGGTAGGCGCGATGGGCGTCGCCTACGTCCTTGTGCTTTTTCACTTTTATCCTGTACCATACCCCAGGCGGAATATA
>JAPLWY010000125.1 GCA_026396355.1 Microcaldota archaeon
AGAGCCTGGCGTTTTCCAGAAAGTCTCCTCAATTGAGGTTGCCGAGGGCAGGTTCCTGCTGGATTCTGACCGGCATGCTGTCGGCATAGGGGGCGCGGCTGCGGAATCGCTTTTCGGCACCGACAAGCCGATAAACGTGAACAGCTATCTCCTGATAAACGGGGTGAAGTTCAGGGTGATTGGCATCCTCAAGAAAACCGGCGGGACATTCGGCTCTGACTTGGACAACGGGATATTCATTCACTACGAGGACTCCAAGGAAATATTCCGAAACACGCTTGGGAAAGACGAGATGGATTATATTGCAGTGAGCGTGCCCGAGGATGCGAACCTGAAAGACGTAGTGGAGAAGATAAAAACCGAGCTTGACTCAGGCAGGCACGTGAAGCCCGACGAGCGGGATTATTCAGTGATTGACCCGGAATTCATAGCGCAATCCATCGGCACAGTCCTTTCCCTCATCACGCTTTTCCTTGGCGCAATAGCTGGAATCTCATTAATAGTTGGCGGGCTGGCGATTTCCACCTCGATGTTCACGTCCGTGATTGAGCGCACGCAGGAAATAGGCGTGCTAAAAGCTGTTGGCGCTTCCAATGCCGACATACTGGCAATTTTCCTCTTTGAAGCAGGCGCGCTTGGCCTGGTGGGCGGAATCCTGGGCACCGCAATGGGGCTGCTCCTGGTATTCATAGGCGGGCTTTTCGGCCTGCCGGTGCAGGTTGATTTCGGCATTGCGGCATTCGGCGTGCTTTTCGCATTCCTGGTCGGATTGCTCTCAGGCTTCTTCCCTGCGCAGCGCGCGGCAAGGCTCTCGCCAGTTGAGGCTTTCAGGTACGAAAAGTAAGAGGTCTTTTAAACAAATTCCTCTCCAATCAGGTAACGCGCAGGGGTAGCCAAGCTTGGTCAAAGGCGCAGGATTCAGAATCCTGTCGGCTAGCCCGTTCGTGGGTTCAAATCCCTCCCCCTGCACTCCGCTTCGCTCCGTGCAGTGGGAGTTTTGGCACTTCGTGCCAAAAACTGTCGCAATGCTTCGCATTGCTCCATCCCTCCCCCTGCACTCCTGTTAAAAATAGGGTGTGGAAATGGTAAGAAAAAACATAACCTACGGCCAGCCCTTAGAGAAAGAGATTGGATTTGCAAGAGCTGTAAGGATCGGGAATATGATCGCTGTCAGTGGCACTGCTCCGATCTCAAAGGACGGCTCAGTTTATGCGCCAGGAGATGTATATGGGCAAGCGAAACGCTGCCTCGAAATAATCGACGATGTCATTGTGCGATCGGGTGGCAAGTTGGCCAATGTGATAAGGACAAGGATTTTTCTTAAGAACATAAAAAAGTGGAAAGAAGCGGCAAGGGCACACGGGGAATATTTTTCAGAAATCCAACCCACATGCACTTTTGTTGAAGTATCGGGATTCATCAATCCAGACTGGTTAATTGAAATTGAAGCAGATGTCGTGCTTGAAGACCCGCAGGTATAGCTGGCATATCCCTCACTGCTTATGTTGGGCGTGCGGCTTCTCGAGCCATAAATGCGCCAAAAAAATAAAAAACAACAAAAAAAGCCCCCAGCGGCAAAGCTGGGGTAGAATTCACATTCTACTGGCATACGCTCGAATCTAGATCTTCTTGACGTTCTTTGCGCGCAGTCCGCGTTCGCTAGACTCAACTTCGTATTCCACCGCCTGGCCGACTGCGAGTGGCGCCCCTCCCTCGATTGCCGAGGTGTGCGCGTAGACATCCTTGCCGTCGTCGCCCGTGATAAATCCAAAACCACGTTCAGCGTTAAACATTTTCACTTTTCCTTTCATTAGATCACCATCATTTCGTAATGATTTTGACGCATTAGTTTATAATTGATGGCAGCCGCGCGCAGTCAGGCGAGGCGCCCGTCACCCATCTCCCCACTGCCATTTTAAAACAAAGCCCCGAAACCATTCCGATCACAATGGCAGTTTCAGAATGCCCGGAGTGCACGTGCCACATCCCGATCCCGCCAGACGCCTCTGCCGGAGATTTCCTGGAATGCCCGGACTGCGGGGCGAGCTTGAGGATAAAAAGCGTCTTTCCGCCGATTTTCGAGAAGGTTTCAGGGGATTGAATGGGCAACGCATCCAAACTACTGCTGGCATTTATCATCCTGGGCCAGCTTTGCTTTTCCCTCTGGACCCAAAGCATCAACGTCAGCATCCACGACCTCTCCGGTCTGCCCCTCGAGAACGCAATGGTGCGCATAAGCTACCAAAAGTCAAGCGCGCTTTTCGACACCTCGACCGGAAAAACCGACTCGAACGGAGTTTTCACCGCACTAATCTCGAACAGTGCGCCTTCCGGTTCCGCAATCGATCACTTCAACGTAAGCGCAAGCGCGGCATACTGGCCCGGCGAGGCGCGCTCAATTCCAGTCAACGAATCAGGCTACAGTTCTGTGGATTTCACCGCCCCCTTCTCGCTTGCGCAAGTAACGGTGAATGTCACCGACACCGAGGGCAAGCCGATCGAGAACGCCAGCGTTTATCTCATCGAGGCAAATTCCAAAAAGGCAAGCGACTGGCAAGGTATCGCACTGTTCCTTCTTCCGCAGAATCATTCATTCCGCGGCCTTGTTGTCTACAAAAATGCCAGCAAGAGCTTTTCCAATTCCGATGCAGCAAGTTACGGGAAAAACAGGTCAGTTTCAATCCGGCTCACAATCAAAAACCAGCCACTTCCCTCTTCTCCCGAGCTTTCCCTGAACGTAAAAGTGCTCGGACTAGGCGGGCAGCCAATCGCATCCCAAGCCGTCATCTACAGTTGCGGCGGGGAAAGCACAAGCGCCCAAACAGATTCAAACGGCGCATTTGTTCTAAAACTGAACAAAAGCTGCACGCTCAATCTCACAGTGCAAAAGAACGATTACGCCTATAAATTCAGTTTCAATATTACGGTTGCGCCCGAGCCCCTATTTCAAAAATCCGAAATTTCAGCTGCAATCTGGCCGTTGCTCTCAATAAGCACCTTCCAGTCAAAAGAGGAAAGTACGAACTGCTTTGCCCTCCTGGCAAATGTCTCGGACTCCCGCAAAAACCTTCCGCTCGAGGTGCGCATGATCCGCCAGATGCTCTCTTTTGACCTTAACAAAAGCCTGGAAATCCAGCTGCCATTGGCCCTAAGCGATGACGGGCGTTATGTTTCCCGCCTGTGCATCAAATCAAACACACCTGTGACGGTTTTCGCCTCCAACAAATACGAATCAATCCAGCGCAGCCTTGACCTCTCATACTCTCCGCCAAGGCCACCCTCCCCCATAGTTACGGCAACAGTCGTTAGCCCAATAAACCCCGAAGAGGAAAAGGCAAGGGATGCTGCGCTCTCCAT
>JAPLWY010000003.1 GCA_026396355.1 Microcaldota archaeon
ATGAGATTGGGAGTATCAGGAGCAGCAGGAGAATTGCAATTGGCACTTGCGATTTTTCCCTGCGGACAAACGTATCCCACATGAGCCCAATGGTTGCAATCCCCAGGAATACGAAAAGCAGCGAGGACGTCTTTTCGCTTGTAGAAATCGTCTTTCCAAGTGTTCTGTTCAGGATTGCGTCAGTAGCGCCAATAACGCCGTTGCCAATGAATGAGAAAATGTTCGAAACTCCTCCTGCGCCCATCATCATGATGTTTGAAATTGATTGCTGGATATTTTTCGGCTGCGCCTGGATGTGGCTTGCGGGCACAAGCGCGAGAAACCCGGCTTCGCCTTCGAAGCTTGCCCCAGCCTGGTTTTGCTCCGCGATAGTGCGGCTGAGAGAATTGCTGAAGTCGGCGGCGCCCACGTAATTCGAAATCTGCGCTTTTGCAAGATTGCCGATTGGATTGGGAATGAACAGCACAAGTGCGCAGACAAAAACCGCTGCAAGCGAAATGGCCAGCCTCTTTTTTGCAGGAATTTGGAGAGTGGAGAGGTATTCGATGCAGGTTGCCGCGAGAATTGAGCCGATGGCCAGAAGAAGGCCGGGCGAGAGCACTCCCATTAGCCCGGAGATTCCGCTTGAATAGAACTCCATGATGATGGTACCGGCGACAAACCCCGCCATGAGCAATGCGCTGATGAGAATGAACGGGGTTTTGAATGCGGCCAGCAGGCTTGCAGCCATGCCATGAGCTGTGCTTTGGTGAGGCTTTGCCGCTTTCGCAGGCTGGTGTGAACCAAGCCCCTCAAGCGCAAAGGAAAGGGCTGGCGCCAGCACTATGAAGCCTGCCACCGGGTAAAGTATCACGGTTGCATAGTTTGAACTGAGCAGGGATGCGAAAAACGCAAGCCCGGCAAGCGCGCCTATGACCAGATCGTTTTTGCGCATGGCAAGAGCATAGATGCCAAGCACTATGAAAACTGAGGCAAGCCCGAAAGGAGCGGACTCGTTTACGCCCGCGCCCATCTTGAATATGGTTACTGGCAGGAATGCGGTTAGGAATGCCGCAAGCAGCCCGTATTTCCGGCTGAAATATGAGGAAAAGAGCAGATAGGCGCCAAATGCCATGAGAGCTGCGGAGAGAGGCGGGAGCCAGGAGGCAGTGACAAAGAGCAGGTAATTGTTATATGCCGCCCCGCCGGTGTAAAGAGCATACCATTGCGCCTCTGTGAAGAATTTGAGGGGGGGGAAAGACCGGTGGGTGGAATAACTTGCCTCGGGCCACCATGCAGTGTCCTCCTGCCCGGCATAGGGCATTGTGCCGTCGCGAATCAGCTGCCCTGTGCCATAAACATAGAAGTATGGGTCAAGCTCAGAATAAATCGGGCTGTAGGATTGCAGCCTGACATAAAACGCAAGGAAAACTATCAGTATGAGAATTGCCGGCACCAAGGCAGCCTTGGCGCTTTCAAGCGAGAATGCCTCATTAAATGATGGAATCTTGAGGTTTTTGTGAAGACCGAAGCGCAGCCAGAAGAAAGCCCCCACTGCAGTGACCAGCAGCAGATTTGCAACTGCAAGAAACAGGGAAAACTTCACCCCGAATGAATTTTCCACCACCATGAGGGCGGGAGGGATGATAAAGCCTGCAAAAAAGGAAAGCCCGAGCTTTTCCACAAGCGAAAGCTCGCTCTTGCGGAGCAGCGGCCAGCCTATCGCCACTCCAGGTATGAGCGCGGAAAAGAATACCACTAGCGAAAAGTATAACGGGTCGAATGAAAGTGCAACCATTGGAATTACCTCCTAAGTCAGAGGGCGAACCCTCATGTCTTGGGCATTTTCCACCCCAAGAAGCGCCACCCACACCGGCGCGCTCTCTTTACGCCACATCCAATTATAAAAACCTACCACGCGCAAGCAGGAAACATGCTCGACGTGCATGTTGTTGGAGGGGGGCCGGCAGGCTGCTTTGCAGGCATAGGCGCGCTCCTGGCTGGCAAAAACGCCCTGCTTTCAGAGGAACACAGGCGAATTGGCGAGCCTGAGGCATGCTCGGGATTGATATCAAAATCCGGGCTGGAATCGCTGTCCCCTTATGTGGATTACAAAAAAGCCCTGATAAACGAGATACGCACTGCGAGGATTGTGTGCGGGGAGCGGGAATTTTCCATAAAGCCCAAAAAGGAGATTGCGCTCCTGGTTTCGCGCGCAAGGCTGGATGCGCTTGCTGCTGAGAAATTTGAGCAGGAGGGGGGAAAGCTCGAGCTTGGCAGGAAAGTGACAAGGAACTTTGCAGCCAAGAGCATAATCGGCTGCGACGGGCCGGCTTCATTGGTTGCGGAAAAATTCGGCTTCCCGAAAATCCGCTCCTATGTTGCGG
>JAPLWY010000070.1 GCA_026396355.1 Microcaldota archaeon
AGCGCCACAATATCTCGAATGCCACTTTTTACAAGGCGCTGGATTTGGGAAGGGTGATATTGGTATTGACAAAGGGCGATGTGGGCCTTCTTATAGGAAAGCAGGGAATTGTGGTTTCCGAGCTCTCAAGCGCGCTTGGCAAGAAAGTGAGGATAGCCCAGACCAGCGGGGACTTGAAAAAAACGGTCTCGGATATAATAATGCCGGCAAGGCTGCTTGGGATAAACAGGACATTCCGCAACGGGGTTGAGGTCTCGACAGCCAGGATTTCACGCGAGGATTTGATGGTGCTGCCCCTTGACGGGAAAACCCTCGAAATCGCGCTGAAATCGCTCCTTGGAGAGGAGACGAAGATAGTTTTCGAGTGAGCAAAAGAGAATGATTTAAAGCGAGAAGGGGAAGAATTTGGCGGGTGTGAAGATGTACCGGACTCATTACGTTTCTGAAACAAAGGGAATGATAGGCAAGGAGG
This sequence comes from Microcaldota archaeon, assembly GCA_026396355.1. Classification (GTDB taxonomy): domain Archaea; phylum Micrarchaeota; class Micrarchaeia; order Anstonellales; family Anstonellaceae; genus UBA10161. The sequence goes on from JAPLWY010000070.1 coordinate 473, forward strand.
TTACTTTGGCAGGCTGGGTGCACGAGGTGCGCGACCTGGGAAAGCTCAAGTTCGTGCAGCTGCGCGACCGCTCCGGAATAATCCAGGTGACTGCGAAGAAGGGGCGCGAGCCGGATGCTGTGCTTGCTGAGATGAATGTGCCCAAGGAAACGGTTGTAATGGTGACCGGAGTTGTGACCGAAAGCAAGATAGCCGAGGCAGGCTGTGAGCTCATTCCCTCAAAATTCGCCGTGTTGAACGAGATAACCGCAAAAGTTCCCTTTGAAGTGACTGGCAAGGTGCCGGCTGATTTGGATGTGCGGCTGGATTACCGCTATGTTGACCTGAGGACTGAGAAAACTGCGGCAATTTTTGCAGTACGCTCGGTGATTGTGAATGCTTTCCGCGAAAAGGCGCTTGATTCCGGGTTTGTCGAGGTGCACCCGCCTACTATAGTGGAGGCGGCCACTGAAGGAGGGGCGGATGTTTTCAAGCTGCAGTATTTTGAAAAAGAGGCTTTTCTTGTGCAATCGCCCCAGCTTTACAAGCAGATGGCGGTGATTGGAGGCATGGACAAGGTGTTCATGACCGTGCCGGTTTTCCGCGCCGAAAAGCACAACACGCTGTCGCATCTTAACGAGGCAACGCAGATGGACTTTGAGATGGGCTTTGCCACGCCAGAGCAGGCAATTGACATGCTGGAAGCCACCACCATACATTGCATTTCGAGAGTGAAGGAAAAGTGCGAAAAAGAGCTGAAAATACTCGGGCGCGAGCTTGTTGTCCCTCAGAAAATACCCAGGCACACTTACACCGAGCTTGTGGAAAAGCTCAACTCGCACGGGGTGAAATTCACTTGGGGCGAGGACTTCTCGCGCGAGACTGAAGCAAAGCTTGTTGAAATTTTGGGCTATTCCACGTATTTTGTCACCAAGTGGCCAACCGCAGTGCGCGCATTCTACTCAATGCCCTCGGAAGAGGACGAGAAGATTTGCAATGCATATGACCTCAATTATGAGGGGCTGGAAATATCCTCTGGCGCTCAAAGAATCCATAGGCCTGAGCTTTTGATAAAGGCTCTCCAGAACAGGGGGCTTAACCCGTCTGACTTTGAGTTTTATGTGAATGCGTTCAGGGTGGGCGCCCCCCCGCACGCGGGCTGGTCGATTGGGCTGGATCGCTTCACCATGAAAATCTGCGGGCTTCACAACATCCGCGAGGCAACCATGTTCCCACGAGACCGCGTGAGGCTGAAGCCGTAGGAGCAGGAAAGTGAGTGTGAAAAGAGTTTATTCGCCTTCTCTTGAACGAATCCACACTTAAACATTTATAAATACTTATTATCAGAATTGGCGCATGGCAGAAATACGGATAAACGGCAACTTGAAGATCATACCGACCGGCACGCCAAAAGCCGTGGTGGCCGGGCGCGACCTGAAAGTCATTGAAGACAGGCTGAGGCTGTTCCAGAGGAAATTCGCAAATTGCCCGCTTCAGAGCAGTGAAATCAGGAAATTGGGTTCCGAGATGGAAGGAATCAGGATAGACTATCTTGAGACACTGCAGCTCTGCTCTGACGCGCTGGAAAAGGAAGTTGCAGGCATGTCAAAGGAAAACAAGAGGTATTATTCCCATGTGCTCACCTTTCTTTCCCGCGCAAACGACGCGCACACGATTATTCCGTTTGACAAGCACATAACGGCATATATAACGCGGTTGCAGACCTGTGAGGCGCGCCTGGGCGGCGAACCTGTCCCAAGCAATGCGATGGAACCGTATTTTGGAACGTTCGCCAAGATGAAAGGCTTTGTAGAAGCAAGGATTGTGGCGTCAATAGAGATCTGCAGAGGGTATATCGCTCTCTTGACAAACAGCATGAACAGCTCGATTGAAGCCATTGACATAGGCGCCTTGATATATAGTGCCCTAAACAGCCAAAAGGACGCCTCTAGGGTAAGAATTGGAACTCCTGGAAACAAAGGTGAGGATTTTTTCAAGAGAGAAATCGAGAAAAAAAGGCGGGAGTTTGAAGCGGCAGGCAAGGACTTAGGGGGTAAAGACAATTTGGAATGGAACACGGTGAATGACGTTTTGGAGAAGCGCCAGGATATGATTGTAAAAAAAGAGAACGACAAGCTCCGCAAGCTTTACAATAAGAATGTTGAATTCGACTTGTCAAATCCAGGAGTAGTGTATAACATATTGCCGCTTGCCAGGTTTGCAATCGAGAATGTGATACAGAACCTTTTCAAGGCGTCATTTACCGCCTACCTCGATAATGTGAAATTTATAGGGAGAGAATACCAGAACGCAGCAATTCAGAAGCCAAAGGTGAAAGTTTCATGCACCAGGAAAGATGCCGGCACAGTGGTTGTAAGGATGGAGGACAACGGAATTGGCATCACCATGGAAAGGCTAGGAAAAGTCATTGCCAGGGGCGTCTTTAAAAACTACGTCGCGTGATCCAATAGCACCACAATGCGCCTGCTCCCTTTCATTGCAGACCTGACCGGCATGGAGATAACAATCAGCAGCCCCGGGATTGGGAAGGGCACTGTTTTCGAGTTTGGCATACCAGTGGACATAAGCAATGTCAAGAACTATTGAACGGCGCCGGGAAAAGCGCGAAGCGAAGGCGCGTAGACCGCCAAGTCTATGAGAACGCGAGAGAAAAATCCGGCACTGACGTCAGATATATAAACCTTTGGCATTATACTAAAGTCCGCGAATTTTGTCTTCTCGTAAAGGAGGGGACGAACAGATTTTTGATGCGCAGTCGCGCACACCGAAAGTCTTCATCCACTTACTGTGGATGCGCACAAATGGGAACGCGATACTTTCACGTTCGACGCACGCTTCAGGCAACTACAAGGAAAGAGCGATTATGAGTGCTTACCGCTGATCCATAAGATCAGCCAATGCCAAGATCCGAGAGGATTTTGGCGGCATTTGCATGGGAATGCAAATGTAATGAATGCGGACAGAATGCTTCTATGACTCCAGTTGATCCTGCTGGAGGACACTGCTATCAGAGTACGCCTAAGCCATGCAAATCTGCCCGTCGGCTTCGACGGACGGTGTACGGCTCAGTAACAAGTAGTCAATCTGCCCTCAGGA
>JAPLWY010000130.1 GCA_026396355.1 Microcaldota archaeon
GAGTGCGCGAGAGAAACAAAGCCCTTGGGCATTTTTGCCACTTCGTCAAAATGGGAAACCCAGGCATTGAATTTGGTTGGAACGCCTTCGAGCAAAGTGCCTTGCAAGTCTATGTCTATTCTCGAAATTCCGTATTCCGCATTTTTCCCCTTCACCACTTTTCCGCCAAGCGACTGCGCAACCAGCTGGTGGCCCAAGCAGATGCCAAGCAGGGGCTGGGAGTCTGGCTTTTCCTTTATGAAGAGAGGCAGCGCATGAAAATCGTCTTTTGTAACTGAGGAGGGTCCGCCTGAAAGAATCACTGCATCCGAAGAATCGAGCTCAGTGCGTGAAACTTTCTTCTGCACTATTTTCCCATCATGCCCCAAGTCGCGGATTGCGCGCCAGATGACATGCGTGTATTGGCTGCCCATGTCCACTATCAGAATCGGCATCGGCTCACTCCAGCTCCACTGTTGCAGGCGGCTTGTTCGTGATATCGTAGAGCACCCGGCCTGCGAAGCGTATCTCGTTTGTTATCCGGGTTGAAATCTTTTGGAGCGTTTCAGGTGGAATGCACGAGAAATTCGCAGTCATGCCGTCAAGCGAGCGGACTGCGCGCACCACGATTGTGTATTGATAGGAGCGCTCGTCCCCGCGCACGCCCACTGTCTTGGTGGGAAGCAGCGCTGCGAAATACTGCCAGGGAAGCTCCATCTTGCCCGCCTCTGAAGCCGCGCGTATTTCCTCCTCAACAATTGCGCAAGCCTCGCGCACTATACCCGCCTTTTCACGCGTGATTTCGCCGACTATGCGGACTGCAAGCCCTGGGCCTGGGAAAGGCTGGCGCTCTGATATTTCTGAACGCAGCCCGAGCTTGCGGGAAACAATGCGCACTTCGTGCTTGTACAAGTCGCGCAATGGCTCGCAAAGCCGCATGCCCATCTTTTTCGGAAGCCCGCCAACGTTGTGGTGAGATTTTATGGTGTCCCGGCTGCCCCCTCCGCTTTCAATCCAGTCAGGGGCGATTGTGCCTTGAATGAGAAATTTCGCGCCTGTTTTTTTTGCCTCTGCCTCGAACACGCGGATGAATTTTTCCCCGATTATCTTGCGCTTTTTCTCAGGGTCTGAAACTCCAAAGAGAGCACGGAAAAATATGTCTGATGCATTCACCACATTAAGCTTTACGCCTGCGCGCGCAAGCATTGCTTTTGCCTGCTTTGCCTCGCCTTTCCGCATGAGCCCGGTGTCCACAAACACGCAGTGTATCCGTTTACCAAGCGCTTTTGTGGCGATTGCTGCGGCAACTGATGAGTCCACGCCGCCAGAAACGGCGATTATGGCTTTTTCCTTTCCAACTGCATTACGCATGGAAAGTATGGATTGGACGATGAATTTTTCCGGGTTGAATGGCAATTAATCACCGCTTATTGTGTTTTGCGTGCTCTTTTGCATGTTCACCGGATTGCCCTTTGCGCTGGCTTCTCATGACAAATATGATTGCAAACACGCCAACGACTGCGCAGACGACAGCCACAAACGCAACAAGGATAATTGCCCAGGTGCCATCATCTGAAGATGCACTTGCTGAAGAGGGCGGCACGACCGTCTCGATTGGAGCCGTTGCAACTGTGCTGGCGTTGGCAGGCTTTTCTTCCTTTGCAGGAGCGGTAATGGTAGTGGTTGTAGTCATGCCTTTGTAAGTGAAAATATATGCCCCTGGCTTGACGCCGTTCACGCGTGCCTTGCCTTGCGAGTCAGTGATTGCAGATATTGCTCCGTCTGGAGTCAGAACTGATATTTCCTGGTTGGCAAGCGGAGCGCCATTTGCATAAAGCACCATTTCAATTATTGATGAGATCTCTGAGGTTTTTGGGGAAGAAATTGTTATTTCAGGAGGCAGTTGGGATTGAACAGCCACAGGCACAAGCACAATGTTTGTTTCAAGGAATTCCGAGGTGCGGAGATAAACACTGGTGGTCTGTGGCTGGAAGCCAGACGATTCGAATACCATGTTATAATTGCCCTCTGGAAGGAATTGGACGATATAGCATCCGTTTTTGTCAGGCGCGTACTTGCCAGATATTTTTTCATCCGAATATACTGAAATCGAGGTCTGCGAGAAATTGCTTGCCCCCCCTATGCATCCATATGCACTAGCGTATGAAATCTGCTGGCGTATGTTGAGTGTGAAGTTGGCGTTCCCTTCCACATTGATGAGTGAAACATGGAGCGGGTAGCCGCCTCTCTGAAGGAGCACAAAATAGCTTCCAGCAGTCAGGTTGAAGTTCGTCATTCCTGATGAGTCCGCCTTCTGGCTGTAAAGCTCGACTCCGCCATGCACTAAAGTCACATTGGTGCCTACCGCAAGCGTGCCTTGGGAAACTGTTGTCTGGATTGCGA